>NZ_JBEXUG010000003.1:0-311292 GCF_040614315.1 Streptosporangium sp. NPDC006007 | reverse complement strand
GGGTGCGCATCTCCAGGGCCTTGTTGTAGACGAGGCGCACGCAGCCGAACGTCCGGGCAAGCTCGGAGGCCTGCTCGGGGGTCGGGTGGAAGCGGTACCTGTAGGCCCGCTTCACGATCTGCGCCACGCCTCACATTCTACCGCACGACCAGTTAAGTATCGTGTGGGTGTTCGATACGGCGGCCCGCCCGGTGGCGAATCACCTATCCCCGCCCTGCTCCACAGGAGTCCAATTCCTCCCCCGCCTAAAGGCGGGGGTTTCTTTGGAGGTATCTGATGAAGCACCCAGACGTCCCCCGGCCGCAGGGCAGGCACGCCGCTGCCGGGCCCGGCCCCGCCGAGGCGGCGAACCCGGCGGTGCTGGAGCAGGCTTCGCTGGAACAGGTGATCGGGCGGCTCGGGCCGATGGCACCCCACGAGGTCGCCATTCTCGGGCTGGCCGTACTGGACCAACTCGTGGCCGTGCACAACCGTGGGATGCTCCACGGCGACGTACGGCCCGGCTCGGTGCTGCTCGGCCCGCACGACCGGATCGTCCTCGCCCCGCCGACCCTCCGGTCCCCGGCCTTCACCGCCCCAGAGGGGGTGACGGGCCCGGCGGCCGACCTGTGGTCGCTCGGCGCGACCCTCTGCACGGCCGCCGAGGGCCGCCCCCCGTCGCCGGGCGGCCTCCTCGACAGGGCGGGCCCGATCACCCCGGTCCTGCTCGCCCTGCTCTCCGGCGACCCGGGGCAGCGGCCCGAGCCCGGCGCGCTCCGCATGGCCCTGCTCGACATCGCGCGGCGCCGGGGCGACGTCTACACCCCGCTGCCCCCGGTCCCCGCGGACGCGCTGCCGCCGCCGTCCCGCCGGATGCCCTCCACGCCGTTCCCCGTGGGGCCCTTCGTCCCCGGCGCGATCATCCCGGCTCCGGCGCCCCTCCCCGCCGAGACGACCACCCCCGCTCCCTCGCCCTTCCCCGCCGAGACGACCGCTCCCCCGCCCTCCCCTTTCCACCCCGGGGCAGCCACCCCCGCGCTCCTCCCCTCAGAGGCGACCGGTCCCGCGCCCTCCCCTTCCGGGGCAAACGGGCCCGCCCCCCTCCCGTCGGAGACGACCGGTCCCATCCCCTTCCCCTCCGGGGCAAACGGTCCCGTCCCCTTCCCGTCGGAGGCAACCGGTCCCGCCTTCCGACCCGCTCCCCCCGGGGCGCCCGCATCGGCCCCCTTCGGGACGGCCACACCGGCGCCCTCGCCCTTTCACCCCGGAACCGCCCCTCACCCCGGAACCGCCCCCGCGCTCTCCCCCTCGCCTTCTCCCGTTGATCGTCCGGGACCGCCTCTCCCCGCTCCGCCGTTTCACCCGGAGGCGACCGACCCGGCGCCGGCCCCCGCGACACCGGCCTATCCCGAATCGGCCGCATCCACGCCTCCGTCGTTTCCTTCCGAGCCGCCTCCTCAGGCCGGGTCCGCCCCCTGGCCGGCCTCGACCGCCCCCGCCCCGCCGTTCCCCTCGGAGAGGACCGGGCCGGTCCAGCGCCCCCTCCAGCCGGAGGCACCCGTCCAGGGCCCGTGGGACCTCCACGAGCGGGTGTCCACACCGCGGAGCACCCCGCGGGCCGCGCCACCGGCCCCCGCCGTCCCCGGCTCGCAGGAGCCCCCACCGGCCCCGCCGGGAAGCGGCTTCCCCGGCTCCCCCGACTTCCCCCACTCCTCCGACCTCCTCTACTCCTCCGGCTCCCCCGATCTCCCTCACCCCTCCGGCTCTCCCGGTTTCCCCGACTCCTCTGGCTTCCCCGACTCTTCCGGTTTCTCGCCCGACTCCGCGCCGCCCTTCGGCGCACCCATGCCCCCCGGCCCGACCGGCCCCCCCGGACCCGCGCGACGGACCGAGCCGGCCAGGCGCTCCACCGGGGTGCTGGTGCCCCGCTCGATCGTGGGGCTGACCGGTGGCCTGCTCGCCGCCATGGCCGTCACCGTCGGCGTACTGCTCGCCCCGATGATCGGCGGCTCCGGCGAGGGCGCGGGAGAGAACGTTCCCGCCACCGGACCCGCCGGGGCCAAGGGCCGGTTCGCCGCGGCGCCCCGGGCCTGCAGCCTGCTCGACGACCGGCAGGCCGACGAGGTCGTGCCGGGGTTCAAGAGCTCCGAGGTCGAGCCCTCCACATGCGAGTGGCTCAACCAGCACGACTGGCGGACGCCCAACTCCGAGAAGTTCGACCTCCGGGTCCGGCTGGTCGCCCAGAAGCGGGACGGCTCCGAGATCAAACGGGCCAGGGAGTATCTGTCCGGCAAGAGGAAGGACTTCGTCGACAACGCGAAGTACGCCACACCCCGGCCCGTGCCCCCTCAGGACCTGAAGGGGGTGGGTGAGGAGGCGTTCACCGCGGGTGTCTACAGCCCGATCAACATCTACGGCGGGTCCTACAAGGTGACCGTGGTCCTCCGGGTCAGCAACCTGATCGCCGAGGTTCAGTACGAGCGGGGCAGCGTCAAGGAGGACTCCGACGGCAGGATCGCGCGGGACGCGCTGAAGGTCGCCCGCTGGATCACCGAGTCCCTGAGGACACGTGGCTGATCCGTCGCCGCCCGTGCTCGCGGGCCGCTATCGCACGCTCGACCGGCTTGGCGAGGGTGGCATGGGTGTGGTCTGGCGCGCCAGGGACGAGCTGCTCAACCGGGAAGTGGCGATCAAGGAGGTACGGCTCGGCTGGAACCTGCCCGAGACCGAGCGGGCGGAACGGCGGGAGCGTACCCTCCGCGAGGCACGGGCCGCCGCCCGGCTGAGCCACCCGTCCATCGTGGCCGTGCACGACGTGGTGGCCCAGGACGGCCGCCCCTGGATCGTGATGGACCTCGTCCGGGGGTGCTCCCTGGACCGGCTGATCCGCCGGGACGGGCCGCTCCCGCCGGCCCGGGTGGCCGCGATCGGCCTGGCCGTGCTCGGCGCGCTGAGCCTCGCGCACAGCCGGGGCATCATGCACCGTGACGTGAAACCGGCCAACATCATGCTCGCCGAGGACGGCGGGGTCCTGCTGACCGACTTCGGCATCGCCACCCTGGAGGGCGACGCCCCCCTCACCTCTCCGGACGCGCTGGTCGGCTCTCCCGGCTACATCGCCCCGGAGCGACTGCACGGCACCGATGACGGACCGGCCGCCGACCTGTGGTCCCTGGGCGCGACCCTCTACGCGGCGGTGGAGGGGAAGAACCCGTTCCAGCGTGATGTCCCCATCGCCACCCTGGGCGCGGTGCTCACCCAGCCGGCCCCGTTCCCCTCCCTGGCGGGCGACCTGGCCCCGGTCCTGCTGGCCATGCTGGCCAAGGATCCCCGGCGGCGGCCCGGGGAGGCCGTGCTCCGTACGGCCCTGCGCCGGATCGCCCGGGGGGCGCCGCCGGGCCCGCTCTCCTCGCGGGAGCCGCCGCGGACTCCGCCGGGGAGCGCACCGCCAGACGCGCCGCGGAACGGGCCGCGGGGTGGGCCGCGGAACGCGCCTCCGTCCGGGCGCGGCCGTACCGGGTGGGTCGTGGGGGCGGGGCTGGCCACGGTGGCGGCCGGGGTGGCGGTGGCGGTCCTGCCGACCACGGGCGGCTCCGGGACGCCCCCTGCCTCCCCCTCTCCCGCCGTCTCCGCCTCCACTTCCGCCTACGGCAGGTTCGCCGACGCCCCCGACCCGTGCACCCTGCTCACCAGGGCCCAGGTCCGCGCGGCGGGACCGACCGGCGCTCCGACGGCGGACGTGGCGAGGAAGGACGCGGAGGCGTACTGCGGCTGGAGTGACTCTCCGGGCGGGCGCGGGCTCCGCGTGGCGCTCGGCCGGCACGCCCCGACCCCCGGCAGGTCCGGGCCGGACACGGCTCATCGTTTCTTCACCGCCGAGCGCGTCAAGATCAAGGCGGACGCGGGGACGGGCCTCATCGGGACGGTCGGCCCGCTACGGGACGGGGACCGGGTCGGTGCCGAGGCGTTCACCTACGACGTGGTCGTGCTCGGCCGGATCCACGTGGTGATCCGGTTCCGGATCAGCAACCTGCTGATCGAGGTCAGTCTGTCGGAGAAGGGCGAACGCGCCACCCCCGACCTGCGCCGGCAGGCCCTGCGCTCGGCCCGGCTCATCGTCGAGGAGCTGAACCGCCGTGACTGAACCGCCTCCGGCCGGAGCGCCGGCGAGCGGGCCACGCCCCTCGGGACACCGGCCGGATAATCACGATATATCTCGGATGGAACCCCGCTGGTGAGCCAGACGTTGACCAGGCGACGCAGAATGAACAGCATGCGGGGCGTTCGCTCCGCGTTCGGAGGATGTTGAGGATGTCGCCCATTCAGAAGTACGCGCTCGGCGCGGGGATCGCCGTTTTCCTGTCATGGCTGATCCTGCCCAGCTGGCTGACCCTGCTGATCGTCCTGGGCGTCGTCGCCGCCCCGGCCGTCGGCTACCTGATGCTTGACCCGTCCCAGCGCGAACGACTCAAGCGCGCCCGCAAGCGCGGCCTCGGCCGCTGAGCCGGCGCCCGCGGTCCGACCGGTGGGCCCGCACCGCGGAGGGGATCGCGCCTCCCGCCCGGGGGCGGGCTTCCACCCGATTCCGAACAGGACCCTCCTCTCCGGAGGTCTCCCCGGCCGGGAAGCTCTCCGCTTCGAGGGGTTCTCCCGCCGGAGGGGGCCCGGCGGGACGGCCCGGCACGCGGCGAGCCCGGTGGGACGGTCCGCGCGGCGGGTCAGGCGGTCGCGAGCCCGGCCTCCACGCGCCGGGTGACCTTGCGCTCGAACACGAACGACAGCAGCGGCACGGTGCCCGCGAGCATCACGCCCACGGTGTACGGCCAGGCCCAGCGGGCCTTCATGCCCAGGTTCATCGTGGCCACGAGGTACAGCATGTAGAGAAAACCGTGGATCGGGGAGACGACCTTCGACGGGCCCTCGATGTCGAAGCCGTACCTGAGCACGATGCACGTGACCAGGACGAGCAGCATCACGCCGACGACGTACGCCAGGATACGGAAGGGCTTGAGGGCGGATTCCACGGTCATCTACCTCGGGTCTCAGAGTTCGGACATTGCACCGATATGTCGCGTTCAGGCCGTGGCGGGCTCGGGCTCCGACTCCCGCTCCGCCATACGGCCGCGCAGTATGTCGCGCACGAAATGCCACCACATGAAGACCGCGAAAAGCCCGAAGATCCACCACTGGGCGGCGTAGGCGAGGTTACGCCAGGTGAGCCCGCCGGGTTCGGTCGGTGGGAGCGCGGTCACCGGCGTGGCCGCGACGGCGGGGGCCGGAGACTGCGCGGTGGCCACCACGAAACCGTCGCGCAGCCTAGCGCCCCGCCACAGGTTGATCAGCTCGGCCGACGAGACGGTCAGCACCTGCCCCCGGGGCAGTTGCGCGGCCCTGCGCGGCACGCTGTCGGTGGGCTCCGACGGCCGCAGCCGCCCGGTCACGGTCACCACGCCCCGCGGTACGGCGACCGCCGGATCGTCGGCCCTGGGCACCCAGCCCCGCACGACGGGGATCAGGGTGCCGTCGCCCAGGTCAAACGGGGTGAGCAGCCACAGGCCCCCGTCCCTCTCGGCGACCAGGAGCTGCCTGGACGGGTCGAAGGTTCCCTCGGCGGTCACCCGGCGGCCGACGGCGTCGCCCGTCAGGTGGCTGCCGGGCCGGGTGAGGGTGGCGACCGCCACCGGAGCGGGATCCCGCGTCGTGTGCGGCTTACCGGAGTCCTCGAACACGCCGAGCTGCCAGCGGCCGAGCAGCCCGCACACGACAAGCGCTCCGACCGCGAGCAGGTGGAGCACCAGCACGCGGGGAGAGAACAGGATCCGGAGCATGACACCACGCTATCCGCCCGGTGGCACGGTCCCGTCCTCAGCACCGGACCTGGCCGACTCCCCTTTACCCTATCTCGCCGTCCGCCGCACTCCACTTCCCCGTCGTCCCCCCCAGAAAGTGCCACGAATCAGTATCGGTGTGGTGGATCGTGTGGCTAAAGTCGTCTCATGTCTGATCCTCAGATTGACCCTGCGGGCAACACCCAGCAGTTCCGCGCGTTCGCTCAGGGGAAAGAGCCGGAGGCCGCACCACAGAAGCGATCGCTGGTCGTGCCGACCATCGCGCTCGTCGTCGTGGTGGCGGCCGCCGTGGTCGGCTACCTTCTCCTCTAGCGCCGCCCAGGCGGCGGGCGGCCGACCACGTCGGCGGTGGCCGCGCTCGACGTCCTTCCCGTCCTGACACTTCTCCTACCGACCGGCCGGCTCTCACCTCGGAGAGCGCGGGAGGCATGGGGACGGGGGCGGGGGGGACCTCAGCGGCGCCCGCTCACCACCAGCGCGCTGCCGCCTCCCCTCCTGGTGGGCTCGGCGACGGCCTGGAGCCTTCCCCCGCCGAGGAACTCCACCGCGGTGGCCGCCCCGATCTCGGGGTTCGGCGTGAAACTGTGCCCCCTGAGCGTGAGCTCCGCCCCGTAACGGTCAAGGAACCCCTGTTCGGCCTGGGTCTGGGCGGTGTTGCGCTGGGTGGCCCGCGGAGCCGCCAGCGCCTCGGGCAGCGACATGCCGAGGTCCCAGCGGTTGACCAGAATCTGCAGCACGGTGGTGATGATCGTGGAACCGCCCGGCGACCCCACCGCGAGCAGCGGCCGGCCGCCCGACAGGACGATCGTCGGGGCCATCGAGGAGCGGGGCCGCTTGCCGGGGCCCGGCAGGTTCGGGTCGCCGGGGGCGGGACCGAAGGTGAAGTCGGTCAGCTCGTTGTTGAGCAGGAAACCCCGGCCCGGGACGACGATGCCGTTACCGCCGGTGGACTCGATGGTGATGTTGTAGGCGGCCACGTTCCCCGACCGGTCCGTCACGACCAGGTGGGTGGTCTCCGGGCCTTCCGCGGGTGTCGGAGTGGCCTGCGACGGGGTGGCGGCCCGGCACGGCCCGTAGGTCCCGTCGGGGTCGCCCGGCGCGGCCGGGTGAGCGATCGCCCGCTCGCCGACCAGGCAGGCGCGCTCCTTGGCGAAGCCGTCGGAGAGCAGCTCCCTCAGCGGCACGCCCGGGATGTCGCCGACATACCTGCCCCGGTCGGCGAAGGCCAGCCGGGACGCCTCCAGATACTCGTGCGCGCCCACCTTCGGCAGCGCCTCAAGGATGTTGAGCGCCTCGCCGACCGTGGAACCGCCCGAGGACGGGGGCGCCATGCCGTACACGTCCATGCCCCGGTAGGTCACCTTCGTCGGTGGCCGCTCGATCGCCCGGTAGGCGGTCAGGTCGGACAGCTCCATCAGGCCGGGCCGTACGGTGCGGGTGGAGCCGGGGACGACCGGCGGATTCTTGACCGTGGCCACGATCTCCGAGCCGAGCCGCCCGCCATACAGCCAGGAGCCGCCGCGACTGCCGAGCTGCCGGTAGGTCTCGGCCAGCTCGGGGTTGCGGAAGACGGAGCCGACCGGCGGCGGGGCGCCGCCGGGGAGGTAGAGCCTGGCGGTGGAGGTGAAGTCCTTGAACCTGGCGGCGTTGGCGGCGGTCTGGTCGTGGAAGGTCTGGTCGACCGTGAACCCCCGGGAGGCGACCTCGATCGCGGGCCTGAGCGCCCGCCCGAGCGAGATCGTGCCGAACCGGCGCAGGGCCAGCTCCCACTGCGCCACGCTGCCCGGCACCCCCGCCGACAGCCCGCTGGTGACGGCGTCGTCGAACGGGACACCCTCCAGGGAGGTCGCGGTCATCGCCCGGGGCGCGGTCTCCCGGCCGTCGACGGTGTGGACCCTCCGATGCCGCGCGTCGTAGTAGACGATGAAGCCGCCCCCGGCCAGCCCCGCCGAGTAGGGCTCGGTGACTCCGAGCGTGGCCGCCGCCGCGACCGCGGCGTCCATCGCGTTACCGCCCCGTCGCAGCACGTCCAGCGCGGCGCGGCTGGCGTCCGGGTCGACGGTCGAGACCGCCCCGCCGTACCCCTCGGCGACCGGTTCCCTCCCCGCCGTCTGCGGCGGCGACGCTGCGGCGGGCTGCACGAACAGGACCGAGGCGCCGGTCAGGACCCCGGCGACGGACACGACCAAGCGGCGAGTGATCACGATGCCTCCCGCAGACAGCTTGACTCAGCCGACCTGACTTGTCAGCCCCCTTCCCCACCCCGGCCCCGCCTTACCTCCGGTTCCGTACCCCCGGCGGTGTAGTCCCCGCTGCCGCCTCGGGCGGACGCGCAGGCCCGCGAGGTGGACATACAGTCTGAAGGTGCGCGCCAAACCCCCGTGGATCGTCTCGCTGCTCCCGCTGCTCGTGGCGGTCGCCCAGGTCGTGGGCACCAGGGGCGCGCAGTGGAACCAGGTCCACAGCGCCGAGCTGACCCGCGTCATGCTGGACCCGGCCGGTTACGCGCTGCTTCTCATCGGCCCGCTCGCCCTGATCGTACGGCGCCGCCACCCGGTGCTCACCATGGCCGTGACCATGGTCGTGACCTGTGTCTTCCTTATCCTGGGATATTCCTACGGCCCGGTCTTCATCAGCCCGGTCATCGCGATCCACAGCGCCGTCACCACCGGTCACCGGCGGGCCGCCTGGCTGGCCTCGGGCCTGCTGTACGCGTTCTTCACCGTCTACACGACCTGGTTCACCAGGCTGCCCATCCCCTCCTGGTATCACAACCTCGCCGTGGCGGCGTTCATCGGCGTGGTGCTGGCCGTGGGCGAGTACGCCCGCGCCAGGAACGAACGGCTGATGGAGCACCGTCGGGTCGCGAGGGAGGAGGCCCGGCGGCAGGCCAGCGAGGAGCGGCTGAGCATGGCCCAGGAGCTGCACGACGTGCTGGCGCACAACATCTCCCTCATCCACGTGCAGGCCTCCACCGCGCTGCACCTGATCGACGACCACCCCGAGCAGGCGCGCACCGCCCTCACCACGATCAAACAGGCGTCCAAGGATGTGCTGACGGAGATGCGCTCGGTGCTCAGCGTGCTCCGCGACGGCGCTCCCCGTTCCCCCGCCGCCGGGCTGGACCGGCTCGGCGAACTCATCCGGCGCAGCGGCCTGCCGGTCACCGGGCGGGTCTCGGGAGAGGCGAGGACGCTGCCCTCGGGGGTTGAGCTGGCCGGATACCGCATCGTGCAGGAGGCGCTCACCAACGTCACCCGGCACGCGCCGGGCGCCGCGGTCACCGTCCTGCTGGAGTACGGTGCCCGCGAGCTGCTGATCCGGGTCACCGACTCCGGCGGAGCCGCCTCCACCGAGAGCCTGGGCGGCGGAAACGGCATCCCCGGCATGCGGGAGCGCGCCTCGGCCCTCGGGGGCACGCTGACCGCCGGGCCTCGCGAGAGAGGGTTCCGAGTCGAGGCACGGCTGCCGATCCCGGAGGAGCCCGCGTGATCAGGATTGTTCTCGCCGACGACCAGGCCCTGGTCAGGGCCGGGTTCCGTGCCCTGCTCGACGCCCAGCCGGGGATGAGCGTGGTGGCCGAGGCCGCGGACGGCGCCCAGGCCCTGCGGCTGGCCGCCGAGTACCGGCCGGACGTGGTGCTGATGGACATCAGAATGCCGGGCATGGACGGCCTGACCGCCACCCGGGAGATGCCCCCGGGGCCGAAGATCATCATCCTGACCACCTTCGAGCTCGACGAGTACGTCTTCGAGGCCCTGCGCAACGGCGCCAGCGGCTTCCTGGTCAAGGACACCGAGCCCGCCGAGCTCATCCAGGCCGTCCGCGTCGTCGCCGACGGCGACGCGCTGCTCTCCCCCGGCGTGACCCGCCGCCTGATCGCCGAGTACGCCAGCCGCGCCAAGGCCCCTCATCCCTCCCGGGACCTCGGCCTGCTCACCGACCGCGAACGCGAGGTGCTGGCCCTGGTCGGCACGGGCATGACCAACGACGAGATCGCCCGGAAGCTCTTCATGAGCCCGGCCACCGCCAAGACCCACGTCAGCCGCGCCATGATGAAGCTGCACGCCCGCGACCGCGCCCAGCTCGTCGTCATCGCCTACGAGTCCGGCCTGGTCCGCCCCGGCTGGCTCTAGCCCCGCCTCCCGGTCCCCGGCTCGGAACCCCCGTCCGCCGCGGTCGCCCAGAGGGATGTCTCCCACCGGAAACCCCACCCCCGGACGACACGTCGACGACACTTAACGTGTTCACAAGGTCACGAAGGGACACACTCATGGTTTTGACTTCCTCCCCACGACTGAAGCCGGGGGATTCCACCCCTCACGGGGTGGGGCTCCTGTTTCACCGGGCCGCGCCCCGCCGCTTTCGCGAGCCGGGTCCTACCAGCCCTCCACAGGCGTTTCACCTCTCCACCGGCCCGGCGGCGAGGATACAACCGGCCACGCATCCGGCGGCTTGGTTATCGCCACCGCCGGACACGCTACCAGCCCGTGCGGCGTCGTACCGGCTTTCCTCCCCAGGGCTAAAACCCGGAGTCTCCAGCCTCAAGGAGTTTCGATGACATCACGACGGCGCCCCGCCAGCCTGAGGCCCTCTCCCGACACCGCGTCCCACCACCTGCCCGGGACGGCACGGGAGCTGTTCGACGCGCTCCCGCGGCTCCCCGGGCTCCGTACCGAGATCATCGACGGGAGACTGATAGTGAGCCCGGTAGGCACCCCCGAGCATGGCTGGACCGCGACACTTCTCTCTTACGAGCTGTACCCGCTGGTCAGGGAGCGCGGCTGGCGCGCCTATGCGGGCAACGTCGACGTCCGCATCGACGGGCCGCGCGACCCCGTCGAGCCGGACTTCGTCCTGGCCCCGGCCGACTGCCCCCGCCGGGGAGAGCGCGAGCCGCTCTCCTCCGGCCCGCTGATGGTGGCCGAGATCGTGTCGCCCGGCAGCGTCACCGACGACCGGGACAGGAAGCCGGCCGTCTACGCCCTTGGGGGGATCCCCGTGACGGTCATCATCGATCCGGTGGCCACGCCCGCCACCGTAACGGTTCTCAGCGACCCGAAGGAGGGGGTCTACCTGACCTCCACCCGCGTCGCGGTCGGCACGCCGGTGCACATCCCCGACCCGATCGGCTTCACCTTGGACACCTCGGTCTTCGCCCGGAGCCTGGGCACCTCCTGACGTCCCGCCGGGGCGACTCCCCGACGTCCCGAAGACAGGCGTTCGGTGTGCGCCGCCGATCGACGGCTCGCACGGGGCGCCTCTCCTCGTCACAGGCCCGTTCCGCAGGCCGAAGCCGTTCTCCTCCCGCGCCGGAGCCGTCGGCCGGATTCCCCGACGGGCCTCGGAACGGCCTCTCCGAAGGCCTGGATCGTTCTCCACCGCCATTCGCGTGTCTCCCCTCCCCTGAGGCGCCCGAGCGCTCCGCCGCATTTGACGTGTCCGATAAGAGCGTGTTTAGGTGTGCCTTACCTAATTTAGCTTAGGTTTACCTAAATAACACCTTCGGCGGCCCGTCGCCCGGCATGCCCATCCGGCCTCGACCATCGGACGGGCACCGCACCGAGACGGCCGGGCTCACCCCTGTGACCAGGGCCGGCGCGGGGTCGTCACCCGGGCCCCGGGCTCGGCGCATGTGGAGAGGCAGAACGATGAAGCACGGTTTGGCCGCCCTGTTGGCCGCGGGAACACTCGTCATGGCGGGCTGTGGAAGTACGGCCGAGCCCCCGGCGAAGGCCCTGGAGGGGACCTCGCCGGCGGTTCAGAGCCCGTCGGGGAGCCCTGCGCGGGCGGCCCAGGGGCTCCCGGTGACCGTTCGGTCGGCGGACGGGACGAGCGTCGAGGTGAAGGACGCCTCGAAGATCGTCCCGCTGACGGGCGACGTGGCCGAGATCGTGTTCGCCCTGGGCCTGGCCGACCGGGTCGTGGGCGTCGACCTGTCCGCGATGGGCCTGCCGGAGGCCCGGCGGAAGCCGCAGATCGGCTACCAGCGGTCGCTGGCCGCCGAGGGCGTCCTGTCGCTCAAGCCGACCGTGCTCATCGGCACCGAGGAGGCGGGACCGCCCCCGGTGATCGAGCAGCTCAAGGGGGCGGGCATCCCGGTCGTCACGGTGCCCTCCGGGGCCGGAGGGGTCGACGACGTCCCCGGCAAGATCGAACTCGTGGGGAAGGCCCTCGGCGTCGCGGACAAGGGCGCCGAGCTGGCGGCCAGGACGAAGGCCGAGATCGACGCGGCACGGGCCAGGGTCACCGGCACGGAGAAGGCCAGGGTCGCCTTCCTCTATCTGCGCGGCCAGTCCAAGACCCACCAGCTCGGCGGCGTCGGCACCCGGGCGGACGCGATGATCGCCGCGGCCGGGGCCGAGGACGCGGGCACCGTCGCCGGGGTCCGGGGCTACAAGCCGATCACCGCCGAGGCGATGGTGAAGGCCGCCCCCGACCACATCCTGGTGATGGCCATGGGCCTGGAGTCGGTCGGCGGTGTCGACGGCCTGCTCAAGCTGCCCGGCGTCGCCGAGACCCCGGCCGGGAGGAACAGGCGGATCGTCTCACTGGACGACCTGGAACTGCTCGGTATGGGCCCGCGCACCGGCCAGGCCGTCGACAAGCTCGTCACGGCCTTCCAGAGCAGGTGAGAACCCCGAAGACCGCGGCGGAGGCGGCCCCCGGCGGTTTCGAGGACTCCGGCGGCCGGACCGGGGAGGAAAGACCGGCGCGGGCTTCCGCTCCCCGGGCCGGCCGCGCGGTGCTCAGGACCGCGCTGATCCCCGTTCTCGCGGTGATGCTCGCCACGCTCTGCACCGTGTCGGCGGGGATCGGCGCGGTTGCGGTGCCGTTCGACGAGGTCGTCGGGGCCGTCTTCGGTGGCACCGGCCCGCACGACGCCGTGCTGTGGCAGATCCGCTTCCCACGCGTGACGCTCTCGATGCTGATCGGCGCCTCGCTCGGTGTGGCGGGAGCCGCCATGCAGGGCGTCTTCGGCAACCCGCTCGCCGAGCCCGGGGTCATCGGCGTCTCCTCCGGCGCGGCGGTGGGCGCGGCCGGCACGATCGTGCTGGGCGTCAGCGCCTTCGGCGAGTGGTCGGTGACCGTGGCCGCCTTCGCCGGCGGGCTGATCGCCACCTTCGTCGTCTACCTGCTCTCCCGATCCGGCGGCAGGACCGAGGTCGTCACCCTGGTCCTCACCGGCATCGCGATCAACGCCGTCGCCGGGGCGCTCGTCGGCCTGCTGACCTTCCTCGCCGACGACGCCCAGCTGCGCTCGATCTCCTTCTGGAGCCTGGGCAGCATCGGCGGCGCGACCTGGCCGGTGGTGGCCGGGGTGCTTCCGTTCACCCTGGCGGGGCTGGCGCTGATCCCCTTCTTCGCGCGGGCTCTGGACGTGCTCGCGCTGGGCGAGCGCGGCGCCCGGCACCTGGGGGTGGACACCGAGCGGGTCCGCCTCGGCGTGATCACGCTGGCCGCGCTGCTGACCGGCGCGGCGGTCGCGGCGGCCGGGGTCATCGGCTTCGTCGGCCTGGTCGTACCCCACCTGATCCGCCTGGTCGCCGGCCCCGGGCACCGGATGCTGCTGCCCGCCTCGGCCCTGACCGGAGCCTTCGTGCTGCTGGCCGCCGACCTGGTCGCCCGGACGGTCGCCGTCCCCGCCGAACTGCCGATCGGCGTGCTCACCGCCCTGCTCGGCGGCCCGTTCTTCCTGTGGCTGCTCCGCCGTACCCGATCCCGGCAAGGAGGATGGGCGTGATCGACGTTTCCTCGGTTTCCCTCTCGGCGGGCCCCGTACGACTGCTCGCCGACGTGTCGCTGCGGGTGGCACCCGGCGAGCTGGTCGCGATCGTCGGGCCGAACGGCGCGGGCAAGTCGTCGCTGCTGTCGGTGCTGGCCGGGGACGCCGCCCCGTCGTCGGGTTCGGTCACCCTGGCCGGGCATCCGCTGGGCTCGCTGCGGCCCGCCGGGCTGGCGCGGCTGCGCGCGGTGCTCCCGCAGCGGGTCACCGTGGCCTTCCCGTTCACGGTGGCCGAGGTGGTCGCGATGGGCCTGTACGGCTCCCGCCTCCCCCGCCACCGGGAGCGGGAGCTCCTCGACGGGGCCATGGCGGTGACGGACGTCGCGCATCTGGCCGACCGCGCCTATCCGACCCTGTCGGGCGGGGAGCAGGCCCGCGTCTCCCTGGCCCGGGTGCTGGTCCAGCGGGCGCCGGTACTCCTGCTGGACGAGCCGACGGCCGCCCTGGACATCAGGCACCAGGAGCAGGTCATGCGGGTCGCGCGGGACCGCGCCGAGGCCGGGGACGCCGTCGTGGTCGTCCTGCACGACCTCAACCTGGCCGCCGCCTACGCCGGCCGTGTGGTCGTCATGCGCTCCGGCGCCGTCGTCGCCCACGGCTCCCCCGCCGAGGTCTTCACCTCCGGCGTGCTGAGCGAGGTGTACGGCTGCGCCGTCGACGTCCACCGCGACGGTCCCGGCCTGCTGGTCTCCCCCCGCCGCACCCGCTGACCGGCCGTTCCCCGATTACGCTCCGCCGCCGGACGGTTACATGTCACCCTGTGCATTGGCCGGCGAGGAGGGTGGCATGGGGTGGTGGCGGGGTGATCAGGAGACGGCCGCGGTCTCGGCGCCGCCCCCCCGGAACACCGGGTACGAGCGGGACGCGGGCGGCGAGAGCGATCTGCTGCCGGCCGCCCACGGAGGTGACGTGCGTGCCGCGCACCTGCTCGGCCGTCACTTCGCGCAGCGGGGCGACCGTTCGGCGGCACGGCACTGGTGGGAGCGCGCCGCGGCCGGCGGCAACATGGACAGCGCGTACAATCTCGGGGTCTGGCACGAGAAGCACGGCAGCCTGGGGGAGGCCGTCAGGTGGTATGAGCTGGCCGCGGGTCCGGGCGACGCCGAGGCCGCGGTGAACCTGGCGACGCTCCTGCTGGAACAGCGCGGGGACCTTCCGGCCGCTCGCCGCTGGTTCGAGAGGGCGGCCCGCGCCGGTTCCCGGGCCGCCGCCCGCAGGCTCGCGCTGATCTGCGAGGACGTCGGCGAGGTGAGTGCCGCCGGGGAGTGGCACCGCGGGGCCGCCCTGGACGGCGATCTGGCCTCGGCCCACGACCTGGGATTTCTCGCCTACGCCGCCGGTGAGGAGGATGAGGCGCTGCGCTGGTGGGAGACGGCCGCCCGTGGGGGGCACGCACCGGCCGCCTACCATCTGGGCCTGTTCCTCCAGGCCAACCAGGATCCGGAGGGCGCGGCGGTGTTCTACCGGCTGGCCGCCGGGAGCGAGCATCCCGGGGCGGCGTCTCGGCTCGGCGGGATCGCGCTGGCGCGGGGGGATCTGCGCGCCGCCCGCGCCTGGTTCGAACGGGCCGCCCACACCGGGCGCGTCTACGATCAGCGGACGGCCGGGTTCGTGTGCGTGGAGATGGGCGACCCCCGGGCGGCCGGCCACTGGTTCGGCCGGGCCGCGGCCGGCGGCGACGCCGACGCGGCCTTCAACCTCGGCCTGTTGCTGATCGCCGAACACGACGACCTGCGGGGCGGGCGGCACTGGTTTCGGCAGGCGGCGCGGGCCGGGCACCGCCGGGCGGCGGCCGAGCTGGCCTCGCTGCTGTCGGCGGCCGGTCTTCCCGACGAGGTGGAGACCTGGCCGCCGGATCCGCCCGGCCCGGTCTGGGACCGGGCCGCCGAGCCCGAGCTGGTCGCCCGGGCCGAGCTGGCCGCCGCCGCCGTGGCCCGGCGGGGCGGCACCCCGCTGCCGGTCGGCGACCTGACCGAGATCCTCGGGACCTGGGACCTGGTCACCCGGCCGCTGCGCGACCGGACCGACGTCACGGCCTGGCTGGCCGGGCAGAGCGGGCTGTCTCCGAACGCGATCGAGCACCTGGGTTCGGTCCGTGCGGCGCTGCTGCGTCCGTGCGGAGCGCCCTGGCCGACCCTCGCCGAGGTCGCGCACGCCCTGGCCACCGTCCGTGGGCTACGGGCCCGCCTGGGACCACGCTGAACGCGGCGCGACCACCACGCGCCCCCGGCGACCACCGTGCGGCCGGCACGCCCCCGGCGTCGGCACGACCGGGCCCCACCCCCGGGCGGGGGCGCGGGGCCCGGCCGTACGGCTCCGGGGGTGCCGTGGCCCGGAACGTTCACCGGGTCACGCACCGTTCATCGGCGCCGGACAGGGCCGCGATGCCGCCCGCCGTACCGGCGCCGTGAGGAACGTCGACCCCGACGAGGACAGGCGTCACCGCGTCAGACGGCTATGACCTCGGAGACCGGCACGGAGGGCAGGTCGAGGGCGAGCCCGACCTTGTCGTTGGTGAGACGGCCCTCGTGGGTGTTGAGGCCGAGTGCGAGGGCGGCGTCCTGCTGGAGCGCGGACTTCCAGCCCATTCCGGCCAGTTTGACCGCGTAGGGCAGCGTGGCGTTGGTCAGCGCGTAGGTGGACGTGTTGGCGACGGAGCCCGGCATGTTGGCCACGCAGTAGAAGATCGAGTCGTGGACCCGGTAGGTCGGGTCCGCGTGTGTGGTCGGCCGGGAGTCCTCAAAACAGCCTCCCTGGTCGATGGCGATGTCGACGAGCACGGAGCCCGGCTTCATGCGGGAGACCAGGTCGTTGGAGACGAGTGTCGGCGCCTTGGCGCCCGGGATCAGCACGGCGCCGATGACCAGGTCGGCCTGGAGCGCCTCCCGCTCGATGGTGTAGGAGTTCGACACGAGGGTCTTCAAGCGGCCCTGGTAGACGGCGTCGATGTACCGGAGGCGATCGGTGTTGAGGTCGAGGACGGTGACGTCCGCGCCCATGCCGACCGCGATCTGCGCCGCGTTGAGCCCGGAGACGCCCGCGCCGATGACGACGATCTTGGCCGGGGCCACACCCGGCACGCCGCCGGGCAGCACGCCGCGGCCGCCGTTGAAGCGCATCAGGTTGTAGGCGCCCACCTGCGGGGCCAGACGGCCGGCGACCTCGGACATCGGGGCGAGCAGCGGGAGTGCGCCGCCGACCTGGACGGTCTCGTAGGCGATGCCGGTGACCTGCCGCCTGAGCAGGGCCTCGGCGCACTCGCGCCCGGCCGCGAGGTGCAGGTAGGTGAAGAGCACCTGCCCGGGGCGCATGCGGTCGTACTCCTCGGCGATCGGCTCCTTGACCTTGAGGACCATGTCCGCCTCGGCCCACACCTCGTCCGCGGTGTCAAGGATCTTGGCGCCGGCGGACAGGTACTCCTCGTCGGGAAGGTGCGAGCCGAGACCCGCGTCGCGCTGGACGTAGACGTCGTGGCCGTTGCGGACCAGTTCGTGAACACCTGCCGGGGTCGCGGCGACGCGGTACTCGTGATTTTTGACCTCGGCAGGCACGCCAATCTTCATAAAGGTTCCTTTCGGATGCCAAAGGGTGTCACAGCCCCATCCGCCGAACATGGTGATGATTCACCGGAGGCGGTGACGATTCGGTGGGAACCATTGTGCTGGTGCGGCGGCGGGTTCAGAGCCGATTCCCCGCTTCCGTGAGCACCGAACGAAGGATCGACTCGATCTCGTCGAACTCCTTGGGGCCGCAGATGAGCGGCGGGGCGAGCTGGATCACCGGGTCGCCGCGGTCGTCGGCGCGGCAGTACAGGCCCGCCTCGTAGAGAGCCGAGGAGAGGAAGCCGCGGATGAGACGCTCGGACTCCTCGGTGTCGAAGGTCTCCTTGGTGGCCTTGTCCTTGACGAGCTCGATGCCCCAGAAGTATCCGGAGCCGCGCACGTCGCCCACGATCGGCAGGTCGAGCAGGCTCTCCAGGGTCTGGCGGAAAACCGGCTCGTTACGGGTCACGTGGCCGAGCAGGTCCTCCCGCTCGAACAGGTCGAGGTTGGCCAGGGCCACGGCCGACGAGACGGGGTGACCGCCGAAGGTGTAGCCGTGGGCGAACATCTCGGTGCCGTTCTTGAACGGCTCGAAGAGGCGCTCAGAGGCGATCATGGCGCCGATCGGCGAGTAACCACTGGTCATGCCCTTGGCGCAGGTGATGATGTCGGGGACGTAGTCGAACTTCTGCCCGCCGAACATGGTGCCGAGGCGGCCGAAGGCGCAGATGACCTCGTCGGAGACGAGCAGGACGTCGTACTCGTCACAGATCTCGCGCAGGCGCTTGAAGTATCCGGGTGGCGGCGGGAAACAGCCGCCGGCGTTCTGCACCGGCTCGACGAAGACGGCGGCCACGGTGTCCGGGCCCTCCATCTCGATGGCGCGGGCGACGCGCTCGGCGGCCCAGTGGCCGTACTGCTCCGGGGTCATGCCGGGCACACCGGTGATCTCGTCGGCACGGTAGTGGTTGGTGTTCGGCACCCGGACCGAGCCCGGGACCAGCGGCTCGAACATCTGCTTGAAGGCCGGGATACCGGTGATGGACAGGGCCCCCTGCGGGGTGCCGTGGTAGGCGATCTGACGGCTGATGACCTTGTGCTTGAGCGGCCTGCCAGTGATCTTGAAGTACTGCTTGGCGAGCTTCCAGGCGGTCTCGACGGCCTCGCCGCCGCCGGTGGTGAAGAAGACCCGGTTGAGGTCACCGGGGGTCTGCTCGGCCAGACGCCGCGCCAGTTCGACGGCCTTGGGGTGCGCGTACGACCAGATCGGGAAGAACGCGAGCTCCTGGGCCTGCTTGGCCGCGGCCTCGGCCAGTTCGCTGCGGCCGTGGCCGGCCTGGACCACGAAGAGCCCGGCCAGGCCGTCGAGGTAACGCTTACCGTGGATGTCGTAGATGTAGGCGCCTTCGCCCCGCACGATCGTGGGCACTTCCGCGCCCTCGTAGGAGCTGTGCCGGGTGAAGTGCATCCACAGGTGATCCTGCGCGGCCTTCATGATCGAGGTCACGTCGGTGTTTTCGGGGTAGGTCATCGCTATCTTCCCTCGGTGAGCTGAGCTCTCTCCAGTCTGCATGCGGGAAGAGCGACTTGCCAAGCGAAAACGCGGCAAGATGCCATAACAACCCCGAAATCCGCAAAGCATTCGCATAACAGCAACGAAATCCGCGACTAGAATCGGGGCGCGCCCGCCCCCTGACCTCCCGGTTCGGGCCAGGTCGGACCGCCGCCTGTTGGAACGTGGCAATGCCACCAAAGGTTTGCCGATCGCCGTTTGTGATCAAATAGGGGGGAACATACCTAGATGCAAGGGAAAGTCGTGACTCCTGACGAGATCGAGGGCGCTATCGCCGCGGGTCTACCTCAAGCGGTGGAAGACCTCAAGCGGCTCGTCTCCATCCCTTCGGTGGCCTTCCCGGGCTATCCGGAGGAGCCGGTGCGTGCGGCCGCGGCGGTGACGGAGGGACTGCTGCGCAGCATAGGGCTGCCGCACGTCCAGCAGATTCCGGTGGAGGGGAGTTTTCCCGTCGTCTACGCGGAGGCCCTGGCCCCGCCCGGCGCACCGACCGTCCTGCTCTACGCGCACTACGACGTGCAGCCCGCGGGCGACCCCGCGCTGTGGCGCACCCCCGCCTTCGAACCCACCGAGATCAACGGCTCCATCTACGGCCGGGGCGCCGCCGACGACAAGTCGGGCATCATCTCCCACGTCGCCGCGCTCCGCGCCTTCCAGGGCCGCTTCCCCGTGGGCATCAAGGTGATCGTCGAGGGGCAGGAGGAGTACGCGGGAGAGCGCCTGGAGAGCTTCATCGAGCAGAACCCCGAACTGGTCCGCGCCGACGCGATCATCGTCGCCGACACCGGCAACCCGCGCGTGGGCGATCCGTCGGTGACCACCTCGCTGCGCGGCATGGGCGCCTTCACCGTCGAGGTGCGCACGCTGAGGGAGTCGCTGCACAGCGGCTCGTTCGGCGGCGCCGCCCCGGACGCCCTCGCGGCGCTGATCCGGATGCTGACCGCCCTGCACGACGACCACGGGGACATCCGCGTCCCCGGCCTGCCACGCGGCGTCTTCCTCGGCACCGGCCCCTCGGAGGATGAGTTCCGCGCCACCGCGGGCGTGCTCGACGGCGTCTCGCTGGTCGGCTCCGGCTCGCCGGCCGACCGGCTCTGGGCCTCCTACGCCATCACGGTCACCGGCCTGGACGTGCCGACCGTCTCCGGAGCCATCAACGCGGTCCAGGCGGTCGCACGGGCGCGGGTGACCGTGCGCGTGCCCCCGGCGGGAGACCCGAAGACGACCGTGGACGCCGTGGTCGACTTCCTCAGGCAGGTCGCCCCGTGGGGGGTCCGGGTGAACTTCAGCGACTACGTGCTGGGCGCCGGCTACCTCGCCGACTCCGGCGGCGTGGCCCGCGCCGCGCTGAACCGGGCGATGGAACGTGCCTTTGGCCGGCCGCCGCGCGACGTCGGCTCCGGCGGCTCGATCCCGCTGGTGTCCACGCTGGTAAAGCTCTTCCCCGCCGCGTCGATCCTGATGTTCGGCGCCGAGGACGACGACGCCGCGATCCACGCGCCCAACGAGCGGGTCAACATCGAGGAGCTGCGCCGTACGGCCACCGCGGAGGCGCTCTTCCTCCAGGAGTACGGCTCAGCGACGTTCTAGCCCGGTACGGAGGCCCCACTCGGCAGCGGGTGGGGCCTCTTCGCGTGATGTTTTTTAAGGGGGATCCGGGATGGGCGCGACCACGGACGGGGAGAGCCGCCGCCGGATCGGAACGGGCGGGGAGGGTTTACCCGGGCGTGCTGCGCCGGGCGGCGGCCGAGGGCGTGATCCGCGCGGACCTGGATGTGGAGACCGCGGCGACCGCCGTGGTCGATCTCATCCACGGACGGGTGTCCGGCCGGCCCTTGTCCTGGTAAATCGGTTCTTCCTACCATCGTGCGGTGGGTCGCTCCCCGCGCACCCCCCGAAATCCGGCGTGGGCCGGCACCCCGCCACGCGATAACCGGCTCCCCCACCCGGCCTCGCCGACGGCCCCTGCCCTATTCTCCTGGCCGTGGGACCGGCCCTGCCGTGCGTGACCGGCGACACCGGCGACCGGCCTGAACCGCCGGGCAGGATACGGTCACCCCGAATCGACCGGTTCTCCATCCGGATGAGTTCCGACTGCTGAACAGGCGAACTCTGGCGAGGGCTCATTCGTCGGATAAGTACCGACACCACCGGGAGGCTGGGTTGTACCAGGAGCCGCAGCGACGGCGCAGGAACTTCGCCCCGTTCATCATCGCGATCATTCTCGCCGGAGCCCTGATCGTCGGCCTGCGGCTGTTCGTCGGGAGCGCCTCGGGCAAGGAGCCGGACGGCACGCCGCAGGGGGCCGGACAGGCCAAGGCGTGTGACGCCGGCGGCGTCACGCTGACCCTGGCCGCGTCGTCCGAGAAGGCCGAACTGCTGCGGAAGATCGCGGCCGGTTACAGCGGCCGGGAGGTCGGTGGACGCTGCGCGGACGTCGTCGTCCAGACCAAGGCCAGCGGCGGCGCGATGCAGGCGCTGGCCCGGGGCTGGGACGAGCGTCAAGACGGCCCGCGCCCAGACGTCTGGTCCCCGGCGAGCAGCGGCTGGGTCACCCTGCTCCAGCAGCGCACCTCGGCGGCCGACACCGGTTCCCTGGTCGCCGCGGCCAACCCGTCGATCGCCAAGACTCCGCTGGTCATCGCGATGCCCAAGCCGATGGCCGGGGCGCTGGGCTGGCCCGGCAAGAAACTCGGCTGGTCCGACCTGCTCGACCTGTCGTCCGGCTCCTGGGCCAAGTACGGCCACCCCGAGTGGGGCAGGTTCCGCCTGGGGAAGACCAACCCCAACTTCTCCACCAGCGGCCTGAACGCCACCGTCGGCACCTACTTCGCGGCCACCGGCCTGTCGGGGGACCTGTCGGAGCGGAACGTCGCCGACCCCAAGGCCAGGGAGTTCGTGCGGGGCGTGGAACGTTCGATCGTGCACTATGGCGACACGACGCTGACGTTCCTGTCGAATCTGCAACGGGCGGATGACGCGGGGGCGGGCCTCAGCTACATCTCCGCGGTGGCCGTGGAGGAGAAGTCGGTCTGGGACTACAACCAGGGCAATCCGACCGGCGACCCCCGGACTCTGGGCAAGCACGGCAAGCCCAAGGTGCCGCTGGTGGCGATCTATCCGAAGGAGGGCACGCTCTACTCCGACAACCCCTACGCGGTGCTGACCGCGCCGTGGGTGGACGACGCCAAGCGCCGGGTGGCCGCGGACTTCCTGTCCTACCTGCGGGCCGAGAAGCAGCAGCAGCGGTTCACCGAGTTCGCCTTCCGGTCCCACGACGGCAAACCGGGCAGGCTGATCACCGAGGCGAACGGACTGCTGCCCGCCGAGCCGAAGGCGACGCTCAGCCCGCCCGCCCCGAACGTGCTGGACAAGGTGCTCTCCAGCTGGGCCGAACTACGCAAGCCCGCGAACGTGCTCATGGTGATGGACGTCTCCGGTTCGATGGGCGCCACCGTTCCCGGCACCGGCAGGAGCAAGCTGGACCTGGCCAAGCAGGCGGCGATCAACGCGCTGCCCCAGTTCGGCCCGCACGACAAGGTCGGGCTCTGGTTGTTCTCCACCAGGCGGGACGGCGACAAGGACTATCTGGAACTGTCGCCGCTGACCACCGTGGACGGCGCCCAGCGCAAGAACCTGCGGGCCAGGCTCGACGGGCTGACCCCCGACGGCGGAACCGGTCTCTACGACACCGCGCTCGCCGCCCACCGGCACGTGCGCGATCGGCACAGCGGTGACGCGATCAACGCGGTGATCTTCCTGACCGACGGCAGGAACGAGGACAACGACAGCCTCTCGCTGGAGAACCTGCTGCCCGGCCTGCGCGCCGAGTCCGCCGAGGAGTCGGTCCGGATGTTCACGATCGCCTACGGCCAGGACGCCGACCTCGGCGTGCTCAGGAGGATCTCCGAGGCGACCGACGCCGCCGCGTACGACTCCCGCGAGCCGGGCGGCATCGACCAGGTGTTCACCGCGGTGGTATCCAACTTCTGATGTCCCGCTTCGTTGAGGAACTGCGAGATCCGTGGGGTCTGCTGCTCGGCGCGACCGCGGGTGGCGCCGCGTGGGCCGTCGACGTGCACCCGGTCGCCGCCGGGTTCGTCGGGATCGCCGTCTGGCTGACCAAGGCGGCGGCCGCCGCCGTCCAGAGCCGGGGCACCGGCCGCGGGGGGCCGGCCGTCGTGCCGGGCAGCCCGGAGGACCTCTGGCTGCGGCGGGCCCGCTCGGCGGCGCGGGGCTTCGGCGAGCTGAGCGCCTCGATGGGGGCCGGTCCACTGGCCGAACGGGTCGCCCTGATGCGTCCGCAGGTGGACGACGCGATGTCCACCCTGGAGCGGCTGGCCGAGCAGGCGTCGCTGACCGGCACCGCGCTCGCCAGGTTCGATCTCGACCTGCTGGGGCGGGAACGGGCGCGGCTGACCCGCGCCCGGAGCGAGGCCGGGCAGGGGCTGGTCCACGACCTCGATCGCGCGCTCGCCTCGCTGGCCTCCCAGCAGGCCGTGGCCGACCGGCTCTCCGGAACCCGGGAGCGGGTGCTCGCCCGGATGGAGTCGAGCACGATCGGCATCGAGGAGCTCCTCGCGCGCGTGGTGGAGCTGTCGGCGATGACGGCGACCGGGGTGCTGGAGTCACCCCGGGTGCTCGACGAGCTCGCGGACAACCTCGAAGGGGTCCGCCAGGGCCTGCACGAAACCGAACAGATCACGCGCGACGCGCTGGATCGTTAAGGAGCCCCCATGTTCAAGGTCATCCGCCGGGCCTGGCGTTATCTGGTCTTCGCCCTGTCGGGCCGGCTGGACGAGCTGTCCGATCCCCGGATCCAGATCGAGCAGGCCATACAGGAGGCCAAGGAGCAGCACCGGAGGCTGACCCAGCAGGCCGCCTCGGTGATCGGCAACGAACGGGAGCTGGAGATGAGGCTCACCCGCTCGCTGGAGGAGACCGGGAAGCTCCAGGCCAACGCCCGCCAGGCGATCCTGCTGGCCGAGCGGGCGAGGGCCGCGGGCGACGAGCGCAAGGCCCTGTCCTACGA
This sequence comes from Streptosporangium sp. NPDC006007, assembly GCF_040614315.1. NCBI lineage: Bacteria > Bacillati > Actinomycetota > Actinomycetes > Streptosporangiales > Streptosporangiaceae > Streptosporangium > Streptosporangium sp. NPDC006007. Next base: position 287,531 of record NZ_JBEXUG010000003.1, on the reverse strand, counting down.
GGACTCGGCCCGCGCCTTCGCCTCCCGGCTGGTCGCCGCCGAGACCGCGACACAGGACGCCCAGCTCATGCACGAGCGGGCCAGGCAGTCGTCGGCCCAGGCCCGGGCCGCGGTCGAGAACAACGCGATGGCCCTGCAGAAGAAGATCTCCGAGCGGATGCGGCTGCTCTCCCAGCTCGACCAGGCCACGATGCAGGAGCAGCTCAACAAGGCCATGGGCGACCTGTCCGGCCTCGCGCCCACCGGGGACACCCCGAGCATGGACGAGGTCCGCGAGAAGATCGAGAAGCGCTACGCCCGCGCCCTCGGTGAGGCCGAGCTGACCTCCAACTCCGTCGAGGCCCGGATGATCGAGGTTGAGCGGGCCGCCATCGACGCCGAGGGCGCCGCCCGCCTGGAGGCCATCAGGGCGAGCCTCGGCCTCGACGGGAAGCCGGAGGTCGAGCGCTGAGCCGCGACGCCGGACGGCGGGTGGACGCGGGCGGCGGGCGGCGGGCGGCGGGCGGCGGGCGGCGGGCCGAACGCGAACCTCAGCGGACCGGTAGGTCGTAGACGCGGCGGATGCTGCTCGGTGTGACGCCGAGGTCGGCACCGTAGATGTGCAGGGAGATCGCCGTGCTGTCGCCGGTGTTGTGCACCCGGTGGATGTCTCCCGGCGGGGCGAAGCCGCTGACCTCCCCGACCTGGTTGGCCGTACGGCCGATCTCGGTCAGGTGGTCGGTGTCGAGACGGTAGAGCGTCTCGTACTCGACGCCCTGCAGGACTCCGAACACGCACCACGCGACGTGGTCGTGGATGACGGTCCGCTGGCCTGGCCGCCAGACCACGGCCACCACCGAGAAGGCGGTCTCGGCGTGGAGGGTGTGGCCGACGTAGTGGCCGGGGTCTCCGAGACGTTCCTCCTCGGTGAGGATCTCCGGGGAGGGCAGCCGCTCACGCAGCATGTCCGCCACGGCGAAGGCCGTCTCACGGGGGCCCGCGGAGCGGTCGGTCAGTGTCCGCGCCTTCGTGATCAGCTCCGCCAGTCCGGGGCGGGCAAGCGTCGTGGTTCCCATGGGCCAAGAGTGCTTCACAGCGACACATAACGTCTAATGCCTATCTTCCTAGATATTCATAGATAATGTTGATACATGCTTGATGTCGTACGGCTCCGCGTGCTTGCCGCTGTCGCGAGACACGGGTCGGTCACCGCGGCCGCCAGAGAACTGCACTACTCCCAGCCCTCGGTCAGTCACCACCTCGCCAAACTCGAAGCCGAGACCGGCGCCAAGCTGATCCAGCGGGTGGGCCGGGGCATCCGGCTCACCGAGGCCGGGCGTCTGCTCGCGGAGCGGGCCACCGAGATCGTCGGCCGCATCGACTCGGCGGCCGCCGAACTCTCCGCGCACGTGGGCCTGCGCGCGGGCCGGGTCAGGCTGGCCGCCTTCCCCTCGGCGCTGGGTACGTTCGTGCCGGAGGCGGCCGCACTCCTCGCCAGGGAGCACCCCGGCCTGGAGCTGCGACTGACCGAGACCGAGCCGCCCGAGGCCCTGCGCATGCTCCGGGTGGGCTACGTGGACGTGGCGGTCGTCTTCCGCTACGACGACACGGCCCCGGAGGACGAGGGGATCCGGCTGCTTCACCTGCTGGACGACCCCAGCTACCTGGTCACCGCCGGTCAGACCGGCGAACTGCGCGCGCACCGCGACTCCCGATGGATCGGCGGCTGCGACCGGTGCAGAAGTCACCTGCTGGACCTGTGCGCCGAGGCGGGCTTCGAGCCGGAGGTCGCCTTCACCACCGACGACGTCGTCGCCGTCCAGGCCCTGGTCGCCGCCGGGATCGGGGTGACGGTCCTGCCCGGTCTGGCCATGCAGGCGCACCGTAACCCCAAGGTCAACGTGACCGAACTGCCCGGTTCGGTCCGGCAGGTCTACGCCGCCACCTACGGCGAGCCTCCCGTCCCCCCGGCCACCGCCGCGCTCCTGACCGCCCTGACCTCCGTAATGCGCCCGTAGCAGCGTCCACAGCGGCGCCACGTCACAGCGTTGACACGTCCACGGCGACGGCGCGTCGAAAACCTGAGGCGGCCCGTCGCGACCACATACCGGGCCACCCGCCCACCGGCATCCAATCTTTATCTGACGCTATAAACCATTAAATGACGGCATTCAATGTCGCCCACCGGGAATACCATACGTATTCTTCGCCCTACGCTCTGTTCAGGTCGCCGAAGAACGGCGACCATCGAACCGTGCCCGGTCCGAATCCACGGCTGACGGCCGTTCCCGATCTGCAGGCCCTGCTTGTCTGCGGCAGGCTCTGGTCCACGGGAGCCCCGATCGACGAGGAGGCGGTGGCCCGGCTCAGGGCGGCCGTCCTCATCGACAACCATCGTCGCTACGCCGCGACCATCCCCGCCTACGCCGCGCTGATCGACGAACCGTCCCCCGCCGCCGCGGTCACCCTGGCCGACGTCCGCCGCCGGTTCCTGGTCACCGACGAACTCTTCAAGAGCTACGACCCGATCTGGTTGCGGGAGGCGCTGCCCGAACTCTCCCGCTGGCTGGGGTCGATCTTCATCGAACGGCTCACCGACCTGGATCTCACCGCCGACGACGTCAACCAGTGGCGTGCCGCCCTGAAACGGCACGGGGTGTACGTCACGTTCTCCAGCGGCACCGGCGGGCGCCCGTCCCTCGTGCCGAGGGATCGCCTGACCCTCACCGCCCTGCGCGCCTGCTCCGGTGTCCGCCTTCCCTGGGCACTCCCCCCGGGGAGCTACGACTTTCTCCAGCTGGTCACCCCCGGGCTGGGTCTCGGCATCCAGTCGGGAGCCACCGGCCTGGCCGCCGGAGCGGTACGCGTCCACCGTCTGCGGGCCGTTCCGTTCGACCTCCGCTCCCTCGCGGGCGGAGCGGAACAGCGGGCCGTCCCCGACCACGACGCCGCGATCGACTTCCTGTCGCGGTCCGAACGGCCGGTGCTGGTGTTCGGGACGCCCGCGGAGGTGGCGGGGATGGTCGGCCACCTCGCGTCGGCGGACAGGCGGGTGCGGCTGCTCCCGGGCAGCCAGGTCGTCACCGGCGGCGGCTGGAAGGGCCGCACCGCGATCCGGCGAGAGGACCTGGTCCAGGAGGTGACCGACCGGCTCGGCGTCCCGCCCGGCCGATGCGTCGACACCTACTCCACCTCGGAGCTGAACACCGTCTTTTTGACCTGCGGCAACGATCGCTACCACATCCCCCCGTGCGTCGAGCCGCTCGTCGTGGACGACCTCCTGACCCCGGTCGAGGGCGACGACGTGGAAGGCAGGCTGGCCGTGCTGGATCCGTTCGCGCTCTCCTACCCGGGGTTCGTCGTCACCGGCGACGCCGTACGGCTCCGCCGCGACCCGTGCGGGTGCGGCCTGCCGGGACCGACCCTGGCCGCTCCCATCGTGCGCGCCGCCGGAGCCGGGGAGCGCGGCTGCGGCACCGCACAGGAACCGGCGCGGGAGACGACGGGGGAAACGGACCGGTGATGCTCGACGCCCGTACCGTGGCCGGGACGCAGATCGTCCGGCTCCCCGCCGTGGTGCGCGGGGAGGTGGTGATGCCGCCGTGGCCCGGGGTGGCCGACATCCGCCGGGCCGTCGCGGAGAGGGGGCCGCACCGTGTCCGGGGCCCGGCCGGCGACGGCTGTCATCTGATCGGGCGGCCGGTGGTGGATCGCGACACCCTCCGGCTCACCGGCGAGACTCAGGTGCTCGTGCTGCCCGCCCCCGAGGCGCCCTCCCTGCTCGAACCCGATCCGGCGGGCGCGCTGCTGGAGCTGGCGCGCACCCCGGTGGCCGAGGTGCTCGCCTTCGTGGACGCGATCGGGGAGGCGCTGCGGTCCGGCTCGCGGGCCTCCCGCGAGGCGGGGGCACTGCTGGCGGCCACCTCGCTGGTCACCGACCGCGCGCACCACGCCTTCCTCTCCCAGTTGCCGTCGCTCTTCGACGGCGCCGCCGTCGGCCGCATGATCGAGAGTGAGCTCGGGGCGGCCTCGCTCGACGCCTGGCGGGAGGCCGGGGAGACGCCCGTTCCGGGAATGACCGCCCGCCTCGCGGGCCTTCACTGCGAGACCCCGCCGGCGCTGCGCGCGCTGCCCACCAGGCAGCTCCATCTGACCTCGGGAAACGCCCCGGTGGTCCCGGTGGTCTCGCTGCTGTGGGCGTGGGCGACGAAGGGGGCCTGTGTCGTCAAACCCGCCGCCGAGGCCGCCGCGCTCGTCGTCGCGCTGGGTACGGCCCTGCGGGACACCGACCCCGCCCACCCGCTGGCCAGGCACACGACGCTCGCCTACTGGCGGGGCGGCGACCGGGGGGTGGAGACGACGTTGCTGGCCGACGGGGCCTTCGACCGGCGGGTCGTCTGGGGGTCGGCCGAGACGATCCGCAGCGTGACGGCCCGCGGCGGAGGTACCGACACCGTGGTCATGGGGCCGCGTTTCTCACTGAGCATGATCGGGTCCGCTCTCATCCGGACGGATCCGGAGGGCGCGGCCCGCCGTGCCGCGGTCGACTCGCTGATCGCCAACCAGGCCGCCTGCACGTCCTCGCTGCTCCACGTCGTGGAGTGCGACGCCGCCACGGCCGACGACTACGCGCGCGCCCTCGCCCGGGTGCTGGCCGAGTGGGACGCGGCGCTCCCGCACCGGCCGTCGCGGCGGGTCCAGGGGCACCTGGTCCGGCTGCGCAGGGGCCTGCTCGGCACCGGGCGCTGGCACGTCAACGGCGACTGGCCCGAGGTGTCGTCGGCGGTCGTGCGGGTCGACGGCGCCTTCGACCTCGCGCACCATCCCGGCTCCCGGCTCGTCCTGGTCCACGCGGTCGACGACCTGCGGCGGGCGCTTCCCCTGCTGGGGCCGGCCGTCTCGACGGTGGGGGTGGCCCCCGAGGAGACCCGGCTCGCCCTGCGGGACGCCGTCGCCGCGTGCGGGGTGGACAGCGTCGTCCCACTCGGCGCGGCCGAGCAGGGGTACGCCGGGCGTCCGCACGACGGCATGCGGGTGCTCAACCGGCTGGTCCGGTGGGTCAACGGCTGACCCCCGCCGAAGGCGCGCCGGGCGGCTCGCCGGACTCGGCCGCGGCGAGGTGCGCGCCGACGACGTCCAGGGCCGCGCGCGGCTCCTCCAGCAGGACGAGGTGCCCCGTGCCGGGCAGGACGCGCAGGACACCTCGGGGGGCCGAGGCCGAGATCGTCTCGGCGCAGGCGCGGTGTGCCGGAATCTCTCCGTCGCCCACCAGCACGAGGAGGGGGGCCGTCACCGAGGCCAGCCGGGCGACCGGCTGCCGGGGTTCCAGCAGGCGGCGCATGCCGGTGCCGCCGAGCTCGTCCCAGGCGTGCCGTCCGATGACGGCGGCGAGCGCGGCGTGCGCCGCGGGACGCGCCGCGATCCCGCCGAAGATCGGGCGGCACGACATCCACAGCGCGGCCGTCGTCGCCCTGGAGCCGGCGCGCCGGTGCAGGAGCATCAGATCGAGGTAGTGGCGTTCGATCGCCCGCTCCTGCGGCCCACCCGCGTAGGACGGCGCGGCGAGCGTCCAGGAGGCGAACGCGCGCGGGTGGCGCAGCGCCATCTCCAGGGCGACGACGGTGCCGAAGGACAGGGCGACGACATGCCGCACGCCCGTCTCCAGCGCGCGGCGCACCAGCAGGTCGGCCAGGGCCGCGCGGTCCTCCCCGGCGCGCAGCGACCTCGACCCGCCGTGCCATGGAAGGTCGACCGCCACGTGCCGGTGACCCGGCAGATGCCGCCAGAGCGGCGGCCAGACGGCCGCGCTCATCGTGTAGCCGTGCAGCCAGAGCAGACCGGTCCCCCGGCCGTGCTCGATGACGGCCAGGCCGTCCCAGTCGTCACTCGCGGTGCCGGCCGGACCGTCCCCGTCGCCGTTCTCGCCGGCCGCGGGGCCCGGCCGGTCGTCGCTCACCCGTCGACCCCGAACCGCCGGCAGTACGCCCGGTAGGTGAGGACGAGATCGTCGCCCTCGGTGTATCGGGGGACGACCGAGGTGTCGAGGTGCTCCCAGATCACCGCGTCCTGCTCGAACGCCGTACGGCTGCCGCTGACGAGCGAGGCCACCTCGCGGACGGTCGCGGGCCCGGCGGCCCGGCGAGTGGGCACGGCGACCGTCACCCTGACCACGGACATGCCGTCACCGGCCGGGGTGGCCGCGGTGATGACCACGTTGGGCTCGCCGGGTGATCCCAGCTCGGTGGCGACCAGGTTCGGGCTGAACACCAGGGCCCGGAAGCGCGCCGTGGCCGGATCACCCTCCGGCTCGCCCGTCTGCCAGCGGTTGGGGCGCGCCATGTCGAGGTCTCCCTCGACGCAGAGCACCCCGTTCTCGGCCGGGCGGACGCTCAGCCTGGGGCGCCGGTCGAGGCCGTGGACCGGGGCGAAATGGTCGGCGTCGAAGACGTTCTCGATGACGTACTCCGCCGGAACCTTCACGCGAAATGAGAACCCTGAGACGATTCGGTGGCTTTTCTGAAGGCCGTCGAGGAACGTTTCGAGCCCGGTGTCGCACGACGGGTCGAGCAGCACGAAAAGGCCGCCGGCGCGGACCGTGGAACGGTGACGGCCGACCTGGAAGCGACCTCCTTTCTCCCCCCCGAGATGCACTCGATTTCCATGGAAGGGGCAGATAATTACATTTCCATCGACCTTTCCGCCATACCCGAGATGAGCACCTCTATGTGGACATGTCGCATCGTAAACCCCCACTTCATCACCGCTTCTGACCGCGATCAGCGAATGGCCGGCGAGATCGAGAACGGCGACGTCCTCACCGAGATCGGCGTCGAACGCCACCTGCGCCCACCCCGAGCAGATCGACAATTCCCACCCCTTTCCATTGATCTTTCCATTGATCGTTTCTTCACTTAAAGATCACACTCGTCCCGTCACATAAAACAGTTGCACGAATGATTGTTCGCCATTGCTTGTTAAGCTCCAAAAGTTTATGGTACAGGAACAGCCCCCAACCGAAAGAGGCTGATCGATGACCGAGAACAATCCATTCAAAGACCTCTCCGCGGGGCCGGAGGCGGTGGACGGAGACCCCCAGCGCGGAGAGAACCTCCGGCGGAAGCAGGAGCTCCGGACCATCAGCGACCTGGGCCTGGTCTCGCCCGAGGAGCTGGCGCAGCTGCCCAGGATCCGCGACCTCACGGTCCACGACCTTGAGGACCTCGCCTCCGAGTTCACCGGCATCCCCACCGGCAACGAGCGCGTCACCGCGCTGAACCTCAACGACCTGCAGGACCTGGAGGGCGTGTTCTTCGAGTTCAAGCGCTCCGTCGGCAGGGATGTCGCCAGGCACGGAGGCACAGTGAGGAGCGTCGACGTCTCGTGCTGCTGCTGCACCCCCTGCTGCTCCTGCGCGGCCGCCGACATGACCCACGCGGCCTCCTAGCGCCTTGGCGACCCAGGAACCGCTGAGCGCGCGGGAGCTCCAGGTGGCCCACCTGGGCCCGGACGAGGTCGTCGCGAAACGCGGGCTGACGGAGACACGGCTGACGGCCCCGGGGGTCGGCGCCCTGCTCAACCAGGTCGTCGCCCTCGCGGACGGATCGCGTTCGCTGGACGAGCTCGTCGACGCGTTCCCCCCGGAAGAGCGGGAGGACGCCCGCCAGGTGGCCACCACCCTTCAGGCGCGGGGCCTGCTCCGCGAGGACGTGGGAGACGATCCGGCGGCCCGGTTCTGGGCGAGCATGGCACGGCTGTCCCCGGACGGTCCCGGAGAGATCGCCAAGTCGGCGGTGCTCGTGGCCGGGGCCGGCCGGGTCGCCGACGCCCTCGCCCGGGCACTGACGGCGTGCGGTGTGGGCCGGGTCTCGATCCGGCCCGCACCGGCGGCCGACGAGGACGGCTGGGATCTCTGGTGCGCAGCGGCCGACGGCCCGGCGGACCCCGCCCTCACCGACGTGGCGCGGCGCGCGCTGGACGCGCGCGCCGTCCTGCTGCCGGTCTGGATCGACGACCTCGTCATCCGGGTCGGCCCGCTCACCCACCCCTTCGACACCGCCTGCCTGCGCTGTCACCTCCTCCGCACCGACGCGAGCGACGTGTGGCGCGAGGCCCACGCGCTGCTGCGCGCCCAGCGGTCATCCGGCGCCGGATTCCTGCCCTCGATCTCCACGGTGGCGGGGGAGATCGCGGCCACCGAGGCCGTCAAGCACCTGACCGGGCTGCCGGTGACCGCGTGCGGTCGTGTCATCGAGGTCAGCCTGGTGCCGTTCCACTCGGCCGTCCGCCGGGTGCTGCGCGTCCCGCGCTGCCCCGACTGCGGCGGGACCGCGCGGCAGAGCGCGCCCGTGATCGCTCACGGCTCCCAGCTGACGGAGTGACCCCGCCAGGAGAAGTGCCCCGCCGGGAGAGGAGAAGATGGACCTGCTCGACATATGGACGGATCTCGTGGACCCTCGCACGGGCATCGTCCGAGAGATCACCGAGCTCCGGATCGACGATGACGAGCCACGCTTCGTCCACTACCTGTCCGAGGCCTGTTCCACCGAGGCCCTGGGCTTTCTGAAGAACTTCGGCAACAACGGCGGCGCCGCGACGGACCGGCGGAGAGCCCTGGCCAAGGCGGTCGGCGAGGCGGTCGAGCGCTACTGCTCGGCCTGCTTCTCCTATGACGACCTGCTGACCGCGACCTACGACGAGCTCGACGGGCCCGCCACCCCGCCGGACTCCTACGCCCTCTACCGCCCGGAGCAGTACGACGCCCCGGGCTTCCCCTGGCGGCCGTTCACCTCGGGGACGCGGGTGGCCTGGACGCGCGGGCGCTCCCTGGTCAGCGGAGACGAGATCCTCCTCCCCGCCGCCTTCGTCTACGTCCCCTACCACTACCGGTCCGACACCGCGATCGCCCAGCCCATCTCCACGGGGCTCGCCTGCGGGTCCTCCCCCGAGGAGGCCACCTTGTCGGCCCTGTGCGAGGTCGTCGAGCGCGACGCGTTCACGCTCATGTGGCAGGGACGGCTGAGCCGCCCCCGGATCAGGCCGGACAACCTGCCGGAGTCCCTCGCCGACCTGGTGCGGCGCTTCCACGCCGTCGGGGCGGCGGTGCACCTGGTGGACATCGGCACGGACGTCGGCTGCCCGTCCGTCATGGCGATCGCGGAGGGCTTCACCCGGACGTCGCCCGCGCTCGCCTTCGCCGCCGCCTCCCACCCGGACGCCGAGATCGCCTGCCGCAAGAGCCTGGAGGAGCTCGCGCACACCCGGAAGTTCTCCGTCCAGGTGATGGAGTACCTCCCCCCGGTCCCCGTCGAGGTGGAGGCCGGTCACCCCTCGGTCGACGGGCAGCGGGCCCATCTGCGCTACTACTGCCCCCAGGAGTCCAAGGAGTACGCCCGCTTCGCCTGGGACTCCGCAGAGGAGGTCGACCTGGACCTCTCCCCCGGCCGCGACCGCTCCCTCGGCGCGCTCGTCGCGGCGGTGGCGGCGACCGGCGAGGACGTGATCGCCTGCGACCTCACCACGCCGGACATCGCCGATCTCGGACTGTCGGTGGTGCGCGTGGTCGTGCCCGGCCTGCATCCGCTGCACATGGGCCACTCCAACCGGGCGACCGGAGGGCGGCGCCTGGCCGCGCTGCCCGGCTGGTCCCCCGGCGACGACAACCCCCATCCCCACCCGTTTCCCTGACGAGTTCCCCGATGTGGGAAATCCCCCGACGAGGAAGGGCCGCCATGCATCCGGTCGACGCGTTCCTGCTGGAGGAGGGCGAGGAGGCCGTCTGGGAGAGCTTCCACGAGAACTCCAAGACGACCAGGGCCACACCGCACCTGTACTTCGACCGGCACCCCTCCGACAGCGCGGTCGTCGCGATGATGAACGGGCTGCGCGAGACGAAGCCGTACCGTGACCGTCCCCGGATCGCCCTGCCGTACGATCTCCCGGCGTCGGAGGTCGGCCTCGACGAGGCGCTGACCGGCCGCGAGTCGGCCCGGGGATTCGGTCCGGGCACCGTCGGGCTGCCGGACGTGGCGAAGGTCCTGCGCTGCGCGTACGGCGTGACGAGGTCCAACGCGGACGGCCGCTACCCTCGGCCGTTCCGCGCCGCCCCCTCCGGCGGCGCCCTCTACCCCCTGGAGCTGTACCTCTGGGCGCGCGACGTGTCCGGCCTGGTGCGGGGGCTCTACCACTACGACCCCGCGGCGCACGAGCTGCACGAGCTGGGCGCCTTCGAGGCCGGCGACTGCTTCGTCCAGTCCGAGCTCGTCGCCTCGGCGCCGGCCGTGGTGCTGGTCTCGGCGGTGTTCTACCGCTCCGCCTTCAAGTACGGCGAGCGCGGCTACCGCTTCGTGCTCATCGAGGCCGGGCACGTCGTGCAGAACGCGGTGCTCGCCGCGTCCGGGCGCGGTCTGGCCTCGGTGCCCGTCGGCGGTTACTTCGACCGTGAGCTGGACGACCTGCTCGGCTTCGACGGGCTGCACGAGTCGGTCGTCTACTGCCTTCTCCTCGGCCCCCGGGGGCCGCAGTGACCGGCACGTGGCCGCTGACCGTCGCCGCCCCCGGACCCGCGCGGCCGGACGCCTCCGCGCTGGCCTCGCTCGTGCACCCGCTCGACCCCGAGGTGTTCCGCACCGCGTACTGGCAGCGCAGGCCGCTGCACGTCCAGGGGCCGCCCGGCCGGTTCCACGACCTCTTCACCATGGCGGACCTGCGCGAGGCGATGAGCCGCCAGCGGGAGCTGGGGCTGCTCATCCGGGTCAGCGGCGACCGGGAGGGCGACGGAGGCGCCGCCGGGGCGCACGTCTCGGTGGAGGCCGCCGAGGTGGCCGGTCATCTCAGGAGCGGCGCCTCGATCTGTGTGGAACCCGTCGAGCGGGCCGCCCCCCGCGTCGCGGACCTGGCCACCCGGCTGAAAGCCGAGCTCGGCCACCACGGCGACACCGGCGTCAAGTGCTACCTGTCCCCCCACGGCTACGGTTTCAACACCCACTTCGACGCCCATGTCGTGACCACCCTCCAGCTGGACGGGCACAAGCGGTGGCGCCTGTCCCGGACGCCGGGCGTCCCGTTCCCCCGGGGCAACGCCTTCGCCGACTCCGGCGGCGCCGTGCGCTACATCGGGCGCGCCCCCAGCTCGGTCCGTCCCTGGGAGCGCCCAAAGATCGCGCCGGAGACGTTCGCCGAGGTCCTGCTCGGCCCGGGGGACGTGCTCTGCCTGCCCGCGGGGACCTGGCACAGCGCGAAGGCGGTGGGACACTCCCTCGCCGTCAACATCTCGTTCGCGCCGGTGGACGTCCTCGGCCTCCTCACCGGCGCCGTCCGGGCCCGGCTGGAGGAGCGGGAGGCGTGGCGCTCCGGGCTCCCGCCGGACGACGGGGCAGCCGCCGGGACGCCCCGTGAGACGGCCCGTGAGGCGACCGGCTTCCTGGCGGACCGGCGGGAGGAGCTGATCGACGAGCTCAGGGCGCTCCCGCTGGACGACGGCCTGCTCGCGGCCGCGACCTCGGCCTCCCAGGGCAGCGCCGCCGCCCGGATGGCCGAGCGGACGCGGGACGCCGGCGAGGCCTGCGACCGCAGGCTGCAGTGCGTGCTGACCGTGGCGAACGCCGAGGCCGCGGCGGAGTGGTACGGACGGATGCTCGGATGCCGTGTCCTGACCGCGATCCCGGAGTTCGGCTGGATCGAGCTGACGTCCCCGGTGCCGGGGGTGAGCCTCGGCCTGTCGGAGATCGCCACCGCCGGGGTGACCGGCGGAGCGGTGCTGGACTTCCGGGTGAACGACCTGGAGCGCACCCGCGAGCTGCTCGACCGCGACAAAACGACCCCGCCGGCGAGGACGCGCGCCGTCGCGGGTGTCGGCCGCTTCCTGGAGGCCCAGGACATCGACGGCAACCGGCTGATGTTCTACCAGCCGGACGACGGTCAGGAGAGGATCTGATGGGCAGGCTGGACGACAGCGTCGTCATCGTCACGGGCGGGGCCAACGGCATCGGGCGGTGGTACTGCACCGCCCTCGTCCAGGAGGGCGCCCGGGTCGTGGTGTGCGACATCGACGGGGAGGGCGCGGCCGGTTTCGCCGGCTGGCTCAACGAGCGGGCGGGGGCGGACCGCGCGCACCCCATCGGACTCGACGTGACCTCGCCCGAGCAGACCGCCGACCTGGCCTCCGCCGTGCTGTCCCGGTTCGGGACCGTCGACGTGCTGGTCAACAACGCGGGCAGCTACCCGCACGTGGCCTTCGACGACATCGACCACGACGCCTGGCGGCGGGTGATTGCGCTCAACCTCGACAGCGTCTTCCTCTGCTGCCGGGCGGTGCTGCCGGTGATGAGGAAACAGGGCCACGGCGCGATCGTCAACGTGGCCACGAACCTGGTCTGGTCCGGGCTGGCCAACATGGCCCACTACATCGCGGCCAAGTCGGGGGTGATCGGGCTGACCAAGGCGCTCGCCCGCGAGTACGGCGAGCACGGGGTCCGGGTGAACGCCCTGGCGCCCGGGGCCGTGGTCCCCGACCTTCCCGACCGGCCGCTCACCCCGGCGGGGCAGGAGACCGTGGAGGAGATCCTGCACTACCAGTCGGTGAAACGGCACCAGCACCCGCGCGACCTCGTCGGCGCCATGCTGTTCCTCTGCTCCGCGGACTCGGAGTTCATCAGCGGCCAGGTGCTCACGGTCGACGGCGGCCTGACCATGCACTGACCCCGGGGAGACGGCCGCCCCGACGACCCCGGAGGGCACAAAGCGCCTCCTTCGCCCCCGTAGGGGGGCGGCCCCTTGCCCCGGCCGTACGGATTCCCGCTCCACCGCCGGTCGCCCGCCAGAGGAGGACTTCTCGATGCCACGGCCCGGGTACGACCCTCGCGCCCCGGAGATCCACGCCGACCCCTACCCCGCCTACCGCGCCCTGCGCGAGCACGACCCGGTTCATCTCGTGCCCGGGGCCCGGCTCTGGTTCCTGACGCGGCACCGGGACTGCCTCGCCGTACTCTGCGATTCCCGTTTCTCCGCTCGGCAGGGGCAGCGGTTGCGGCAGCGCCACACCGCGCTGCCCGTGTCCATGCTGAACACCGACCCGCCCGACCACACGAGGCTCCGGCGGGCCGCCGCCCCGGCGTTCCGGCCACGGGCGCTGCGCGAGCACGAGCGCTGGCTCGCCCCGCTGGTCGGCAGGTGGGCGCTGCGGGTGCGCGAGGCGGCGCGCGCCGGCCGGGAGACGGATCTCGCCACCGAGTTCGCCCGCCCGCTGGCCGTCCGGGTGCTCGCCGGTTTCCTGGGGCTGCCGGACGACGATCTGGCCGACTTCGACGGCTGGGCGGACGCCGTCGCGGGCAACCTCGACCCCTTCGCCGATCCGGCGCACCCAGGGGAGGCCGCGATGTCGGCGATGCACGACCGTTTCGCCGACCACCTGTTCGCCAGGATCGCCGACCCGCGCCCGGACGCGTTCACCGTCCTCGCGCGAGGACACGTCGAGGGGCTGATCGCACCGGCCGAGGCCATGTCCACGGCCGGGCTCCTGGTCGTCGGCGGGGTGGAACCCCTGGGCGACATGATCACCAACGCCGTCGCCGCCCTGCTGGCCGCGCCGGGCCGCTGGCGCGACCTGGCGGACGCCGATCGGCCGTCGGCCCGATCGTCGGTCAGAGGCGCGGCCGAGGAGTTGCTGAGGATCGACCCGCCCATCCAGTTCACCGCCCGCACCGCCGGGGAGGACCTCGTCATCGGCGGCCGGTCGATCCGCCGGGGCGACGGCGTCGTGCCGCTGCTCGGGGCGGCCAACCGCGACGGCGCGAGGTTCTCCGACCCCGACCGGCTCGACCTGGGCCGCCGCGTCAACCCGCACCTGTCGTTCGGGGCCGGGCGGCACGCCTGCCTCGGGGCGCCCCTCGTCAGGCTGTTCGCGCGGCTGCTGATCGCGGCCGTCCACGGGTGCCCGGTCGAGCCGGCTCCGGGTGCGGCGGCCGCGGTCCGCCGTCCGGGCACCGTCCCCCGAGGCTACGCGTCCCTGCCGCTGCGCTGGTCATGAGGTCCACCGGACAGGCTGAGCGTCACCTCGGCCGCCGCCCTTTCGCCGCTGGCCAGCGCCCCCTGGACCAGGCCGCGCAGGCCCGCCTCGGCCGACGCCTCCCCGGCGAAGAAGACGGTTCCGCCAAGCCGCGCGGCCCACTCGGCCGAGGCCGCGCCCACGCCGGCCACCGGAACGCTGTAGGCACCGCGGAACCACCGGTCACGTCCCCAGTCCAGGACGAGCACGTCGTCCAGGTCCCCCAGCCGGGGGCCGAGCGACCGAAGGAGGTCGGACTCCCAGCCCCGCCGCCTGACCAGGCTCGCGGAGGGGCCCTTGACGTGGCCGGTCACGACCCGCGAACCGGCCCGCCCGGTCCAGAGACCGCCGGGCGGGTCGGCCAGCAGGAGCCACTCCGAGCGGGCCGTCGGCCGGGCGGTGACCAGGACGACCGCGACGGCGTCGCACGAGGCGAGCGCGGCGGCGGCCGCCACCTTGGACGGGGGCAGCGGCGGATCGAGGCCGAGACCTCCGCCGGCGACCACCGGCGGGGGCGGGGTGAGCACGGCCGCACGCGCGCGGACCGTCCCGGAGGCGGTCGCGGCCTCCACGCCGTCCCCGCCCCAGCGCAACCGCTCGACCGGGGAGTCCGTACGGATCTCCAGCCCCCCGGCCAGCGCGTGGACCACCCGGTCGAACCCGTCCACGACCACGCGCTCGCCGCCGCGCCCCCCGCCGTGGTAGGTCATGGCCGTCTCCGTCAGGTCGAGCAGCCCCGGGTCCTCCCCCACCACCTGCTCCATCCAGCACCGCGCGAGCGCGCGGGCGGGCGGGGCGAGGCCGGAGAGCGCCCGATCCACCGTGCCGGACCGGGGCGGCGCGGCGTAGAGGCCGTCCTCCGCCACCCACGGCAGCGGCCGGATCCGGGCGGCGAGAGCGGCGGCGTCGTAGTGCGCGCCGCCGGAGACGACGACGAACTCGGCGCCCGTCCCCATGGGGGCGGTGCCGATCCGCGCCTCGCGGAGCAGGTCGTCGAAGGCGTCGCAGCCGACCGGGTGCACCACCTGGGCGCCCAGCTCGACCGGGCCCGCCGCCCCCATCCGGAGGGTGCGGACCCTGCCGCCGATCGCGCTCCGGGCCTCAAGCACCACGACGTCGAACCCGCCCGCGGAGAGCTCACGGGCACAGGCCAGTCCGGCGACACCGGCCCCGATGACCACGACGTCGGCTGTTTCGGCCATCAGCGCGCTCCCCACCTGCCCCGAGGAGACACCCATGGCCTCCATGGACCCCACCGCGACAACGCGGCTGGCCGCCGCGTTCGGCGACCTCGCCGTACGGCTCGGCGTCCGCGACGACGCCGGCGCCACGGCGGCCGAACTGCTCCGGATCACCGGGGAGCCGCGCCGGCACTCCATTCTCACCGACTCCGCCGTGCCGGTTGAGGTTTCCCTGAAACTCGACGAGCGGGGCGTCCCCACCCTGCGCTGCGTCATCGACATGGTGGAGCATCGCGCCGGAGACTGGGAGCACTCCCTGACGCACGCCCGTTCCGTCACCGGATGCTCCACCGCCGAACAGGACGCCCGGCTGCTGGAGCTGTTCCGGACGCACCTGGCCGGCGCCCCCGCCGGCCTTGCGGCTCCGCTGATGCTCGGTCTGGGCTACGGGGCGGGGGGCCGCAGGCGCGGAACGGTCTACTTCAGGACCGGCTGGCTCGGCCCGGACGAACTCGCCGCCAGGTTCCCGCTGCGGACGGAGTCCCTCGGGGAGGCCGAGCGTCTGCACGGCTGCCGGCTTCCCGGGGCCGTCGAGGTGATGGGATACGACCTGGTGGGCGGCGAGCTCACGGCGTGGAAGACCTACAAGTGGCTGCCGGTGGATCCCGGACGCGCCTTCGGCGACCGCGCCGGGACGCACCCGGACCTGCTCCCCGCCAGGCGGTTGCACGACCGCTTCGCCGGCGTGTCGCGGCCCAGACCCGCCGACCGGTCGCTCTTCCTGCAGCTCTCGCACGACGGGGCCGTGACCCGGCAGAAGGTCTTCTTCTTCTGCGCGGCGTGGGGCTGGGACCGCCCCGAGGGGCTCGCCGAGCTTCTCGGCTTCCTGCAGCGGACGTCCGGCCACGACCTCGGCCCGCTCCTGCGGCTGCGCGCGGCGATGGCGGCCCACGGGGCCGGGGTCAGGCTGGGCCTGATCGCGGTGGGCGGCGCCCGCCGGCGCCCCTCTCTCACGTTCTACTTCTGGCCCGTCGGGGGTCCGTCACGCTCGGCCTCCGGCCGGCCGGGAGGCTCCGGCGGGAGAAGCACCCCTCCCGGCTTCTGACCGGCCGCCGACCCGGCGGAGGTACGCGGTCGGCGCGTCAACGCGGCCGGAGGAGGAATCCCGCGACGACGACCTTGCGGATCACCATCGTGACCGCCGCCACCAGGATCGCCGCCCAGGTCTGCGCCTGGGAGAGGCGGAGCAGGCCCGCCGCGAGGAGAAAGTCCAGCAGCACGGCCATCGCGGCCTTCGGGCCGCCGCCGAGCAGCAGGAACGCCAGCGCGGCGGCCAGTCCCATGACGCCGACCAGGGGGACGGCCGTCCGGATGAGTTCAGCCATCCCCGGCACCGGCCGTGGACGGCGGCCGAAAGTCGCCCACCGTGCGCCTCTCCCGCTCGATCTCCCTGCTCAGGAAGTAGTTCAGCGCGGTACGGATGGCCGCGATCGCCGCCAGCTGCCCGATCTGTGTGAAGCTCGGGGCGATGGCCGTACGCAGCACGTCGCCGGCCAGCTGGAACTCCAGGCCCAGCGCGAGGAATCGTCCCAAAAACAGGCGCACCGCGATGAACCCGGTGTCGCCCTGCCGTCGTACCGCGACCGTGAGGAAGCGCGCGAAGGCCGCCGCCGCCCCGACGAAGATGACGATCGCCCCGGCTGCCTCGACCAGGCGGACGAACAGGTCGACGACCTCCCGGAGAGCCTCCTGGGGCAGGAGATCCACCATGTGCTGCTGTTACCCGGTGACTCACCGGCCTAAGCGGTGCGGGCGGTGCGGCCCCGGTCAGATCACCCGGTCCCGCCCCTCCCAGTACGGGTCGCGCAGCCGGCGTTTGAGGAGTTTGCCGTTGGGCTCGCGCGGCATCTCCTCGACGAAGTCGATGGACCTGGGCCATTTCGTCTTCGACAGGCGGCCCCTGAGCGAGTCGAGGAGCTCGGCGGCGAGCTCGGGCGAGGCCGCGACGCCGGGCGCGGGCTCGACCACGGCCTTGACCCGCTCGCCCCACTCCTCGTCGGGGACGCCGAACACCGCCACGTCGGCGACCTTGGGGTGGACCGTCAGCTCGTTCTCTATCTCGGCCGGGTAGATGTTGACCCCACCCGAGATGATCAGATCGGCCTTGCGGTCGCAGAGGAACAGGAAGCCCTCGTCGTCGAGGTAGCCGACGTCGCCGACGGTGAAGTGGTCCTTGAGGCGGCCGGCCTCGGTCTTCGCCCGGTCGCCCTTGTACTCGAAACCGGCGCCCGTCATCCTCATGTAGATCGTGCCGTGGGTGCCGGCCGGGACCGGTTCCAGGTTCTCGTCCACGACGAGCAGCTCACTGACCGGCCAGGCCGTGCCGACCGTGCCGGGACGCCTCTTCCAGTCCTCCGGGGTCGCGATGGTGCCGCCACCCTCGGTCGCGGCGTAGTACTCGTAGACGCAGTCGCCCCACCACTCCAGCATCGCCCGCTTGACCGGCACCGGGCAGGGCGCGGCCGCGTGGATCATCCACCTGAGCGAGGAGAGGTCGTAGCGGGCCCTCACCTCGCCGGGCAGGGCGAGCAGCCGCTTGAAGTGGGTGGGGACCAGGTGCGAGCTGGTGACGCGGTATCTCTCGCAGAGCCTGAGCGTCTCCTCGGGATCCCACCTGTCCATGTAGACGAGCCGGTGGCCCATGTGCAGGGCCGTACCGCCGAACTGGCTGACGGCGGTGTGGTAGTTCGGCGAGGTGACCAGATGGGTGTTCTCCCCGCCCGGGGTGACGCCGAACATGCCGAGCAGGAAGGTCGCCAGTTCGGCCGCGTCGTCCGGGTCCAGGCCGGTGAGCGCCCGGCGCACGCCCTTGGGCTTGCCTGTGGTGCCGGAGGTGTAGTGCATGGCGGCGCCCGCCGTACGGCCGGCGGGGGTGGTGGCGGGCTGCTCCCGGGTCAGCTCCACCTCGGGGCGCACCCCCTCGACCTGCCCGAACGCGAAGACGCGGCCACGGTCGAAACCCGTCTGGGTGACGGCGCGCAGACCTTCGCGCGCGTGGCGCTCGTCGACGAAGAAGGCCCGTGCCTCGCTGTCGGCCAGGATGTAGCCGATCTCGGAGCCGGTCAGATGCCAGTTGACCGGGGTGTGATACCACCCGGCCTGGAGCGCGGCCAGATGGAGCACCAGCCCGTCCGAGCCGTTGGGGACCAGCCCGCAGACGCCGTCTCCCGGCCTGAGTCCCAGCTCTCGCAGGCCGTGCACGAGGCGGTTGGCACGGGCCAGGAGGTCGCCGGCGCGGTGTTCCGTGCCGTCGGGGTCCACGGCGGCGATCCAGTCGGGGTCCGCCTGCGCGAGCCTCCAGAAGCCGAGCGTGCCCATCGGAAATCCTCTCTGCCGGAAAGGCTCCCGAGCCGCCGAAGTGAATCACGTTACTGGTATCTCAGCAGACTCCGGCGGCATAGGGAGGTGAGAACAAGAACTTGTTCTCACCCACAAGGGCAGACTAACTCTCCCGAGACATACCAAGCAATCGCTTGATTACGACCATGGAGGGGGCGCCGCGCCGTCCGGGTCAGGCGAGCTTCCACTGCTGGTCGTACTGGGAACCGCACTCCCACTGAATGACGGAGGCGCCGTTGTGGGAGCTTCCGCCGTACACCGACAGGCACTTGACGCTGTGCCGGGCGACAAGGGCGAAGAAGCCGTCGTTCTTCTGCACGAGCTTCCACTGCTGGTCGGTCTGGGAACCGCAGTCCCACTGGACGGCGAAGGCGCCGTTTCTGACGCCGCCGTCGGCGACCGACAGGCACTTGCCGCTGTGGGTCGCCCGGACGTGGTAGTAACCGCCGCCGATCGAGATCAGCCGCCACAGCTGGTCGGGCTGCGGACCGCAGTCCCACTGGATCACCGAGGCGCCGTTCCTGGTGCTTCCGGCGGAGATCGCCAGGCATCTGTCGCTCTGCCGGGCGATGAGGTTGGTGGTGAACGCCGTCGCGGCGCGCGGCACAGGACCGTCAGCCCCCTCGGCGGGCACGACGGTGAGCGGGCAGGCGAGCAGAACGGCGGCGAGGGCTACGCTGCGACCAGCGCGAATGGGTGTCATCGGGCCTCCTGGGACGCTCCTGAAAGATCAACATCCCTTTCGTAGCACGGAGGACGGAACGCGCCGGGAAGTAACACCGCGTAGTTGAAGGTGTGAAGACCGTTCTTGGGGGTCCGGCGGTAATCGCCGTGAAATCAACGGATAACGCTGACCCACGGCGACACGGAACCCACCGTAGGACCGCGATTTTCGCGGAACCCGGAATCCGACGGGCTCACCTGCCCGGTTCGGGGTCGCGGGGCAGGCCGAGCATCCGCTCACCGATGATGTTGAGCTGCACCTCGGTGGTGCCGCCGTAGATCGTCATGGCGCGGGTGGCGAGCACGGCGCGGTTCCAGTAACCCGCGTCGCCGAGCCCCGCGTCGGCGGCGACCACGGCGGAGGCGCCCAGCAGCCCGACCGCGCACTCCGCGACGTGCTGGGCGTGCGAGGTGGACAGCAGCTTGCGGACCGAGGCGTCGGCGCCCGGCTCGGCGCCGGTCAGCTGCTTCAACGTCACCCGCAGGCCGAGGGTGTCGATCGAGTGCCCCTCGCAGACCACATCGGCCAGTTCCCGGCGCTCGGCCCCGGTCAGCTCGCGACCGAGCCGGCCGACCAGCCCGAGCAGGTCGGGGACCGACGAACCGGTGCCGCCGGAGCCCGAGGAGAGCGAGACCCGCTCATTGGACAGGGTGTTGCGTGCCACCTTCCAGCCCTGCCCGACCTCACCGACGACCAGTCCGTCCGGGACGAACACGTCGTCGAGGAAGACCTGGTTGAAGATGCTCTCCCCGGTCATCTCGGTCAGCGGCCGGACCGTGAGGCCCTCGCTCCTCATGTCGATCAGGAAGTAGGTGATGCCGTCGTGCTTGGAGCCCGCCGAGGAGTTGCGGGCGACACAGATCGCCCACTCGGCGACCTGGGCCATGGAGGTCCAGACCTTCTGGCCGTTGAGCCGCCAGCCCCCCTCGACCTTCTCGGCCCTCATCTGGAGCGAGGCGAGGTCGGAGCCGGCGCCCGGCTCGGAGAAGAGCTGGCACCACATCAGCTCACCGCTCAAGGTGGCGGGCAGGAAGCGCTCCTGCTGCTCGGGCGTGCCGTAGGCGACGATGGACGGCACCACCCAGGCACCGATGATCATCTGCGGGGGCCTGATCCGGGCGGCCCTGAGCTCCTGGAGTATGAGCACCTGCTCCAGCGGCGTGGCGTCGCGCCCCCACGGCCTGGGCAGGTGTGGCATGACGTAACCGGCTCCGGCCAGCGCCCGCCGCTGCTCCACGCCCTCCAAGGCGGCGATCTCGTCGATCTCGGCCCGGATCCGCTCACGGAGCGCGGCGGTGTCCTCCGGCAGCTCGATCTCCATCACCCGGCTCACCCCGCTCAGCGCCAGCGAGGCGACCGAGCCGGCCCACTCGGCGGAGGAGCCGAGCAGCGCGCGCAGGGTCAGCGCGCGGCGGTAGTAGAGGTGGGCGTCGTGCTCATAGGTGTAGCCGATGCCGCCGAAGATCTGAATGGCGTCCTTCGCGCACCGCACCCCGGCGTCGGGGGCGACCACGCCCGCGATCGCGGCGGCGTAGGCCGTCTCGTCCCCGGAGGCGCGGGTGGCGTCCCACACGGTGGCGCGGGCCTGCTCCAGCGCGACGAGCATCCGGGCCGCCTTGTGCTTGACGCCCTGGAACTGCCCGATCGGGCGGCCGAACTGCACGCGCACCTTGGCGTACTCCGCCGCGGCGGTCACGCACCACGACGCGACGCCCACGGCCTCGGCCCCGAGCAGGGTCGCGGCCAGGTCGCGCACCGCCGGCCGCTCAAGGCCGTCCAGGATCCGGGTCGCGGGTACGGCCACCGCCTCCACCTCGACCCTGGCCACGCCACGGGTGACGTCCAGCGACCTGACAGGGATCACCGTCGCCGCGGAGGAGTCCACGGCGATCCACTCCTCCCCCGCCTCGGTGCTCACCGGGAGCACCAGGATGTCGGCGAGCGCACCGCCCAGGACCGGCTCGGCGACGCCGCCGATCGTGAGCGTCCCGTCCTCGCCCCGGGTGCCGGTGATCGAACCGGACAGCGCGACCGCGCCGGTCAGCGTGCCGTCGGCGAGACCGGGCAGGAGTTCGGCGCGGGCCTTGCCGTCACAGGCCAGGATCACCGCACCGGCGAGGACCGTCGGCAGGTAGGGGCCGGGGGCGACCCGCTCGCCGAGCGCCTCGACGACCACGGCGACCTCCAGCAGGCCGTATCCGCTGCCGCCGTACTCCTCCGGAAGGTGGAGTCCGAGAAGTCCCTGGTCCGCGAGGCCGGGCCAGAAGCCGGGGCGCCGCTCGTCCTCGGCCGCGACCGCGGCCCGCACGACCTCGGGCGGGATGTTCCGCTCCGCCCAGCCGGCCACCGACTCACGGAGCGCCTCGTGCTCCTCGCTTAACCCGATCGCCATGACAGCCTCCAGCCAGGGTCCAGTAGCAGAACTATATTCTGGAACCCGCCGTCATCACAACGGGCGGGCACTGGCCACCAGAGGGGCGATGTCCGCCCAGAGCTGCTTACGCGTGTCCGGCACGGTCACCAGGAGCATCGCGGGCCTGCGGCGGCCGATGTCCAGCAGGGTGAGCGCCGCCTGGGAGGTGCGCTTCCTCCCCTTCAGCACGTAGGTCACCCGGTAGCCGAGCGTCCACCCCTTGCCGATGACCGGCTTCTGCGAGGCGGTCCACACGACCTTGCCGCCCGCCGGATAGTGGTCGCGGATCGCCCATCTCACCGCGCCCGTCGCCGCGGCGCGGAACTGGGCGTCGGTCTTCAGATCGGCTCGCGGGGTGTCTCCGGGGAGCAGGCCGGAGACGATCATCGTGCTCGGCAGCCGTTCCGTCCCGACCCGCTGACCGACGGAGAACGACGGGATCTCCGAGACCGCCCAGGGCCGCCCCAGCTTGGCATAGGTGATCGCGGCCCTGCTGTCGGTCACCGCGCCCAGCACCGGACTCCGCGTGCCGGGCAGCACCCGCAGCGCCGTCGGCGCGGGCAGACTCGGCAGCGTGATCGGGGACGCGGACGGCGAGGGCCGCACCGTGGCGCCGGTGCCCGCCCGACCGGTCCCGGCCGGGGCGGCGGGCTGGTCGCCGGAGAACAGGACGAAGATGAGGAAGACCGCGAGAGCCGTGACGAGGGCGGCCCCGAAACTGTAGACGACCCGGATCGGGATGTCCCCGATCCGCATCAGCAGGCTGTCCTTTCTCGGCGCGCTCACCCTGACGGCCCGGGGTGCCGCCCGCGACGAGAAGGGCGGCGGCGGCGAGCCCGGTGTGAGGGACGAGGTGACGGGACGGGGCCGGGGGAGCGGTCCGGCCGGCCCGGCGCCGGGAGGAGTCCTGACGGGCCCCGGCCTGGGAGCCCGGGGCGGGGCGTACGGCCCGGCGGACTCCGGCCCGGAGGTCCTGGGCGGGAAGAACGACCGGATGGGGTCCGGCCCGGCGGGCTCGGGATCCGCGGCCTTCGGCTCGGCGGGCTCCGTCACCACCGACGCGGGCTCGACGGACACCCCCTCCGGAAACCCGAGGGCGGGGAAGAACCAGGCGGACTCCAACTCCCCCTCCCCCGGCTCCCCCTCCCCGGACCTGCGCCGGACGGGTCTCCCGCCCCCCGGCTCAGAGCTCTCGGGCTCCGGTCCGGCGGACTCCGGTCCGGCGGATTTCGACCCGGCAGGCTCCGGTCCGGCGGATTTCGACCCGGCAGGCTCCGGCTGGGCGGGGCTCGGGTCGACGGGGTTCGCCGTGGCGGGGGCCGGCCGGGGAACGAGCACGGTCTCCTCGCCGTCACCGATGGGAAACCGGCGGGGCACCCGAGGATTGATCAGCGTGCCGTCCTCGGCGCGGATAGCGGGTATGGGCGCCGTAGGCGCGTCGTACGACGGGATGTACCTGTCCTGAGAGCGCCCGGAGGAGTCGCCGCCAACGTCCGCCATGAGCGCCAGGCTATGTCACCTCGCCGGATAGATGGAGCGCATACCATCACACTTCGGCCACGAGGGGCCCGCCGATCCGGCCGGATCAGCCCTTTCCCCAGGTACGGAACATCATTCGGCACGGCCCGAACCGTGAGGCCCGCCTCCGCGGGACCCGCCGCCCCCACCCGCTGGACAAGCTTGGCCCCAGCACTCCTCGCGAGACGTATCTTCCACTCTGAGCTGGGAAGATACACCCGCATGCAGGGATCGAGCTCACGCGTCGCACTGTTCGCCACCATCGTCATGATGCTCACCGGATGCGGTCAGAGCGCGAGATCGCAGCCGCTGGGCGCGAATCCGTCGAGCACGGGTACGACGGCCACGGCACCACCCGCCACACCGCCCGGCGCCTCCACCGGCCCCGAGGCCCTGGAGTCCAGATACGAGCAGGTCATCGCCACGGTGCTGCCGTCCATCGTGCAGATCACCACCAAGAACGGTCTCGGCTCAGGCATCGTCTACGACCGCTCGGGGCACATCATCACCAACGCCCACGTGGTCGACCGGGCCAAGGACTTCGAGGTGACGCTCGCCACCGGCGGCGCGCCCCGGAAGGCCAGACTCGTGCAGAGCTTCCGGCTCGGCGACCTGGCAGTGATCAAGGTGGACGACCCCTCGGGGCTCAGGCCCGCCACATTCGGCGACTCCGGAAAGCTGCGGGTCGGGCAGTTCGTGCTCGCCATGGGCAACCCCCTGGGCCTGTCCGGCAGCGTCACCGACGGCATCGTCTCGGCGCTGGGCCGTACGGTCAGCGAGCCACAGGAGCCCGGAGCACCCGGTGCGACGATCACCGGCGCCATCCAGACCTCGGCCGCGATCAATCCCGGCAACAGCGGCGGCGCCCTGGTCAACCTCTCGAACGAGGTCATCGGCATCCCCACCCTGACCGCCGTCGACCCCGAACTAGGCGGGGGCAGCGCCCCGGGCATCGGCTTCGCCATCCCGTCCAACACCGCCACCGACATCGCCAACCAGATCATCAAGAACGGCAAGGTCACCAACACCCACCGGGCCGCCCTCGGGATCACCGTACAGACCGTGATCGACTCCGAGGACCGGCCCACGGGGGTCGGCGTGGTGCGGGTGTCCCCCGGCGGGGCCGCCGGCAAGGCGGGCATCAGGCGTGGCGATGTGATCGTCTCGATCAACGGCACGGCCACGCGGGACACGCAGGCCCTGGCGGAGATCCTCAGCACCCTCAACCCCGGCGACCGGGCCAAGGTCGAGATCACCCACCTCGACGGCTCCACCGCGACGGTCACCGTGACCCTGGGCGAACTCCCCGGCGACTGAGCACGGGGGGCCGAGCCCAGGGCCCGGGCTCAAGACCTGGGCTCGGGACCCGAGCACGGGATCCCGCCCCGGCGGTGTGTCAGCCGCCCAGCAGGGCGTTGAGCTCGTCGTAGTCGAGGGCTCCGGCCAGGCCGGTGTAGGTGCCCTCGGTGAGCAGTTCCCTGGTGGCCTGCCGGGCGGCGGCGTAGGCGGCCGCGACGACCCTGGGGCCCACACTGACCCGGGCGACGCCGAGCCCGGCCAGTTCGGCGACGGCGGGGGCAGCGGGCCCGGCCAGGATGTTCAACGGTGCCGCGATGGCGCCGGTGAGGGCCGACACGGTCGCCGGGTCGACGACCCCCGGGACGAAGACGCCGCTGGCGCCGGCGGCGAGATAGGCGGTGGCGCGCTCCAGGGTCGCGTCCAGCCGCCCGGCCG
Source organism: Streptosporangium sp. NPDC006007 (assembly GCF_040614315.1). NCBI lineage: Bacteria > Bacillati > Actinomycetota > Actinomycetes > Streptosporangiales > Streptosporangiaceae > Streptosporangium > Streptosporangium sp. NPDC006007. Next base: position 262,542 of record NZ_JBEXUG010000003.1, on the reverse strand, counting down.
GGTCGCCCACGGCGCACAGGTAGACGTCGGCACGCGCGTTGATGTAGAGCGGGACCCCCGCGGCGTCGGCCGCCTGCCGGGCCGCGGCGATCCGGTCGCACTGCTCCTGGACCGGACGCAACGGCGAGGACCCGTCGTAACGCGCGTCCTCGATGTTGACGCCCACGGCGCCCGCGTCGAGCACGCCCCGGACGGTCTCGGCGACCCCCTCGGGAGTGTCGGCGAAACCGCTCTCGATGTCGGCGGTGACCGGAACGCCCACGGCGGCGGCGACCCGGGCGACAAGATCGAGGGCACGGTCCCGGTCGAGCCGGTCGCCGTCGGGGGCCCCAAGGCTCCACGCCACACCGGCGCTGGTGGTGGCCACCGCCCTGGCCCCCGCCTCCTCGACCAGACACGCGCTGGCCACGTCCCAGGCATTGGCCAGGACCAGCACCTCGCCACCCGTGTGCAGCGAGTGAAACAGTTCCGCCTTGTCGCGAAGGGTCGTCATGGGAAGAGTCGTCATGGAAGGAGTAAATCAGTTCCGATCAACATCACCGCCCCGTTTCCGGACCCGCCCTCGCCCAGGGAGGGGCCGGGAAAAGACGGAGGGCGGCCGGTGGGGGGGGGTAATCCCCCCCCCCCCCCCCCCTCCGGCGGTCTGCTCCGCGCGTTCGAACACGGAACGGGGGTGGAGGTGGCGGGAATCGAACCCGCGTCCTTCGACTCCAAGAGAGGGCTTCTCCGGGCGCAGCCTGCTCTGTTTTTCTCAGCCCCGGCGATCACACAGGCAAGACGCCGACGGGCTCAGCCACTGTTTGTTTTCCCGATCTTCCCCGTGGCCGGGTCGATCGGTTGAGCCTCCTAGCGATGCCGGATCCGGGCCGGAGGCGCTCCCGGGCCGGCAGAAGTCACTCGCTGCTTAGGCGGCGAGTGCCAGGTTGCCCTGGCTGACTTCGGAGTGCGTCTTATTGGCACTTATTGGTCGCGGTCACAGTGTTAACGAGGTTATGTCCGCAGTCCTCGACCCGCTTCTCCCCACTTGCAAAGCCAAAGTCGAAACCAGTCACCCCCCTGTTGAGTTGTCAACCCGGCCCCGAGAGACCGAGCTATCCGAAGATACCGGTTACAACACCGGTAACGCCAACTTGATTCCCTGCGGCGGGCGGCGGAGGCGGCGAGCCCGCAACCCCCAAGCGGTGCCCGATCACTCAGAAGGGCGCCGCCGGGACACCGGACGGTCGCCCAGTGTGACGAGAGTGTTTCCGGACGTCATATCCCGGCGTGCAGGGCCTGGAAGAACCGGCCGGCGATGGCCGCCCCCGCAGTGGGGTCGCCGCTCTCCGCCAGCACCGCCACCGCCACGTTCCCCTGCCAGCCGACGAACCAGGCCAGCGGCTTGCGCCCCTGTGACGCGGCGGCGGTGACGCCGTGGACCGGGCCTCCCTGAGCCGATGCCAACCGGGCCGAGCCGCCGGTCACCCCGGCGCGCATGAGGGTGCGGAGCGCACTGATCGTCTTTTCGTCGATCTTGACCGGGTCGGGTGACTTCGGCGGCTCGGCCTCGGCCGACGGATCCGGGCTCTTGGGGTTGGTGACGAGGGTCGGCGGACGCCAGGTGCCCGAGGCGATCGCCCCGGCGACCAGGGCCATGGACAGCGGGCTGACCGAGACGTTCTGGCCGGCGATGGCCCTGGCCGTGGCCGCGTCCGTGACCGGCGACCTCATCGCGCCGCTGAAGGACTTCAGCGGCAGGGTCCACCGCGCGTCGATGCCGAACTTGGCGGCGCTGGCCGCCAGCTCGGCGCCGTCGATCCTGCGGGCCAGCGCGGCCAGCGCGGTCACGCAGCCGTCGGCGAAGTTGGCCTGGAAGGTCTGCGTGCTCCCGGCGGGCGGACCTGCCTGGTGGAACTGGGCGCCGCCGACGCTGCGGTCGACGGGGCAGGCCAGTTTCTGCTTGGTGCTGAACCGAGCCTTCAGCAGCGCCTCGACAGACATGATCGAGAAGGTGGTGCCCGCGGGGAACCTCCCGGCCAGGGCGTCCTTCTCCTGGTGATACTCCTTGGTGCTGCCGACGGCCCACACGTTGCCGGTCGAGGCCTGGACCGCGACCAGCATGGCGGGCGTGCTGCCGAGCAGCGCGGCGTCGGCGGCCTTCTGGGTGGAACCGTCGAGGGTGGTGCGGACCGGCGAGGTGGACCGGCTGGGCCGCCATTTGCGCAGCTCGGCCACCTGCTCGTTGGTCCTGAGATCCACCGTGATCACCCGGGTCTCGGTCGATCCGGTCAGGTGCTCCTGGTAGGCCTTCTGCAGCCCGGTCCTGCCGACCGTGTCGCCGGCCCGTTGCGGCCCGCCGAGCTGCTGCTCGGTCTCGGGGGTGACGGCGGTGACCATGCCGACGATCTGGGCGGGAGAGTCGGGCGCGACCGGCTGCTTCGGCGTGGAGACGCTGACGCCCTGGATGGCCACCAGCTTGTCGCGGAGCTGGGCGAACTTGGCACGCCCGAAGGTGACCAGGGGGACCTGCACGTTGGGACGGGCGGACCGGATCCGGCTCAGCAGGCGGTCCTGCGGGAAACCAGTGATCTTGGAGAGCTGCCTGCAGACCGCGACGTCGTCCTTCAGCGTGGCCGGGACGACGTTCGCCACGTACAGTGTCGCCTCCTGCTGGAGCGGGTCGTTCTTGCGGTCGAGGATCGGCTTGCGCCCCTCGGGGATGACGTCCACCGCGAAGCGCTGGCCCTCGTGCAGCTGGGGGTGGAGCACGCTGGGCGACCAGTGCACCTTCCAGTGGCCGTTCACCAGGTGGAGCGGGAGCTTGCCGGTGTACTCCCACAGGGGGTTGTTCTCCCCCAGGTCGACCTCGGCCTCGAAGTCCGCCTCGGACTCGTCGCCCGCGCGCCTGAGCCCCTTGACCGTGAAACGGAACGAGGCCGCGTCAAGCTGAACCTTGGCGTCCTCCAGAGCCCTGCGGACCACTTTCTCGTCCCCGTCGGTGCGCCGGGCGGCCGCGGTGTAGTTGCCCGTCTGCCAGCCGACCAGAAAGTCACGCACCGCCTCGTGGGCCGAGGGCTCCTCGAAACACGCGGACAGCATGGGGACCGTCGTCACCAGCGCGAGCGCCGCGGCGACGGTCCGCCGAGCCTTCCCCGTCACAATTACCTGTTCCTGTGCCTGAGCGCGCGAGCCATCTCGCGCTTGGCCTGATTCTCGGCCAGAGTCTGCCGTTTGTCCCAGTCCTTCTTACCCTTGGCGAGACCGATCTCGATCTTGGCCTTGCCGTCCTTGAAGTAGATCGCGAGCGGCACCAGGGTAAGACCGCCGTCCTTGGTCTTGGAGACCAGCTTTTCGATCTCCTTACGGTGGAGCAGGAGTTTCCGGGTACGGCGCGCCGCGTGGTTGGTCCACGTCCCCATCGTGTACTCGGGGATGTGGACGTTGATCAACCAGGCTTCGCCGTCCTTGATGACGGCGTATCCGTCAACGAGGGAGGCCCGGCCGAGGCGGAGCGACTTGACCTCGGTGCCCTGTAGCACGAGACCAGCCTCGTAGGTGTCCTCGATGTGGTAGTCGTGCCAGGCACGCTTGTTCTGGGCGATGACCTTCCGCCCGGTCTCACGTGGCATGCCCCGAGCCTACCGGCGCCACACGGGACATTCTCCGGTGCGGTGGGCGTCCGCGCCTCGCCGGGAACGCCGTGGCGCGCGACCCGGGGGGAACGCCATGCCCTCCGACGCCTCGCGGAAAGGAAAGGGCGCGAGGCGTCGGCCGACCGGCTCCGCGGCGGCTCGGATTCCGCTGACGCGTCAGACCTTCAGATAACGGCGCAGGGTGACGAACGAGGCGACGACACAGATCAGGACGCCGGTGAACATCGTCCCGATGATGACCTGGGCCACGTCGTTCCAGGTGAGCTGGGTGCCCGCCGCCAGGCTGATCTGCAGGTCCTCGAAGAGGAACACCTTCGTCACGATGAGCAGCACCGCCGACACGACGCCGCCCAGCAGACCGGAGATGATGCCCTCCATGACGAAGGGCAACTGAATGTACAGATTGGATGCGCCGACCAATCGCATGATCCCGGTCTCACGCCTGCGGTTGTAGGCCGACAGGCGGACGGTGTTTCCGATGAGGAGAATCACCGCGAGCACCAGGAAGCCGGCGATCACCAGGGCGAACCAGCGGATTTTCTCCATGAACTCGAAGAAACGATCCAAAATCTTACGCTCGTCCACCACGGCTGAAATGCCTTGAGCACTTTTCAGTGAATCGATCACCGCGGTATACTTTTCCGGATCCCTCAGCTTGATTCGGAAGGACTCGGGCATGTCCTGGACCTGAATCGCCTCAAGCATGATGGTGTTCTCGGCGTACATGCTCTTGAAGTTCTCGTAGGCCGCCGCCGCGTTCTCGAAGTCGACCTGCTGAACCTCGGGCATGGCCTGGATCATTTTCATCAGATCCGTTCGCGCCTGCGCGCTCACACCGGCGCTGCCCTTACAGGAGGGGAAGGCGTCGTTCTTCTTGCACAGGAAGGCCGACACCTCGACCTTCCCCGACCAGAAGCTTCTCATGTTCGCGACCTGAGAGTTGATCATCAGGCCAACGCCCAGCAAGGCCATGCCGATCGCCACGGTCACGATGACCGCGATGGTCATCGTGAGATTACGGCGGAGGCCGATCCAGACCTCAGAGAAGATGAAGTTTGCCCGCATGCTCTTCCTGTCGCTTTTGCCGGTCCTGGTGTCAGTACGCCTGGCCGTACACGCCACGCGACTGGTCTCGGACGATCTTGCCGTCCTCCAGTTCCACTACGCGCTTGCGCATGGAGTCGACGATGGCCGCGTCGTGGGTGGCCATGACGACGGTGGTACCCGTTCGGTTGATCCGGTCAAGCACCTTCATGATGCCGATGCTCGTAGCCGGGTCGATGTTTCCCGTCGGCTCGTCCGCCAGGAGGATCATCGGACGGTTCACGAACGCGCGGGCCATGGCGACCCGCTGCTGCTCGCCACCGGACAGCTCGTCGGGCATCCGGTGGGCCTTGCCCTCAAGCCCCACCAGTTCGACGACCTCGGGCACAACCTTACGGATGAACCGGCGCGGCTTGCCGATGACCTCCAGGGCGAACGCGACGTTCTCGTACACGTTCTTGTTCGGCAGCAGCCGAAAGTCCTGGAAGACACAGCCGATACGGCGGCGCAGGTGCGGGATCTTGAAGTTGGAGAGTCGGGCGAGGTCCTTGCCGGCCACGTGGATCGCCCCCGAGTTCGGGCGCTCCTCCTTGAGGACCAGGCGCAGGAAGGTCGACTTCCCGGACCCCGAGGGGCCGACGAGGAACACGAACTCGCCCTTGTCGACATCGACGCTGACGTGGTCCAACGCGGGCCGGGTCTGGTTCGCGTAGACCTTGGTGACATTATCAAAATGGATCACGGGCGCATCACGGCATGCCAGTCTAGGGGTTAGGACGGTCGCGGTGGTGGCAGAGGTTCACTTCCGCCTCTCGCCTGCCGGGGGGCGCCGGTCTTGACTCTTGATCGACGTTCCGGTTGGCCGAAGCCCAGTCTAGGGGGAAGACTGGCATGGAACGTCCATAACAGAAACAAAACGATTCGGCGCCCGGTAACGACCACATAAAGTAGTTCTGACCTAGGAGCGGGAGGCTCTCATGAGCTGTGAAGACCTCGTCTGCGCCCGGTGCGCCCACCCCGTCGCGGAGGGTCGCTGCCCCCAGTGCCGGGCCTACCGTGATCGAATGCACCATCAGGGCCTCGGCGGCATGACCCCGGCGATGCTCTCGCTGCTGCTGCTCGCACTGCTCTTCCTCACCCTCGCGCTGAAGCACCTCACCGGCACCTGAGAGAACCCCCGAGGGGGCGCCCGGAGACGACCGGCGGAGACGTCTCAGGCATCCCGGGGTCGCCCGCCGGGCACGGAGGACACCTCCCCACCGAAAAAGGAGGGCCCCGGCCGCATGGCCGTGGCGTCACCCGCCGTCGCGGACCGCCGCGTTCCTACCCGTCGACGCCCGACTCCTGGCGGCGGATCCACCGGATCTCCGACTCGATGAACTCGTCGAGATCGCCGTCGAGCACCGCGCTCGGGTTGCCCGCCTCGGTGCCCGTCCGCAGGTCCTTGACGATCTGATAGGGGTGCAGCACGTAGTTGCGAATCTGGGTGCCCCACGAGGTGGTGGACTCTCCCCGGATCTCGTTGAGCGCCGCCGCCTCCTCCTGCCGCTTGCGCTCCAGCAGCTTGGACTGCAGGACCGCCATCGCGGTCGCCTTGTTCTGCAGCTGGGAGCGCTCGTTCTGGCAGGAGACCACGATGCCGGTGGGCAGGTGGGTCAGCCGGACCGCGGAGTCGGTGGTGTTGACGCCCTGGCCCCCGGGGCCGGAGGAGCGGTAGACGTCGACCCGCAGGTCGTCCTCGTTGACGTCGATGTGATCGGTCGTCTCGACGACCGGCACCACGTCCACCCCGGCGAAGGAGGTCTGCCGGCGGCCCTGGTTGTCGAACGGGCTGATCCGCACCAGGCGGTGCGTGCCGTGCTCGCCCCGGAGGGTGCCGTAGGCGTAGGGCGCCTTGACCGTGAAGGTGGCCGACTTGATGCCGGCCTCCTCGGCGTAGGAGGTCTCGTAGACCTCCGTCGGGTATCCCTTGCGCTCGGCCCACCGGATGTACATCCGCAGCAGCATCTGGGCCCAGTCCGCGGCGTCCACGCCACCGGCCTGGGAGTTGATCGTGACGACCGCCTCACGGGCGTCGTACTCGCCCGAGAGCAGGGTGCGGACCTCCAGGGCGCCGATGTCGCTCCTGAGGGACGCCAGCTCGCGGCCGGCCTCCTCGCGGGTCTCCTCGTCGTCCTCGGCGGCGGCGAGCTCGTACAGGACGCCCAGGTCCTCCAGCCGGCGCCCCAGGGACTCCACCCTGTTGACCTCACCCTGGAGGTAGGAGAGCCTGCTGGTGACCTTCTGGGCCCGGTCCTGGTCGTTCCACAGGTCGGGCGCGGCGGCCTGATCTCCGAGCTCCTCGATCTGCTTGCGCATCACGTCGAGGTCGAGCACGTCCTGAACGCTGTTCAGGGTGCCGACAAGCTCGTTGATCTCTTCTGCCGGATCGATGACTGCCACGTCTGTAAAGGGTACGCGACCGGCGAACCCCGTTGTGTACGGCTCGCACCCCCGCCATGGCTAGCATGGGCGCCGAGGAGATCGTGAGGAGGCGGACGTGCGAGGACGTGGGCGACGGGGGCTGCTCGCGCTCACCCTGGTCCTGGTGACCGTCACCGCGGCGTGCTCGGATTCCGGCGGCTCCGCCCCGAGGCGGAGCCTGGCGGCCACCGGCGCGGCCTCCACCCCCGCCGCCCTGGCCGGCCCCCCGGTCACCCAGGCGCAGGCGGGCCGGGCGCTGGCCGGTCTCCTCGGCGCCGAGGGGGTGCTGGGGAGTGCCGGGCCGCATCTGGACGCCGATCGCAGGAACGTCCTGGCGCAGACGCGCGACGCGCAGGAGGCGCTCACCTCTGCCGCCTTCAACGGCTCGGCCGACGCCTTCCCCCGCTACACCTGGGGCAGCCCGCGACTGCTGGTCCCCCGGGAGCAGCGGGCACCCTTCTGGTTCGCCGCGATCGTGGATCGGGAGGACGAGGCGGGCAAGGTGCGCACCGCCATACTGACCGTGACAAAGTACGGCGAGCGCTCCTGGTATCTCAGCTCCACCTCACTGCTGGAGCCGGGCGCGCGGGCGCCGGAGGTCGCGACGGACGCGCAGGGGTACGCCACCGCGCTGGACGACGACGATCCGACCACGGCGATCAGCCCCCGGCTCATGGCGCCGCTGCACGCGACCTCCGCCGAGGAGGGCACCGCGGGGTTCGCCGCCGGGCTGATCGAGAAGGGGCCGCACACCACCGGCTACGCCGAGGAGATCGCGGGCAGGCGTCCGAAGTACAAGACCGACTGCCTGGGCTACGACTCGATCTTCGGCGCGAGCAACTACCCGGTGCACGCGCTACGCACCGTCGACGGCGGCGCCGTGGTGATGTACTCGCTGGTCAGGACCACCACCGTGACCTCCAAGATCGAGCCGTGCGCGGAGATCAGGGTTCCGCCGAACGCCGAGAAGCTGGCCTCGGAGCCCGGCGCCCGCAAGGAGTTGCGGACCGTGGAGACGCAGCAGTACGTGAGCACCGTCCCGGCGAAGAACAGCCGCAGGCCGGCCAGGGTGATCGGCTACCTCGGCGGCGTCACCAAGGTGTTCGCCAACTGACCGGCCCCGAGGCCGCGAGACCCCGGAACCGTGAACGGGCCGGCCCTCGGAGCCGTGAGACCCCGAGATCCCGGAGCCGGCGACGGGCCGGCCCCGGGAACCGTGAAAGCCGACCGGCGCCCGGGAGCCGTGAAGGCGGGCCGGACCCCGGAGCCCCGGAGGCGGGCCGGACCCCTCGGTGGGATCCGGCCCGGCTCAGGTCACCGCTCGCTGTGCGGGAGGCCGGTGGAGGCCACCAGCGTGCGGATGGCGCGCAGCGCCACCGACAGAGTGGCGAGGTCGAAGTTGTCGCTCTCCCAGATCTCCGACAGGGTCTGCCGGGACCGGGCGACCGCCGCCGAGTTGGCCTTGGTCCAGCGCGCCAGCCGCTCCTCGGGGGTCAGTCCCGGCGTGCTGTGCGCCAGGACGTCGCGGGTGAGTGAGGCGTGCGCGGCGTAGAGGTCGTCGCGGAGCGCGGCCCTGGCCATGGAGTTCCACCGGCTGTCCCTGGGCAGCGCGATCACACGCTCACGCAGCCTGGCCACCTGGAGCCGGTCGGCCAGGTCGAAGTAGACCTCGGCCACCTCGTTCACCGGACGGCCGGTCTGCGCGGCCACCTCGACCAGGTCGAAGGTGGAGTAGGCCGGCACCATGGCGGCGACCCGCTCGGCCATCTCCCCGGGCACGCCCCGGGAGACGAAGGCGTCGCGCCGCTCCTCGAACCCCGCCAGGTCGGATCCGGTCAGCAGCTTGGGCAGGTGCGGCAGGAGGCCGTTCATGCCCTTGGCGAAGAAGTTCACCGTGGAGGCGAGGTCCAGCGGCGCGCGCCGGTTGCCGAGCAGCCAGCGGGTGCCCCGCTCGGCGAGCTTGCGGGCCTCCAGCTCCATGGCGATCTGGGTGGAGGTGTCCACCTTGTTGTCCAGCGCCTCGATCTGCCGCCAGAAGCTCGGCAGGTCGAAGACCTCACGGGTGACCAGGTAGGCGCGGGCGATGTCCGGGGTGGACGCGCCGCTCTCCTCGCCGAGGCGGAACATGAAGGTGGTGCCGCTGGAGTTGACCAGGTCGTTCACCACCCCGGTGGTGATGATCTCCCGGCGGAGCGGGTGGGAGTCCATGTAGTGACGCATGCGCTCGCGCAGCGCCGACGGGAAGTAGGACACCAGCCAGGAGGCCAGGTAGGGGTCGTCGGGCAGGTCGGAGCCGAGGATCTGGGCGTCCGCCACCAGCTTGGTGTAGGCCAGCAGCACCGAGAACTCCGGCGCGGTCAGCCCGAGCCCGGCCTGGCGCCGCTCGGCGAGCGCCTTGTCCGTCGGCAGGAACTCCAGCTCACGGTTGATCAGCCCGGCCCGCTCCAGCTTGCGGAGCTGGCGCGAGTGGATGTGCAGCATCTCGGACGCCTGCGCGCGGGCCGCGGCCAGCACCACGTTCTGGTCGTAGTTGTCGCGCAGGACCAGTCTGGCGACCTCGTCGGTCATGTCGAGGAAGAGCTGGTTGCGCTGCTTGTCGGTGAGCTCGCCGTCCCGGACCGCCCGGTCCAGCAGGATCTTGATGTTCACCTCGTGGTCGGAGGTGTCCACCCCCGCGGAGTTGTCGATGAAGTCGGTGTTGACGAGCCCGCCGCCACGCGCGAACTCTATCCGGGCGAGCTGGGTGAAGCCCAGGTTGCCGCCCTCACCGATCACCTTGCAGCGCAGCTCGGAGGCGTTGACCCGCAGGCTGTCGTTGGCCTTGTCGCCGACGTCGCCGTGGGACTCGTTCGACGCCTTGACGTAGGTGCCGATGCCGCCGTTCCAGAGCAGGTCCACCGGGGACCGCAGGATGGCGCTGATCAGGTCGTTGGGGGCCAGCGACGTCACCCCGTCGGCGATGCCGAGCGCGACGCGCATCTGCGGCGACACCGGGATCGACTTGGCCGTGCGCGGCCAGACCCCGCCGCCGGGCGCGATGAGCGAGGCGTCGTAGTCCTCCCACGAGCTGCGCGGCAGCGCGAACAGCCGGGCCCGCTCGGCGTAGCCGCGCGCGGAGTCGGGGTCGGGGTCGACGAAGACGTGCCGGTGGTCGAAGGCCGCGATCAGCCGGATGTGCTGGGAGAGCAGCATGCCGTTGCCGAACACGTCACCGGACATGTCTCCGACGCCGGCCACGGTGAAGTCGGTGGTCTGGATGTCCACGCCGGCGGTGCGGAAGTGATACTTGACCGACTCCCAGGCACCTCGGGCGGTGATGCCCATTCCCTTGTGGTCGTAGCCGATGGAGCCGCCGGAGGCGAAGGCGTCGCCCAGCCAGAAGCCGTACTCCTTGGCGACCTCGTTGGCGATGTCGGAGAACTTCGCGGTGCCCTTGTCCGCGGCGACCACCAGGTAGGTGTCGTCCTCGTCGTGCCTGACCACGTCGGCGGGCGGGACCACCTGGCCGTCGACCAGGTTGTCGGTGATGTCCAGCAGGCCGGAGATGAAGGACCGGTAGCAGGAGACGCCCTCGGCGAGCACCTCCTCACGCCCGCCCGACTTCGGCGGGTTCTTCACCACGAAGCCGCCCTTGGAACCGGTGGGGACGATGACGGTGTTCTTCACCATCTGCGCCTTCACCAGCCCGAGGACCTCGGTACGGAAGTCCTCCATCCGGTCCGACCAGCGCAGGCCGCCTCGGGCGACCTTGCCGAAGCGCAGGTGCACGCCCTCGACCCTGGGCGAGTAGACGAAGACCTCGAACTTCGGCCGGGGCAGCGGGAGCACGCTGATCGACGGCGAGTCGAACTTCAGGCTGATGTACGGCTTGCGCTCGCCGTCCACCGTCTGGAAGTAGTTGGTCCGCAGGGTGGCGTTGATCATTTCCAGGTAGGCCCGCAGGATGCGGTCCTCGTCCAGCGACGCGACGTCGTCCAGGGCGCCGAGGGTCTCCTCGTTCAGCGCCTCGCTCAGGTCCGAACGGACGTCGCCGGCGCGCCGGGGGTCGAGCCTGGCCTCGAACAGCCGCACCAGCAGCCGCGCGAGCCGTACGTTGCCGAGCAGCACCCGCTCGATGTAGTCCTGGCTGAACGTGGTCCCCGCCTGGCGCAGATACTTGGCGTAGACCCGCAGGATCTCGGCCTGTTCCCAGGTCAGCCCGGCGGCCAGGACGAGCGCGTTGAATCCGTCGCTCTCCACCCGGCCCCGCCACAGCGCGCCGAAGGCGTCCTGGAACAGCCGCTTGAACTCGTCCCTGTCCACCTCCGACGAGGGGGTGTAGCGCAGGCCGAAGTCGTAGATCCAGGCGTCCTTGGTCGCCGGGTCGTTGTCCCGGTCGATCTCGTACGGCCGCTCGTCGACCACCTCGACGCCCATCCGCTGGAGCAGCGGCAGCACGTGCGAGAGGGAGATGGACGCACCGATCCGGTAGAGCTTGAACCGGCGCTCGCCCTCCGCGGCGTCGTAGGGTTCGTAGAGGTTCATCCCGATCTCGTCGGGTGATCCGGCGAGCGCCTCCAGGCGGCGCAGGTCGGCCACGGCCGTACTGGCCGGGAAGTCGGCCTTGTAGCCCTCGGGGAAGGCGTTGGCGTACCGGCGGATGAGCGCGGGGGCCTCCTCCTGGGGGCTCAGCTCGGTGATGGCGTCCGCCAGGTCGTCGTCCCAGGAGCGGGTGGCCGCGGCCAGATCGGCCTCCAGCTCCTCCACGTTCACCGTGTCGGCGCTCAGCGGCTTGCCCCGCTCACCGCGCACGACCACGTGCAGCCGGGCCAGGGCGGACTCGCCGATCATCGCGCTGTAGTCGAAGGAGGCCCCGCCGACCGCCTTGAGCAGGATCTCCTGCATCCTGATGCGGATCTTGGTGGTGTAGCGGTCACGCGGGAGGTAGATCAGGAAGGAGATGTAGCGGCCGTAGTCGTCCGGCCGGAGGAAGACCTTGACCTGCTTGCGCTCGCGCAGCCTGAGCACGCCGAGCGCTATCGGCATCAGCTGCTCCACCGAGGTCTGGAAGAGCTCGTCCCGGGGGAAGGTCTCCAGTATCTCGATGAGGTCCTTGCCGTCGTGGCTGTCGGGGGCCAGCCCGGCCAGGTCGAGGACCTCGGCCAGCTTGCGCCGGAGCACCGGGATACGGGAGATCGACTCGCTGTAGGCCACGTGGGTGAACAGGCCGAGGAAGCGCCGCTCACCGACGACCTCGCCCCCGTCGTCGAAGAGCTTCACGCCGACGTAGTCGAGGTAGGCCGGGCGGTACACGGTGGCGCGGGTGTTGGCCTTCGTGATGATCAGCATCTGCTGCTTCTCACGGGCCTTTGCCCGCAGCTCCGGGGGGAGGGCGGCGAAGCTCTCCGACCCCGCCTTGTCGTGGCGGAGTATGCCGAGACCGGTCCCGGGCATCGGGCGCAGCGCGTCGCCGCCCTCGCCCGCCTCCAGCCGGTACTCGCGGTACCCCAGGAAGGTGAAGTGCCCGTCGGCCAGCCAGCGCATCAGCTCCAGGCTGTCGGTCACCCCCGACGGGTCCAGCGGCGGCGGGTTGACCGACACGTCCTCGGCGGTCTGTACGGCGAGGGCCTGCATCTTGGCGAAGTCCTCGACGGTGTAGCGCACGTCCTCCAGGACCCGCTGCAGGTCGGTCTCCAGCTGCTTGAGCGTGGCCGGGTCGGCCTGCCGGTCGATCTGGAACTGCATCCAGGACTCGACGAGCGCCTGCTCGGCGTCGTCCTCCGTGGCCAGGCCGCGCAGGGCCCCGGCGACGTCCCTGCGCACCCGCATCTGGGGGTGGACGACCCGGCGCGCGGTGATCCCGTGCCGGTCCAGCTCCATGGTCACCGAGTCGACCAGGAAGGGCATGTCGTCGGTGACGACCTCGACGACGGAGCAGCCGGGCTCCCAGCCGTGCTCCTCCATTCTCGGCGTGTACGCCCGCACCAGGGCCCGGCCCTGGGGGCGCCGTTCGGCGAGTCGCCGCTGGGCCCTCGCCGGGCCGTAGACGTCGACCGGGTCGCGGCTCAGCAGATCCTCTGGCGCGACATGCCGGTAGTAGAGCCTGAGAAAACCGAGTGCCTGCTCATCACTCACGTGGTTGCCGCCGGGCATGCGCGCGCAGATCTTCGCGGCACTCCTCAGCAGCTCGTCCTTCGCCTCGTCGAGCGGCATGTCGCTCTCACTCCTTTGTGAGGGATTTTTCATATTTTGATGGGATTCACGATGAAACTCGTCGTTCCCACGACGGGGAAAGCGAATTGGGCGTGCGCGCCCTGCCGGATAGGGCACCCCGTCGAAATACCTCTACCCAGCTTCATACCGATACGTCACCCGGCCAATGTGTGACATGTCCGCCATAGGCAGCGGTCTTGTCATGGTGGGCCGGTCTTCGGCCAGTTGCCGTGGGTCGTGATGGGCCCCCGGTGCCTCGCCACCGTCAGCGCAGGACCGAAGATCCCCCGGTCGGGGGCGACGGATCCTTGCTGGGAGAGGGCGGTGAGACAAGCATCCCACATGGTGGGCCGGGAGGGGCGGTGGCACCGCCGGGCGAGTCCGGTCTTACCGGTGCTCCCCTGCCGGGCCTCACCGGTGTGTCCCGGACGGATCGCGTTCCCCACCGGCGTGGGGAACCCGGTTCCGCGGAACTCGCCGGGCCGAGCCGGCCGGTCCCTGAGGTCCGGCGGTCTCATCGTCCCAAGCACCTCGAACCGCCCCAGGGGAGCCCTCGGACCGGAGCGATGGGACGAAATCACCCACTGCTCGCCGAAACCTCGCCCATCGGGCATGGCCCGTGGCACAACACCTCCAGCGGCCATCTACCTCGATCCCCGTTGACCGAAGCATGCCGCCGCTCTTGATACCACCCGAAAAGCTGCAAAACGTCAACGTGGTCCGGTCGTCGCCGAGGTCCCGGAGGATCCGGCCCGACGACACCCGGCGGCTTCGGAAGCCCGCCCATCCCGGAGGCCCGGTACGCAGCCGATCCAGGGGATCAGGCTCCGCACGGACCGCAGGGTCACCCCTGCCCGGCGAGGGCCGTGGAAGGCCCGCATGTCTCGCAAACCGTACGAACCCGCAACGGGTGGGCTCGACGACTCCGCAGTGTTCCACGTACGGCTCCCACTCGCGTGCTGTCTCAAAAAAACATCTCAAAAGGCGTCTCAGAACGATGTCTCAGAACGGTGTCGCGAAAAGGCCGCCGAGGGCGCTCGAATCCAGGGGCCGTCCGGCACCTCCCCCGGGGGAGCCGAGGGGATGCGACGGGCCCGGAGATCCCGAAGGGCCGGATCGGCGCGGCACTCAGGTGGCGGAGGACGCCTCAGCGGTGCGGGTCGGTGAGGGGCAGGTGCCGGTACACCGTGGCGCGGGACACCCCGAGTACGGCGGCGATCTCCGCCGCGGTGCGCGAGCCGCCCGCGTGCATCCGCCGCGCGGTGTCGATCATCTCGGGGCTCATCACGCCGGGCCTGCCGCCCGTCCGGCGGCGCGGCTCCGGGGGGACTCCGGGGTCCGCTGCCGCCACCCCGTGCTCCCGGGTGGCCTCGCCGAACAGCCCGCGCACGCCGGCCAGTACCTCCCGCCTCAGCGATTCGGTGGGCGTGCCGGCGAGGAGGACGATCGGGTCGCCGAGCATGGCGACGGCCTGGGCCGCGCGCACCCGCTCCGCCAGGTCCGGATCGGGCCCCGCCACCAGGCGTCTCGCCTCGCCGGAGACCCGGACGAAGCGGTGGAGGACCGGATCCCCGGTGAGCGAGGCGAGGTCGTGAAAGATCGGGCGCAGCACCCGCCGGTGGGTGAGATACGCCTCCAGCACGCCCTCGACCACCTTCCGGCGCGCCTCTCGCGGATCCGGCCCGGCGGCGGCGGTCACGGCCGCCTCCAGGTCGCGGACCAGGGGTTCGGCCAGCGCGGCCAGGATGTCGGCCTTGGCGGGGAAGTGGTAGAGAACCGCGGTCTTGGTCAGGCCCAGCCGTTCGGCGATCCTCCGCACCGGCGTGCGCTGGTAGCCGTACCGGGCGAAAAGGTCGAGCGCCGCCCGCAGGATCCTCACACGGGTGTCCGGTGAGGTCGTCTCGCCCACGGGACAAGCCTAGCGCTCCCCTGACCGCCGGTCGGCAACCCGGCTGACATTACTGACCACCGGTTAGCGATGGGGGCTCCGAGGGAGATCAACAGTGGGCGACCGGGACGATAAAAGCTGATCTGTCCCCCCGGGTGAACCGACTCTTCCGACAAAAGATCCACACATCATCAAAGTGATACGAATGTGACCAACCAAGCGGGCCCTCCGGCCGTCTCACCGGGCAGGCGATACCAACCCATCGGGGAGACGATCATGCGGCCCGCTCCGGACAGGCGGACATTCCTTCGAGCCGGCGGCCTGGCCGCTCTGACCCTGGGGGCCGGATCCCCCGCCTGGGCGGCCCCGGCCCCGTCCGACTGGAACGCCCTGGGCCGGGGACTGGACGGCAGGCTCGTCCGGCCCGGCGACGCCGTCTACGACACGGCCCGCCGCCTGTTCAACCCGGCCTTCGACGCGGTACGGCCGGCAGGCGTGGCCTACTGCGCCCACCCCTCGGACGTGGTGGAGTGTGTGAACTTCGCCCGCCGGACGAACGTGCCGCTGGCTGTACGCTCGGGCGGCCACTCCTACGGCGGCTGGTCGACCGGGACCGGCCTCGTCCTCGACGTCTCCCGGATGAACAAGGTCACCCGGACCGCCGGGCGCGCGACCGTCGGCGCGGGCGCCAAGCTCGTCGACGTCTACGACCGGCTCGCCGCGAGCGGGGTGAGCATCCCGGCGGGGACCTGCCCCACGGTGGGGGTCAGCGGGCTGACACTGGGCGGCGGGATCGGCGTGGTGTCCAGGAAGTACGGCCTGACCTGCGACGCGATGGAGTCGGTCCAGCTCGTCACGGCCGACGGCCGGCTGCTGACCTGCGACGCCGACCACCACCCGGACCTCTACTGGGCCTCGCGGGGCGGGGGCGGCGGCAACCTCGGCGTGGCGGTCTCCTTCGGTTTCCGGACCCACGCCACCCGCGAGGTCACCGTGTTCTTCCTGCACTGGCCGTGGGCGAAGGCCGCCAGGGCGCTCCGGGCGTGGCAGTCCTGGATGCCCACGACACCCGACGAGATGTGGTCCACGATGCACCTCGGCAACGACGGCGGGACGGACGTGCAGGTCGGCGGGCTCTACCTGGGCGACAGAGCGGCCTGCGAGCGTCTGCTCGACCGGCTGGCGGACCGGATCGGCCCGGTCTCCACCACGTTCGTCCGGCAGACCTCCCACCGCCACGCCATGATGATCATGGCGGGCTGTTCCACGCTCTCGGTCTCCCAGTGCCACCGGCCGGGCTCCCTGCCGGGACAGACCCGCGACGGCAGGCTCAGCCGGGACAACTTCCGCGGCAAGTCGCACATGGCCTACCGCCCGCTCTCCGAGGCGGGCGCCAGGGCGCTGGTCGCCGAGGTCTCCCGTCCTGGCAACCACACGGTGCTCCTGGACGCCCTCGGCGGCGCGGTCGGCAGGGTCGGCCCCGAGGCGACGGCCTTCCCGCACCGGAGTGCCCTCTACAGCGTCCAGTACTACGCCCACCGCGCCGGAGCGGCCGGATGGGCCAGGAACGCGCACGCCGCGATGCGCCCCCACTTCGGCGACCACGCCTACGTCAACTACGTCGACCCCGAGCTGAGCGGCTGGCGCGCGGCCTACTACGGGGCCAACGCCACCCGCCTCGCCCGCGTCAAGGCGGCCTACGACCCCGGCCGCCTCTTCCGCCTCCCCCAGGGCATCTGAACGCGGCGGAGGGGGCCTGGGGATCTCACCTGCCGTAATCGCTCTTGCCGGCCGTAATTGAGTGGACCCGCACGGGGACGGGTCGGCAGGATCGAAGGCATGCGCAACTGGCCACTCTTCGGGCTCCGGGTGACCACCCCTCGCCTCGAACTCCGGCTTCCGTCCCTCGACGACCTGGACGCCCTCGGCGACCGCGCCGCCGAGGGCGTCCACGCCCCGGGCCTCCTGCCGTTCCTGACGCCCTGGAGCGAGGGGGAGCCGGCCGAGCGGGCCCGGGGAACCGTTCAGTTCCACTTCCGCCAGTGGGGCGCATGGTCTCCGGAGAAGTGGGACTGCCCCTTCGTCGTGGTCTTCGACGGGCAGGTCGTCGGCACCCAGGGGCTGGCGGGCGCCGACTTCGCCGTCACCCGGGAGGTCTCCAGCGGCTCCTGGCTCGGCCGCCGGTTCCACGGCCTGGGCATCGGCACCGAGATGCGCGCGGCAGTACTCCACCTGGCCTTTCACGGCCTCGGGGCCCGCTACGCCACCTCCGGGGCGTTCGCCGACAACCCCGCCTCCCTGGCGGTCTCCCGCAGGCTCGGCTACGTCGGCGACGGAGTTCAGATCCACAACCGGCAGGGGGAACCCGTGGAGACGCTCCGCCTGCGCCTCTCCCGCGACGACTGGACCACCCCGCCGGGGTTCGAGATCCACGGCCTCGCCCCCTGCCTCCCCCTCTTCGGCGCCGCCCCGGCCTGATCGGCCTCTGCGACGCCGGACCTCACCCCGGTGAGACGGGAGGTTCGGCCACCGGGGTGAAGTACGACAGAACCTCGGGGTTGGCCATGGCGTCGAGGTTGGCGGCCCGCTCGGGCGGGATGCCGAGGAGGATCTTACGGATGGGAACCTCCAGCTTCTTGCCGCTGAGAGTGCGGGGGATGCCGGGAACCTCGATGATCTCGTTCGGCACGTGGCGGGGGGAGAGTTCCCCCTTTAGCGCCTTACGCAGACTCATGATCAGCTTGCCGGACAGGGGGACTCCCTCGACCATGGTGACGTAGAGCAGCAGGCGCCCCTCCTGGCCGAGCCGGCCGGTGTCGATCACCAGACTGTCGGCGATCTCCTCGAAACGCTCGACCACGCGGTAGAACTCGCTGGTCCCCATCCGGACGCCGCCCCGGTTGAGGGTGGAGTCGGAGCGGCCGTAGATCACACAGCCGCCATCGGGGAGGATCTTGATCCAGTCGCCGTGCCGCCAGACGCCCGGATAGTCGGCGAAGTAGCTCTCCCGGTACCTCGTCCCGTCGGGGTCGTTCCAGAACATGACCGGCATCGACGGCATGGGCACGGTCAGCACCAGCTCACCCACCTCGCCGACCACCGGCGTGCCCGACGGGCCGAACGACTCGACCTTGGCCCCCAGGCAGCGGCACGGGATGACACCCGCGCGGACCGGGAGCAGCGGAACCGCGCCGACGAAGCCGGTACAGACGTCGGTGCCGCCGGAGAACGAGCCGAGCTGGACCTCCGGCAGCGCCTCGTGCACCCAGGCGAACCCCTCGGGCGGCAGCGGCGAGCCGGTGGAGCCGAGACCACGCAGCGCGGTGAGCCCGGAGGGCCGCAGCCCCGCCTTCATGGACGCGACGAGGTACGGCGCGCCGGTCCCGAAGTAGGTGACCTCCTCCTCGGCGGCCAGCCGCCACAGCGCGTCGGTCTCCGGGTAGGTGGCCGCCCCGTCGTAGAGCAGCACCGCCGAACCGGTCAGCAGGCCGCCGACGAGGTAGTTCCACATCATCCAGCCGGTCGTGGTGTACCAGAAGAAGACGTCGTCCTCGCCCAGGTCCTGATGGAAGGAGAGCGCCTTGAGGTGCTCAAGCACCACACCACCGTGGCCGTGCACGATCGGCTTGGGCAGCCCGGTGGTGCCGGAGGAGTAGACGACCCAGAGCGGGTGGCCGAAGGGCACCGGCTCGAAGGCGAGCGGTCCGGCCGTGGCCCGCAGGTCCGCCCAGTCCACCGTACGGCCTCCGCCCGACGACGGCCCGTCCTCGCCGGAGACGTCCGGGCCGGGCATCCGCACCCGCGCGGCCAGCCCCGGCAGCTTGGCGGCGATGTCCTGAACCACCTGGACCCGGTCGAACCACTTGCCGTTGTAGGCGTAGCCGTCGACCGCGATGAGCACCTTCGGCTCGATCTGGGTGAAACGGTCGATCACGCTGGGCGCGCCGAAGTCCGGCGAGCAGGAGGACCAGACGGCCCCCAGGGAGGCGGTGGCGAGGAAGGCGATGAGCGTCTCGGGCACGTTCGGCGCGTAGGCCGCGACCCGGTCCCCCCGGCCGACCCCCAGCCCGGCGAGCCCCATCCGGACCCGCGCGACCTCCTCGGCCAGCTCGCCCAGGGTGAGCGTACGGCGCCCGCCCACCTCGCCACGGAAGATCACCGCCGGTCGGCCGGGGTCGTCGGCGGCCCGGCGCAGCGCGTTGGCCGCGTAGTTCAGCCTCGCCCCGGCGAACCACTCGACGCCGGGCATCGTCCCGGACATGACGGGTCCGTCACCGCGCTCCCCCACGACGCCGAAGTAGTCCCAGATCGACGTCCAGAACTCGGCCGGGGCCTCCACCGACCACTCCCACAGGGCCTGGTAGTCAACGGGCCGGCCGAGCCACTCCAGATAGCGGGTGACCTTGGCCTTCTCCACGATCTCCGGAGTGGGCTCCCACAGCAGCGCGCCTTCCTCAACCATGGCCCCATCCTCTCGGCGCCCCACCGGAATGTCATCCCCGGGGCCACACACCCCCGAAGCCCCCGATGTGGACCGGCCACGCAGGTTCCCCACCCCCGAGCCGAGCCCTCGACCGCCCTACCGGTTAAGGGCTCGGCACCGGGAAAGGCAGGAGAGCCACGAGCAGGCCCAAGCGGTCCCGGGGCACGAGGTCAGTCAACACCCGCTGAAAACACCTCCACATCGAGACCGTCGTCAGCTTTCCCGACGATCTGGGTATCCGCTGTCACCCGCACAGCCTCGATGCGCCTCATTCCAAAGCGTGTACGCGCAGCCGCCGCCCGTCTGAATTCATGCTTCGGTCGCCTGGCTTTCAGGGGTGATGGGTCCTCGCCCCCGGCGGCCCGGTCCGTCGTCCGGCCGGCCGACCCGTCAGCCGACGTCGCGGCGGCGGAAGCCGTACAGGCCCGCGGCCACCAGCGCGGCGGCGATCGCCGTCAGCGCGAGCAGCGGCGACGCCGTCACCTCCCCGCCGGGGAGCTTGGGCAGGTGACTGAAGGGCGACAGGTCCAGCAGCGCCTGGGGCAGGTCCAGCAACGCGCCGACCTGACCGAACAGGAGAAACACCGCCAGCGCCGCCCATGCCCCGGCGACCAGCCTCGGCAGCAGGCCGAACAGCGCGACCGCCAGGGCGGCCAGGGACCACACCGCGGGCAGCTGCGCGAGCGTCGCGCCCAGCACCCTGGGCAGCTGACCGGCGAGGTCGTCGGCGCCGGCGCCGTAGGCGACCCCGACCGCCAATCCGAGGACCACCAGCACCACGACCGGGCCGAGCAGCGCGAACACCAGGTGGCTCGCCATCCAGCCGGCCCTGCTCACCGCGACGGCCAGGATCGGCTCGGCGCGCATGAGCGTCTCCTCGGTGCGCATCCGCAGCGCGGCCTGTACGGCGTAGCCGGAGGCGCCGATACCGAAGATGCTCAGCACGCCCGCGATGAAGACGTCCGCCACGTTCGTGGTGCCGCCCAGCCTGGCCATCATCTCCATCAGCTGCCTGTTCTCGGCCATCGCGTCGGCCGCGGTCTTCGCCGCGCCGCCGATCACCAGGCCGAAGAGGATAAAGCCCGCGCTCCAGCCGAGCAGCGCCCCACGGTGCAGCCGCCAGGCCAGCGCCAGTGGGGAGGCGAAGCCGGGGGCCGCCCGCGCCGGGCCGAGGCGCGGCGGCAGCAGACCCGCCGCGACGTCTCTCCGCCCGGCCAGGACGTAGGCGACGGACGACAGCACCACGAGCACCGCGAGCGACAGGGCCAGGGGCCACCAGACCTCACCGGCGAAGGGGCGCAGCTTCTGGCCCCAGCTGATCGGCGACAGCCAGGACAGCCCCGAGGCGCCGGTCGAGTCGCCCGCCATCCGCAGCAGGTAGGTGCCACCGAGCACCGAGAGGGCGATCGCGCGGGCGCCGCCCGCGCTCTCGGTCAGCTGCGCGGCGACCGCGCCCACGGCGGCGAACACCATGCCGACCATGGCATAACCCAGGCCGGTGGCGATCGCGCCGGAGGCCGGGTACCCCTGCTTGGTGAAGGAGACCATGATGATCAGCGCGACGACCAGGTTGGCCGACGCCGTCACGATCAGCGCGGCCGACAGCCCCGCGTGCCGGCCGAGCACGGTGGAGCCGAGCAGTTCGCGGCGGCCGGCCTCCTCCTCCACCCGGGTGTGCCTGATCACCGTGAGCAGGCTGGCCAGGCCCAGCAGCACGGGGGTGAATCCGGCACGCCACACGCCCAGCGCGGCGGCGTTCCAGTGCGTGACCGGGCCGTAGAGCGCCTCAAGCGCCGGGCCGGCGAAGGCGGCGGCGAACTGCCGCAGCGCCTGATCGGTCGTGTAGAGCTTGGCGATGCCCGTGGTCTGGCTGATCGGCAGCACGGCCAGGATCAGCCCCCAGAGCGGCATGATCACCCGGTCTCGGCGCAGGATCAGCCTGACGAGCGCGCCGGTGCCGGTCATCGGACCGGCTCACTCTGGTAGTGGCGCATGAACAGCTCTTCCAGGGTCGGCGGCCGGCTCGTGAGCGAGCGCACGCCGGAGTCCGACAGCTGCCGCAGCACCTCGTCCAGCCGGCCGGTGTCGACCTCGAAGTCCACCCGGTTGCCGTTGACGCGCAGTTTGTGGACACCGTGCAGCCCGTTGGGCGGGGTGGCCAGCTCGGCGGTGATCGACGTGCGGGTCAGGTGGCGCAGCTCGGCCAGCGTGCCGGTCTCGACCGTACGGCCGTCGCGGATGATGCTCACCCGGTCGCACAGCTTCTCGACCTCGGCCAGGATGTGGCTGGAGAGCAGCACCGTACGGCCCTGCGCGCGGATCTCGGCGACGCAGTCGGTGAAGACCGCCTCCATCAGCGGGTCCAGGCCGGAGGTCGGCTCGTCCAGCAGCAGCAGCTCCACGTCGGAGGCGAGCGCGGCGACCAGGGCGACCTTCTGCCGGTTACCCTTGGAGTAGGCCCGCCCCTTCTTCCTCGGGTCCAGGTCGAACCGCTCGATCAGGTCCTTCTTACGGGCCTCGTTGAACCCTCCGCGCAGCCGCCCGAGCAGGTCGATGACCTCGCCACCCGACAGGTTGGGCCAGAGGGTGACGTCGCCGGGCACGTAGGCCAGACGGCGGTGGAGCTCGACGGCGTCCTTCCAGGGATCGCCGCCCAGTAGGCGAACCGCGCCGGAGTCGGCCCGGAGCAGGCCGAGCAGGACGCGGATCGTGGTCGACTTCCCGGAGCCGTTCGGGCCCAGGAAGCCATGCACTTCACCAGGCTGGACCTCAAGGTCCAGGCCGTCCAGTGCGCGTGTCCGGCCGAAGCTCTTCGTCACGCCGGACACGGAGATGACGTTACTCATGCTTTAGACTGTACAGAGACTTCAGACGCACGTGAAAGTAATAAATACGGATTCTTGACGCCCGGGAGGTGGACCGATGCGAGACGAGGAGGCCGTGCGCCAGTTCGTGGAGCGCATGAGCCGGCAGCTGTCCGATTGGGGGTTCCCGCCGATGGCGGCCCGCGTGCTGTTCGCCGTGATGACCGCGGAGGAGGACACGCTCAGCGCCCTCGACCTGGCCGAGCGGCTCGACGTCAGCTCCGGCGCCGTCTCCGGCGCCGTACGGTATCTCACCGACAGCGGCCTGCTCCGCCGGGAGCCGGTGCCCGGCTCCCGGCGCGACCTCTACCGCCTGGCCAACGAGTCCTGGTGGGAGGCCAGCCTCACCAAGATGAACCGGCTCAAGTCCATCGCCGACGCCGCCGACGAGGGGGTGGCCGCCCTCGGCGGCCCCGACACCCGCTCCGGCCGCGCCATAGCCGAGATGCGCGACTTCTTCATCTTCTGCCATGACGAGGTCCCGCTGATGATGGAGAAATGGCGGGAACGACAGGCCGCCCAGGACTGACCCCCGCCAGACCGCCCGTCACCACCGCGCTCGCCCCGTCCGGCCCAACCCGGAAACCGGATCGGGGCGCGCGACCCCTGTCGAGGGAAAACCACTCCGACGGGGCCGGGTCCAGCCCAGATCAGAGAATAAGCAAAGCGCCATTCCCTGACATTTTTACACAAAATACTTAATTAACATTCTTCTCATCTACGAGTTTAAGGAACTCGACGAGCTGCCACATCGAACTCGAAGGGTTGTTGTTGGGGGGCTCTCCGAGTTTTTTGGCTCGATGAGCTGCCACCTCAATGTCAGCCCGAAAATCTTCCATCTTCAAGTTTGCCTTATCCCATTTTGGGAGAATTTTCTTGAGCTCCCGCTCCGCTTCCTTGGCATTTTGAAAGGAGCGCCTCCAGTCCACTTTGTGGAGGATTAGCCATACCTCAAAGCAGGGTTCAGAGAGTGCGATTCGAACACCGCAAACATCAGCCTTTTTTAAGGCATCCGCCACATTAAAATTATCCACGTCGCAAACACACCAGACGTGATCGTATCCAGAGTTGATCTTCTCCGATATTCCGTGGTCAACCAATGCCAGCGGCGCATAATTCTTAAAAGAGATATGAAATGGCTGCCCCCACCTCTCTCGCTTCAGTGCCCCAAGGTACTGCTTCTCGGTATTCTTTCCATTGGAAAGAACCAGTATTGTTGAGCCGCTGTCCTTGAATGCTTTACGGCGGCCCAGGTCTGTTTCCCTTCCCTCCCCCAGTGTGACCCCGCGCGCGTGGGCATTAGGAGCTCTCCTCGGGGTCACCCGCATCCCCCCTACTCGTTAACGCCTTTACAAATAGCTCATCCGAGACAATCGGAATGGCGCCGTAACTTCCGTTGAGGTAGCGGCGTTGCCGATTTTCCTGCTTGCGTGGATGAAAATCAGACAGCGGAAACAGAGTCGATGCCCCGTCATCCCCTTTCTCCGTAAACCAGATCTGGTCCCTACACAGGATATCGCTGCCCTCAAGAGAGCCCAAAAGCGTTGAATCATGTGTAGTCAATATAAGTTGTGCACCTTTTTTATTAACCTCGAAGTTCTGAAACAGTCTGATAAGACTAGCCGTCAGTACAGGATGAAGGCTGGAGTCGATCTCGTCCACGAGAAGCAGTGAGCCGCCGTGTAATACACTCTCCGCCTTGAGTGCGAGATCGAAAAGCTGGCGAGTTCCCGTCGATTGATCAGTCCACTCCAGAAAAACCTCGCCCTGCGCCCCCGTGTGACTAAAAAGGAGACGACGCCCATTGCCCCGTACCATTCGGTAGCCTGGCCCCAGAGCCTCTCTCCCGGAGAGGAAATCTAGATCTGGTTGCTCCTGCTCTGAATCAGAGGGGGCGCTTAGCAGTACATCCTGAAGGCCAAGGTCCGCAGCACGGACGAGATCTATGACAATCTCTTTTCGCCTTTTGTCTTCCAGTCGTTCGATATATCTTGACAGGTTTCGCTGACTAAGGAAGTGTGACTGCTGAAGACTGACCTTAACATTTCGGTAGAACCAGTTGAACACAGGGATTACCGGTTCCTGTCGAGCGCGGGCTGCGATCGTCAAGAAAAGCGCATTGGGTGCCGTTATTTCGACCACCCTGTCCAATGGAGTTCGTTGCGCCTCTTCTCCGAAATGAAAAGCGCTCCCATTTCGCTCAAAGATGACCCGCCGTCGCTTTAGCGGATAACTGTACAGCCATTCCTCTAGAATTTCGTTGTCGTCAAGCGCAAATCCATACGTATAACGTATCCCTTCAATCATCAAGTCAACAACGTACCGAGAAGGCTCTACCGCCACTCCGGGATCAAGCCGATACGGCGAACGCTCCACCCCCGTATCGGGATCGGACTCTCTATCCGAGTAGATTGCCAGGCGCTGCATATCGACAAGGGCGCCGATGGTGTTCGATTTTCCAGATGCATTGGCGCCAAAAATCCCCACTACCGGAAGTGCGTGAATGTCGTCTGGATAATCCGATTCGTACGCTGGTAGCAGGTTAAGCTGCTGTTCATCCCGAAACGAACGATGATTAGCAAAACGAAAGCTCAGCAACATCTGATGATCACCCTCTTGTTTTCTGGGGCTACATCCTGTTCTGTGCAAGTGACTTGCAAGTATCAGCCTGTAGCCCTGCGGCCATCAAATCACATCATTCCTTAGTACTCCAGCTTTACTTAGTGGTCTCTGAGGCGTCGTCGCCGGTAGTGACCTCGCCGGGCGTGTGTCCGGTGACGTAGCCCCTGATGTGCCCCGTTTTCCAAGGCCGCCAGCATCGCCAGGGTGGCGCTCAGCCCGCCGTGCGCCTGTGACTGCTCGGCGGGCAGGTGCGGCAGTGGTGGCAGGGTCGTCAGCAGCGAATGAGCCGCCGACCGGTTCATAAGGGCAGGCGTGGCGGACCTGGGCCGCCGACCCCAAGGGGTTCGAGCGGCGGCTCGCCAACGCCTGACCGGACGGCACGCCCACCGACGATGTCGCCGAGCCGTACCCTCCAAGTCCGGCTTCCCCTCGCCCCGTCCGTTCAAGTCCGCAGACGAAGCGCGGGCTCATCCACGGGCGGTAAGCGGTGACCTGGTGGATGAGAACGACCGGCCCGGGCCCCCAAGGGCCAGGTTCCGGATGCCCGAGGTCGGCCTCTTGTCCCGTACGGCCATCTCGTACGGTGCCATCCAAGGTCGGCTGGCCGCGACCAGGCCGCTGAGGGGTACCGCTATCCCCGGGCCGCGAGGATGGCGGCCAGGGCGGCGGTGATGTTGGCCTCGGCGGTCGCCTTGTCGACACCGAGGCCGGCGAGCACGCCCGCGCCGTCTTCGAGTTCCAGCAGTGCGAGCAGGATGTGCTCGGTCCCGACGTAGTTGTGCCCCATCCGCAGGGCCTCCCGGAACGTGAGTTCCAGCGCCTTCCGTGACCCCGAGTCGTACGGAATGACCTCGGGCACCTGATCCGCCGCCGGCGGCAGCGTCGCGGCCACGGCCTGCCGGACGGTCTCCAGTGACACGCCCTGCGCGACGATCGCCTTCGCGGCAAGCGCGTCCGGCTCGCTCAGCAGCCCCAGTGCCAGGTGCTCGGGGCGGACCTCGCTGTTGCTCGCCGCGTGAGCCTCGTTGTGCGCCGCCATGACGACGTTCCTCGCCCGCGGGGTGAACCGGCTGAACCCCTGGCTGGGATCGAGGTCCGACACCTCGCCGGGCCCCTTGGGGACGAAGCGCTTCTGAGCCGCCTGCTTGGTGACCCCCATGCTCCTGCCGATGTCGGTCCAGGACGCGCCCGAGCGTCGCGCCTGGTCGACGAAGTGGCCGATCAGATGGTCGGCCACGTCGCCGAGGTGGTCCGCGGCGATGACCGCGTCGGAGAGCTGGTCAAGGGCGTCGGAGTGCGCCTTCTTGATGGCCTCGATCAGGTCGTCGAGGCGGATGGGATGCGTCCTGCGCGTTGGATCCGTCATGCGTCAACCATAGGTTGACGATCCACGTATCGTCAACCTCAGGTTGACGATATGTGGATCACGCCACCCCGACGGCTCACCCCCGTCTTCCGGCCGAACACCGGCACGCGAAGTTCCTCCGAACGCCTCATCGAGCCGAGTATCACCGTGAAACGGGAAACCGAACTTCTCATCGCGCAGGACACCAATGGGCAGGCCGCTGGGCACGATAGAGTCGCCGCCAGCAGCCGCTCATCGAATACTCGCACCGCCGGTAAAGCGGGCCCGGTGTAGGGCGCGCGAAAACGGCTCACTCCTGACGGTTTATACCGTAGGACGACAGCAGGGCGAGAAACCACCGGGCGGATTCGCGCCAGGAGCTCCCTACCCTGCTGAGTGAGAGGTATTGATCAGGCGGTCAACGCACACAGTTTCCTTCCCTCGGCGAGAAGAACCCGCTCCGGAATGCGGCCTCGAATGCGTTATCTTCCAGAAGACAAACTCTGTCGTATTTTATGCCAGCTTTCCGGCCTCAGAGGCTATCGCGAACGCTATGCGGTCAACCCGAGGAACTCCTGAACAGCGCGGATGTGCTGATGGTTACGCAGTTCGGCGTTCAGGTCAGCCAACGTATTGGAGGCTCGGGCGGATTCGACCCCACTCATCTGGTCGAGGACCTGGTAGGCGGCCTCCAACGCGGCGTCGATGTCGCCGAGTGCGAGGTACGCCTCCACTTTCCGCGCCAGGTAGATGGATGTACCACGGGCTTCCGTGTTGAGGTCGTAGGGGTCATCCTGCGACAGAGCAGCATCGAAGTGATCCAGGGCACGTCGAGGTTCGCCCAGGGACAGCGCAGCACTGGCCGCGACTTGGTGCAGTTCACCGGCGGTCACCCAGTACATGGCGGGCAGGTCGTCGGATGCCGGACCCGCCCGATCATAGGCAGCGAGCGCGGCGTCAACCGCCTGATAGGCGGCGACCGCCTCTCCGGCTTTGGAGTGAGCGCGGGCACGGCGCGCATGAAGCATGGCCAGCACCCGAGGAGAGGAAATCTTCCGGGCGGAGACCAAGGCACCGTTTACGAGATCGAGAGCGCCGCGCGAATCACCATTGGCATAGCGAAGATTGGCCCAGAATGCCAGAACAGTGGCTCCGACCGTGTCGTTTCCGGAGCTGGCCGCAGCCCGAACCGCAGTGACGAAATGCCGCTCGGCCGCCGCATTGTGCCCGGCATCGTAGGCGCACCAACCGGCCACTCGCGATGCTTCCGCTGCGGAGGCATACAGGCTGCGGCCGGTGTTCTCCGTGTATGAGGATTCCCTCAGAGTTCTGGTGATCAGGCGTAATTCGACGGTCGCCGCGTCATACGCCTGGTTGGAGCCGGCTTGGTCGTCGAGGCGTCGTAAGGTGTCCAGTCGGGCGTCGAACAGGGTGACGATCTGCTGACCGATACGGCGTCCTGATGTGCTCGCGGTGGCTGATGGGGCTGTGGCCCACTGGGCGACCATGGCGGCCAGTGTGTTTGTCGAAGCGATCAGAAAGCCCCGTCGATCCAATGGCCCTCCTACGTTCTCCAGTGCTTTCACCGTACCCACCGGAGCCCAAGGGGATTCCAAAATCGTGCGATCGTCACTAAACGCCAGCAAAAGCCAGTCTGGCCAGCCTCGATGATGAACCTCCCGCAGGTCCACGCTGAACACCTCGGCCATGGCGAGTTGGACGGTGATCTCCGGAACGGTTCCCGAGATCCAGCGGGAGACCTTCTCTTTGCGAGTGGCGATTGCGCCGTCTCCCCGGGCGTGATGGCGATCAGCAACCCGCTTCAGGAACATGACCGCAGTCCAGCGGTTGCGAGCGAGCAGCACGGTGAGCGGATGACTGTCTACTGTGACGTTCACGTACTCTCCCGCCTCCCCTGAGGCCGTGATCACATCTTGGAGGTGTGGTCCCAGTCCGCCTTCTGGCAACCGAATGCGAAGACCATGTCGGCGCGAAGCAACGGTGAGCAACCGGAAGGCAACGGAAGGCGTCTGACATCCCCTTCCCTGCCGCTGTCACCGGGCGTTCACTAAGAGTATGCACTCTCCGTCATCCCCACCGGCCGCAGCTTCTCCAATCGCCTCCGATCGAACATCGGCCGTGCAGGGCGTGATGCCGACCGGCCATCGACGCCGACAGGCCGTCGTCACCGCCGCGCGGCTTCAGGACGCATTGCTGGAGCACGGCCACCAGACGGACGCCCACGTACTCGCCTCCGGCCGTGTCGCGGTCTCGGTTGCCCCCGGTCTGCTCGTCCGCACCGACGGCGAGTTCATCTGGTGGACGACCCAGGGACCCGGCCGCCGCGGCAGACCCCGGCTGGCGCTGTACCGCACCCCGCACCTGGCCGCCGAACGGCTCGCCAGACAGCTGGCCGCCCAACCTCCCCCGGACGAGGCCCCCGAGTATCGCGACCCACTTCCCCAGTGACCCCGCCACCCGTCGCCACCGAACGGACCCAGGCCCCAGACCACGGTGACCGGCCAGTGAGGTGACAGCCGTACGGCCGCCGCCTCACCGCCTTCTCTTCCCGCTCCCCCGGCGGACCGGCGATCGAGCCCGCGCCCTCGATCACCTGGCGACACGCCTCCAGGCCGCCGGCCTCCGTACCCCGGCCACAAACCTGCGGCGGGCCCCATCCGCCACCGTGACCCCCCGCCCGCTTCCCCGGCACGAAGGCAGGGGGCCACAGCGGAGGCCCGCCGCTCCCGGTGGCCCCGGGAACACCCCACCCACTCCCCCCGCCCAGCCGACAAACGGGGGGAACCGGGCAGGTGCTCCTGGGGCCACACTCCCACCCACCGGCAACGGAGCCGACCACCCCCTCACCCCCAGCACCACCCCGCCCACACCGCATCGGCAAAGGAGCCGACCGTGATCTCCTTCCCACTCCCCCCGGCAGCCCCACCCCCGGACGCGGCCCTCCACCGGCCGCGCGCCACCGCCGTCGCCGCCGTCGGCCGCCTGCAACAGGCCCTGCACCACAACGGCGTCCACACCTCCACCGCCTACGACGACGGCCTGCCCCGCCTGCACGTCAAAAACGACCTCACCATCTGGACCGACCCCACCGGCCACACCTTCTTCTGGTCCGCCCGCCCCGGCGAACGCGCCGAACACGCCCCCACCACCCAGGTCGACCAGATCGCCGTCCACATCGCCAACCGCCTCACCACGACCCACACGACCGGCACGACGGCGAACCCCACGCGATAAGACCGGCGCGGCGGCCCGGCGGGAAACCGGCCCAGTGGGGGGCCACCTCCCACCACCGTCGCCGCGCCCCCTTTCCGCGCGCCCCAGGGACACCGAAAGGACGGGACACGCGGAAAGGTCAGGTGCGGGCCGGTCCCAGGGGTGGCACTCAACCGGCCCGCACCACCCCACCACCCCACACAAAACCAGCCCCCGCCCAACCACCGGAGAGGCCATGCCCGCCCCCGACACCCCCACCCCCAGTCACAACCCCGACCTCACCCCCGACCCCAGCTCCGGTTCGGGCCTTGGGCCCGGCTCGGCCGACACCGCCCGCAACCTGGAGGCCCGCAACCCCGGCTGGGCCATCCTCTGGCGCCCCTGGGCCCGCCGCTACTGGGCCTTCCCCTGCTGGATCACCACCCACCCCGAACCCATCGAAACCCGAAACCCCCACGACCTCATCAACCTCATCCAACAGACCGAACTCCACCACCCACCACCCGGCGGCCCCCGCCACCCACCTCCCTACCAGCACAACCAGCGGCCGACAGGGTGAGAACCCGCAGGGAACATGACCGCTCACCGTCAGTAACATTTGATTACCTGGAGCCCCTACCGTCGTACAAGTGAGAGACCGAGGGCGCTTCCCCCGCCCCATGGGTTTCGGGGACCCAGAAGAGCCAGCACGCGGACCCGGCGCGAGTTGACCGGGGATGGCACTTGACCGGCTCCCACCACTTCCTCGAAACACGCCAAAATCCAGGGCCTCTATAAGTACCGTGATGGGCGAAGAGCCGTCCCTCCCGGTCATCGCACCCGTCCTCCCTTCGTGAGGACGCCTCCACTCCCCTACTCCCGGACACGCGAGGAAAGGACGACCATGGGCAGCCGGCACAGACAACCGTGGGGCCTCACACGATCGGCCCCGTTTCCACCCGCAGCGGCTACGCCCGTCAATCCATTCAGCGTTGAACTCGATCCGGACACTCAGATCGGCATCTACCGTGACGAGAAGACCGGCCAGATCATCGAGGCAGGCAAGCACGGCACCAACAGGGAGACCAGCAAGAGGGAAACGACCGGCAGAGGAGGCGATGGCAAGAGTCCCCAGGATTCAGACGAGATCACCATCACTGACTACAGCGACGACTGATGGCAGACGAGATGGTGTTGGTCCTCACCCGATTGGAGGACTCGACTGCGGACATGGTGATCGGCCATCTCAACGCGCGAGACGCGCAGGTGGTTCGGTTCGACCCCGGGGTCGATTTTCCGGCCGCCGCAGAGTTCTCCACATGGTTCACAGACCAGCCGCGTAGTCGGCTGATCACCACGTCACGGGACATCGACCTGAACCAGGTACGGGCCGTCTACTATCGGCGGCCCACCCCCTACTTGTCCGATAGTTCGTCACACGTCGAGCGATTTGCTGGAACGCAGGCCCGCTTCGGGGTCGGCGGAGTCCTCGCAGCTCTACCATGCCCATACGTCAGCCACCCATGGGCGATCGCTGCGGCCGAGTACAAGCCTGTCCAGCTCACCACCGCGCGTCGGGTCGGATTCGACGTGCCCGCCACACTGATCACGAACCGAGTGGACGACGCCCACGCGTTCGCCACCAAGCACGGCCCGATCATCTATAAGCCACTAAGGGCCACCCCCTGCACCGACCCCAACGGTGAGCCTGCCACCATCTGGACGACCCAGGTCGAACCCGGGGAACTGGACGGCACCATTAGCCAGACCGCGCATCTTTTCCAGGTACGCATTGACAAGGTCGCCGACCTTCGGGTGACCGTCATTGGAGAGCAGGTGTTCTGCGTCCGGATCGACTCGGATCTTCTTGACTGGCGGCAGGACTACGATCGTCTCTCTTACACGGTGATCGAGCCTCCTCCCGGTCTGGCCGATCACTGCCACACCTACCTGGAAGATCTCGGCCTACGTTTTGGCGCGTTCGACTTCGCGTTCACCAACGATGATGTTCCGGTGTTCCTAGAGTGCAATCCCAACGGCCAATGGGGATGGCTGGAGGAGGTCACCGGACTCCCTATCTCCGCCGCCGTCGCCGACCTGCTTCTGGAGAAACCAACGTGACCGCGGACGACACCTCTGACCTGGCGGCGCGGCTCCGCCGTTCTCTGGCCCGCCAACTCGTCCAAGCGGGCTCCCTGAACGACCCGGCGTGGCGGAAAGCGGTAGAAAGCGTCCCCCGTGAGCTGTTCGTCGGCGGGGCGATCGCCGGAGCCACGGAGTATGGCGGCCGATGGCAGGTGACGCACCGCGACGATGTCTCCGACGACGAGTGGCTACGGCTGGTCTACAGCGACACCACATGGGTGACCCAGATCGACAGGGACATGGTCGAGAACGGTCACGGCATCCTGCGGGGGATACCGACTTCCTCCTCGACGTTGCCCGGCCTGGTCGTGCAGATGCTGGAGGCCGCGCGGATCACCGACGGCGACAAGGTGATAGAGGTCGGCACCGGCACCGGCTACTCAGCGGGGCTGATGTGTCATCGGCTCGGCGACAGCGCCGTGACCTCCATCGAATACGACCCGGTCGTGGCCGGTCGAGCTCGGCAGGCCCTTACCGCCGCCGGATACGCACCCACGCTGGTGATCGGCGACGGCCTGAACGGATACGACAAGAACGCCGAATACGACCGGTTGATCGCCACCTGCTCCGTCCGCTTCATCCCGTTCCCATGGATGTGGCAGGTCCGTGACGGCGGCACCATCACCGCCCCTCTGTCCGGCTGGATGCACGGCAGCGCGTTCGCGCATCTCACCCTCACCGACGACGGCACCGCCAGCGGCCGGTTCCTGAAAGACGATGTCTACTTCATGATCGCCCGTCCGCACGACTCGCCCCCGCTGGCCTCTCCATATCTCAGGGGCGAGAAACGGGCGAGCCGCGTCGACCCAAACATCCTGGACGATCAAGCCGGGCTGTTCGTGGGGCAACTGGCCGCGCCGTCGGCGATGAAACTCGGCAAGGGCGACGCAGTGATTCTCCTGGATGTGGCCACCGGTTCACAGGCCGGCACCGAAGCCGACCCACAAGGCGGGTGGACGGTACGCCAGCACGGCCCGCTGCGGCTGTGGGACGCGGTCGAGGACGCCATCCTGACCTGGCAGGAGGCCGGCTCCCCCCACCAGTCGGCATTCGGGCTCACCGTCACCAGAGACCGCCAATACGTCTGGCTGGGCGACCCCGACGGGCCGAGCTGGAACCTTCCAGCCTGAACGGCCCACCAAGGAATGACGCGCATGCGGGTATACGCCGGTTTTCTTCATCGCGGGCTCGGGGTGTGAACGAGGTCGTCAGCTCTGCCGGGCTCGGGCCGGGGTGGTGAGGCCGGCGACGGCGGCGACGACCTCGGACGGGTTGGAGAGGTCGGGGAGGATCACGTCGGCGCCCGCGTCGCGGAGGGCGGCCGGGAGGGAGCGGCCGGACGCCACCGCGATCATCGACGCTCCGGCGATCTTGGCGGCCTGGACGTCCCTGGCCGAGTCGCCGATCATCACGGTGTTGCTCCCGTCGAAGATCGCGCCGTACTTCTTCCCGGCCCGGCCCTGGGCGACCTGGAGCAGGGTGGCCTTGGGGTAGACCTCCTCGCCGTATCCGCCCACCTCGAAGTCGATGTGCTTGTCGAGGCCGAAGGCGGTCAGCTTGTGCACGGCGTTGCTCTTGATGGTGCCGGTGAGCACCGACTGAACCGCGCCGTCGAGTCTCGCCACGGCCTTGAGCGCCTCCACCGCGCCGGACATCATCCGCCCCTCCTTGGCCAGGCGTTTGCGGCGGGCGCCGAACGCCTCGGCCAGCGCGTCCAGGAACTTGGGGAGGTGGGCGTCTTCGGCGACGATCCCGTTGATGGCGAGCATCTCGAAGACGATCTCCGAGTCCGGGCGGCCGTTGTGCTGGGTCAGCTTGACCAGGGGGCGCCCGGTGACCTGGCGGAAGGCGTCGGCGTACGCCTCGCGGGCGACGATGGACACGTCGACCAGCGTGAGATCGACGTTCCAGAGAACGAGACGGCTAATCGTGGCCTCCGGAAATGGGGGTGGATGCCCAGAGTACGGCTACCGCCGCCCGCCGACGGCCGTCAACGGCGAAACCGTCACGGTCGAGGGTCAGGCGTGGTCGAGGGCGTTGGCGAGGGTGTCCACGACGGGGACGCCGAACGCCGCGAGGTCGGTCCGGCTGGTCATGCCACCGGTGTAGAGGACGGCCCGCGCCCCGACGTGCTGGGCGGCGTGCGCGTCGTCCACGCTGTCGCCGATCACGAGCACGTCGGCGGGGTCCACCCCCAGTGTCGCGATGTGCTCCACCATCGACTCGGCCTTGTGGCCTCCGGAGGCGCTGCGCAGCCCGTCGACTCTGGTGAAGTAGTGGTCGATGCCGAACTCGGCGACCTTGGGCACCAGCCGTTCGTGCGCCCACATGGAGAGCAGCGACTGCCTGCCCTGCGCCGCCCGCCACGCCTCCAGCGCGGAGAGCGCGTCAGCGGCGAGGCCGCACTCCAGCATCAGCCGGTGGTAGTTGTCGTGGAAGCCGATGTCCAGTCTCTCCCACTCGCCGTCGAGGAGCGAGCGGCCGAGCATGCGCTCGTAGGCCGCCCAGATGGGGCGGGTGTAGACCGCGCGGAAGCCGTCGACGTCGTAGGAGCCGAGCCCGTAGGGCTCGAAGACCGCGTTGGTCGCGCCCACCACGGCGTCGATGTCGTGGAAGAGGGTGCCGTTCCAGTCCCAAACGATGTGTCTCATGTCGCCCTCAAGGGTAACCAGCCCGCCCCACGGCGTGAACACCCGTGAGGCGGGTCCGGGGCCCCTCAGCCGATCAGGTCTGCTATCTCCTGGGTGGCGTACCAGAGCAGCTCGTTGGCCTCGGCGCCGTCCACGGCGAACCGGGCGTCGTCGTCGCCCCGGTCGGCTGCGGGCAGCGCGGTGACGGCGGCCTCGACGTCCTTCATCGCGGCCACCTCGTCCACGTGGACCGCGGCGACCTTGCTCAGCGGGACCGCGGCGGCCAGCCGGACTCGGGCGCGTTCCTCCAGGTCGGCGCCGACGGTCACGTCCGTGTCGGCCACGTCGGCGGCGATCACCACCCGGCGGGCGGGCGCCTCGATCCCGTCGGCCCGGTCGTCGGCCAGCATTCGCAGGGAAGCCCTGGCCGCCTCGGTCAGGGCGACATACTCCAGTTCCTCGGTGTCACCCGAGGCGTACCACTCGGTCAACGCGGGGGTCACCGCGTAGCCGGTCAGCGGGGCCGGGCCGAGCTCCCCCACGGTGACCACGCGGGCCAGCGCGGGGAGCGTGCACGGCAGGTAGACGCGCATCGATGCCTCGATCTGTTTCTCCGACATCGGCGCCGGTTCGGCGCCGATCACCCATCGAGTGTGCCAGCCCGGCGGACCTCGCCGCGAGAAGCCTGGAGGGTCAGCGCAGCGGCATGCCGAAGAGCCCCTCCAGCTCGGTGATGGTCAGGTCGGGGTCTCGGTGGTGCACGCCGACGATGCCGAGGGCACGGGCGGCCGTGATGTTGGCCTCG
This sequence comes from Streptosporangium sp. NPDC006007, assembly GCF_040614315.1. NCBI lineage: Bacteria > Bacillati > Actinomycetota > Actinomycetes > Streptosporangiales > Streptosporangiaceae > Streptosporangium > Streptosporangium sp. NPDC006007. The sequence continues at coordinate 227,216 of NZ_JBEXUG010000003.1, read as the reverse complement.
ATGTCGTCGATGAACACGCATTCGGGCCCGGTCAGATCCACCTCGCCGAGCGCGTGCTCGAAGATCCTCGGCTCCGGCTTGCGCATGCCGACCTCCCCCGATATCACGACCGCGTCGAAGAGGTCCTCCCAGTCGTGGCGGGGATACTCGTTGTCCCACGAGTTGGAGAGCAGGCAGGTCCGCAGCCCGGCGGCGCGGGCCTCGCGGAGCATGCCGTACATCGGCTCGACTCGCTGGAACCCGGCGAACATCCTGGCCAGCAGCCCTTCGGCGACCGGCGGCACACCGTCCAGGGTGACCAGCCTGGCGGCCAGGTCGCGTTCGAACTCCAGCCCGGAGATCTCGCCGCGCTCCAGCGCGTGGATGCCGTTCTCTCCCTGCTCCGAGCCCCGGTAGGCGTGGGCGATGAGTTCGCGCATCACCTCGTGGTAGCGGACGGCGTCGATCCGTTCTGCGAAGATCCACTCGGCGATCGCCTCGGACATGCTCGTGGTGAGCACTCCGGCCCAGTCGATCAGCACGCCCTTGTACATCTCATCTCCTTGGTGAAACCCGTTACAGGTTAGGCATGGCCGATGAGCACCCCGGCCAGGGGTGGTGCGAAACTGGCGGCCATGGACTTCGCGCTCAGCACCAAGGCGGAGGAATACCTCGCCAATCTGACCGACTTCATGGCCTCCCATGTGTATCCGGCGGAGCCGGTCTACCACGAGTGGCGGCTGACCAGGGGGCATCACAACCACGATCTTCCCCCGGTCGTCGAGGAGCTCAAGTCCGAGGCCCGCTCGCGCGGTCTGTGGAACCTGTTTCTACCCGATGAGTCAGGCATGTCGGTGCTCGACTACGCCAGCCTGGCCGAGGTCACGGGCCGTTCCATCGATCTGGCTCCCGAGGCGCTGAACTGTGCCGCTCCGGACACCGGGAACATGGAACTCCTGCACATGTTCGGTTCGCCCGAGCAGCGGTCCCGCTGGCTTGAGCCGTTGCTCGCCGGTGAGATCCGTTCGGCGTTCGCGATGACCGAGCCCGGGGTGGCCTCCAGCGACGCGACCAACATCTCCACCTCCATCACCCGTGACGGCGCCGAGTACGTGATCAACGGCCGTAAGTGGTTCATCAGCGGCGCGGCCGATCCGCGCTGCGAGATCATGGTCGTGATGGGCAAGACCGACCCCGACGCGCCCGCGCACCGCCGGCAGTCGATGATCCTGGTTCCGATGGACACCCCGGGCGTGGAGGTGGTCCGCCATCTGCCGATCTTCGGATATCAGGAGCAGCACGGCCACTCCGAGATCGTCTTCACCGGCGTACGGGTGCCCGCCTCGAACCTGATCGCGAAGGAGGGCGACGGCTTCCGCATCGCCCAGGCCCGCCTGGGCCCCGGGCGGATCCACCACTGCATGCGTGCCGTCGGCATGGCCGAGCGTGCCCTGGAGCTGATGTGCGCCCGCGCCGCCAACCGCGTGGCCTTCGGCAAGACCCTCGCCCAGCAGGGCGTCGTGCAGCAGCAGATCGCCGAGTCCCGGGTGGCCATCGAGCAGGCCCGGCTGCTCACCCTGAAGGCCGCCTGGCTGATCGACACCGTCGGCGCCAAGGCCGCCGCGGCCGAGATCTCGGCCATCAAGGTCGTCGCCCCCCGGATGGCCTGCGAGGTCATCGACCGCGCCATCCAGGTCCACGGCGGCATGGGGGTCTGCGACGACGTCCCGCTCGCCATGATGTACGCCCAGGCCCGCGCGATGCGCATCTTCGACGGCCCCGACGAGGTGCACATCCGCGCCGTGGCCCGCCGCGAGCTCAAGCCCTACCTCTCCTGACCGCCCGGCCCCCGCCTCTCCTCCCGGCCGCCCCGGCGGCGCCTTTCCGGCCTCTTCCCCACACTTTCGCCGGCCCCTGACCGGCCTCGGCCATGGCCCTCCTCACCGGCCTCTGCGCGCTCCCGGCCATGGCCCTGACCGCTTCCGGCGACGGCTCTCAGGGTGGTTCCCCGCCGGCTGTTCCACCTCCTTTCGCGGTGACGTTCCGTATGGGATCAGACACCCAAAGAGAGATAGTTTTCCGCCCCTGTGTCCGATTCTGAGGTTGGGGCGAGTTTCAGGACTCCGGTTCGAGGAAGATTATGAAGATGGCCCCAAAGCCAGAGAACAGCACGTGAGAGGCGGTCCACGCCGCTCACGAACACCACTTGAACCGATTCCTCGACTCCTGTGAGGAGGGGCCATGACCGTAAGTCAGACGGTTCGCGAGACACGCAGCCGTACGACGTCGAAGTCCACCACGCCCGCCGAGCCGAGATCCACGGCCCGGAAGCCTGCCACGCGGAGAACCACGGCCAAGGCGGCCGGGACGGAGCAGGCCGGCGCCGGAACGGCCACCGCGGGAAGAGCCGCCGCCGGAAAGACCACGGCGGGAAAGACGACCGCCAGGAAGACCACCGCGGGAGCCGGGAGAGCCACCGCGAAGAAGGCCACGACCGGAGCGGCCACCGCGAGAAAGGCCGCCACCGGGACAACCACCGCACGGAAGGCCGCCACCGGAGCAGCCGCGGCGAAGAAGACCGCCACCGGAGCGGCGAAGGCGGGGGCGGCCGCCGCGAAGAGGGCCACGGCCGGAGCGGCCAGGGCGGTTACGGGTACGGCGCGGAGCGCGGCGCGGACCACGACCCGGCGGGCGACCACCGCGCAGCAGAGGGCCACCACACGTCAACGGGCGACCACCGCGCAGCAGCGGAACACCGCGCGCAAGGCCGAGAGGCCCACCGCGCAGAAGCCTCCGGCGGGGACGGTCGCCACACGGACGGCCACGGAGCAGCGGTTCGCGGAGAACGGGCACGACGGCGCCTCGCTCACGCTGAACCTGCCCATGCTGACCGTCCAGCTACGGCCTCCGCACCTTCATCTGCCGCACGTCAACCGGCAGGAGGCCGGCCAGGCGGTCGACGTCGCCAAGTCGTTCCTGCCGCCGGCTGAGCGCATGGCCTACTACGGGGGCCTCGGCGCGCTCGCGGTGGTGGGGCTGATCGAGTGGCCGGTGGCGGCCGCCATCGGGATCGGCACGATGATCGCCCAGCGTGCCCGGCGGAAGGATCGTCCCACGCGGCCGGTCTCCCGGACAGCGGGCGTCACGGACCACGCGAGCGCGTCCCGCTGATCGCGGCGGCGCGGTGACGCGCCCGCTCGGAGAGGTGTCGGGGTGTGCTGTGCCCGCTGCCGCCCCGGCCGGGGTGTGCTGTGCCCGCTGCCACCCCGGCCCTGCCCGAATGTTTCCCTTCCGCTGGAGAACCGAATGTTCCTGTCGCGTGTGCTCACGCTCTCCGCCGAAACGCTGTGGGAGGTCGTGCCCGGCGCCGTCCGGAACGTGCTGCCGCGTCCCCGCGCGGTACGGGCCTGTTCTGGTGGATTCCACGTCGACCTGCGCGTGATCGGCGGTCCGGGCACCGAGCGGCCGGCCCGGCGGCTCGAAGAGCTGCTGCTCGTGCTGGACGGGGTCGAGCGGGTGGAGGTCAACGGCGCCCTCGGCGCCGTCTTCGTGGGGGGCGACAGCGACTCGGTCGACCTGGACGGACTCCTGTCGATCATCGACGAACTCGACGGCGAGGAGCCCGAAGGCGAGGAGGCTCCGGGGCCGTCCATCTCCACGCTGGTGGAGCAGCACACGCGTGCCGGCATCCGGCTCGGCGCGAGCCTGATCGGAACAGGTCTGGCATTGGCCGGGCGGGTGGCGCACCTACCGGCGCTCTCCCCCGCCGTCCCCACCCTGCTGCACCTGGCGGAATCCACCCCGGCGGTCCGTGCCGGGCTGGAGCGCCGGATCGGCCACCGGGCCACCGGCACCCTGTTCACCACGGCGAACATCGTCACCCACACGCTCGCGCTGCGCCCGCTGGGGCTGCTGGTGCAGTCCGTCTCCGCGGCCGGCAGATACGTGGAGGCCCGTGAGTCACGGCAGGCGTGGGAGGCTCACGCGCGGGACCTGGCCGCCAGGAAGGGCGCCTACCGCCACACCCGGACGGCCAAGAGGCCGCGCCCGGCCCCCATGGCCCACAGCCCGGTGGAGCGGTTCGAGCGCACCGTGAGCCCGGCGGCGCTGGGCACCTCCGCGCTGACGCGGGTGCTCAGCGGCAGCCGGCGACGGGGACTCGCCATGATGGTCGCGGCGACGCCCAAGGCCGCGAAGGTCGGCCGCGAGGCCTTCGCCGGCGCGGTCGGGCGTGCTCTGGCACGGCGCGGCGCGGTCGTGCTCAACAGCGACGCGCTGCGCCGCATGGACGGCATCGACACGGTCGTCCTGGACGCGGGTCTGCTCGGCACGGGCTCCTGGACGATCGACCGCGTGGTGCCCCTCGCCGAGGACGTGGCCGCCGACGAACTGCACGCCCTGCTCTACAGTCTGATCGACTTCGACGCTCCCGCCACGCGGCGGGAGCACGGCGTGTGGGTGACCGAGCCACCGGCCGATCCGGAGGCGCCGACCGGCCTCGGCCCGGCCGACGCCGAGGAGTGGCGGGCCCGGGGCCTGCGCCCCCTGGTCGTGACGAGGCGGGGGGTCGTGGTCGCCCTGGCCGGTCTGGCGCCTGAGGTCCACCCGCTGGCCGATGCCCTGGTCACGGCGGTGAGGGGCACCTGCGCCGTGGTCCTGGCCGGAGAGAATCCAGGGCTCGGCCCACGGCTGGGCGCCGACGGGATCGTGCCGGGCGGTAATCGGCTGACCACCTGGATTCAAGCGCTCCAGGCCGACGGTCACGGGGTGGCCGTGGTCTCGGAACGCTCCACCTCCGCGCTGGCCCAGGCGGATCTGGGCATCGGCGTGCCGTCCCTGCCGGGACGGGTGCCCTGGGACGCGGACGTCATCGGCGAGCTCGACACGGTCCACCTGCTGCTGAGCTGCCTGGCACCGGCGAGGCGGACGAGCGAGCGGTGCGTACGGCTCAGCGTGGCGGGAGCCGCCGCCGGGGCCGCGCTGACGGCCACCGCCCCCCGTTCGGCGACGGTGCGCAGGGCGCAGCTGGTGAACGACGGCACCGCGCTGGCCGCGATCGCCATGGGTGAGTGGGCGGGCCGTAACGCCGGCGACGAGGCGCCCCCGGTCAGCGCCGATCCCACCCCCTGGCACGCCATGCCGGTCGAGGACGTGCTGTCCCGGCTCGGCTCGTCGCCCAGCGGGATCACCGAGGCGGACGCCGCCAAGCGCAGGACGGCCCGGCCCGCCGGGACGCCGGACGGCGCCGACTCGCTGTTCCGCGCGTCCATGGCGGAGCTGGCCAACCCGCTGACCCCGGTGCTGGGGGCGGGGGCGGGCGTGTCGGCCCTGGTCGGCTCGGTCTCGGACGGGGTGCTGATAGCCGCGGTCGTGGTCATCAACGCGCTCATCGGCGGGGGCCAGCGGTTCGCGGCGGACCGGGCGCTGCACCGCCTCACCGAGACGGTCGCGGACCGCGTACGGCTGCGCCGCCCGGACGGGGCGGATCCCCACGAGGCCACCGAGACGAGCGCCGGGACGGGCACGGGGGCGACCGCCGACGATCTCGTACCGGGGGACGTCGTCGAGTTGCGGGCGGGCGACGCCGTACCGGCCGACTGCCGCGTGCTCACCGCGATGGGGCTGGAGATCGACGAGGCCGGGCTGACCGGCGAGTCCATGCTCGTCACGAAGTCACCGGCCCCGGTCAGCGCCTCCGCCGTCGCCGAGCGCAGTTCGATGGTCTACCAGGGCACGACGGTGGCGGCCGGTCACGGGCTCGCCGTGGTCGTGGCCGCGGGCGAGGCGACCGAGGCGGCGCGCACCGCCAGGCTCGCCTCGGAGCGGCGCCCGCCGACCGGCGTTCAGCTCCGGCTGCGGGCGCTGAACCGGCGGGTTCTGCCGGTCGCGATCGGCTCGGGCCTCGTCCTGCTGGCCGCGGACCTGCTGCGCGGCAGGTCGATGTCGGAGGCGCTCGCGCCGGCGGTGAGCCTGGCCGTCGCCTCGGTGCCCGAGGGGTTGCCCTTCGTCGCCTCGGTCGCCGAGCTGGCCGCGGCCCGGCGGCTGTCGACCAGGAACACCCTGGTGCCCAACCCCTCCACGATCGAGGCCCTCGGCCGGGTGAACGTGCTCTGTTTCGACAAGACGGGGACGCTGACCGAGGGGCGCATCAGCCTGCGGTACGTCTCGGACGGGCGCATCGAGCATTCCGCCGAGGCGCTGCCGCCGGAGCTGAGGCGGGTGGTGGCCGCCGGGCTGCGCGCGGGCCCCCGGTACGGCCGGGGCCGGGCCATCCCGCACCCCACGGACCGCGCCGTGGTGGACGGCGCCGGGCGGCTGCGGGTGACGCCCGAGGAGGGGCTGGGCACCTGGCGGCGGATCGACGAGATGCCCTTCGAACCGGGGCGCGGCTATCACGCGGTGCTCGGGCTGGGGCCGGCGGAGCATGTGCTGAGCGTCAAGGGCGCCCCGGAGGCCGTGCTCACCCGCTGCTCGAACCTCCTGCGCGACGAGGAGACAATCTCGCTCACCGACCCCTTCAGGGCGGAGCTCGAAAAGGAGGTGGACCGGCTCGCCCAGCAGGGCTTCCGGGTGCTGGCGGTGGCGGAGCGTCCCGCCTCCGACCGCCGTGACCTCGACGAGTCCCGCGTCGAGGGGCTGACCTTCCTGGGCTTTCTCTGCCTGACCGACCCGGTACGGCCCACGGCGGCCGAGAGCGTCGGCCGCCTGATGCGGGCGGGGGTCCGGGTAGCCATGATCACAGGCGACCATCCGAGCACCGCGGAGGCGATCGCCGTGGAGCTGGGCGTGCTGAACGGCGGGCGGATCATGACCGGCCCCGAGCTGGACGGGCTCGACGACGAGGCCCTGACGGAGGAGCTGACGGGGACGGAGCCCGGCGTGACGGTCTTCGCCAGGACCACTCCGGCGCACAAGGTCAGGATCGTCTCCTGCCTGCGCCGCTCCGGCAGGGTCGTGGCGGTCACCGGCGACGGCGCCAACGACGCTCCGGCCATTCGCGTCGCGGACGTGGGAATCGCCCTCGGCTCCCGTGCCACACCGGCGGCCAGGGCCGCCGCCGACGTCGTGGTGACCGACGACCGCGTCGAGACGATCGTCGACGCGATCATCGAGGGCCGGGCCATGTGGAGTTCGGTCCGCGACGCGCTGAGCATCCTGCTCGGCGGCAACGTCGGCGAGATCGTCTTCGCGGTCGGATCCAGCCTGCTCACGGGCAGGAACGTGCTGAACGCCCGCCAGCTGCTCCTGGTGAACCTGCTCACCGACATGCTGCCCGCGATGGCGGTGGCCGTCCGGCCTCCGGCGTCGACCAGCCCGGAGCGGCTGCTCGCCGAGGGTCCCGAGGCCTCGCTGGGCGCCTCCCTGACCCGTGACATCTATCTGCGCGCCGCCACCACGGCGGCCGCGGCCGGCGCGGCCTGGTCGATCGGGCGGGTCACCGGCACGCGGAGCCGGGCGAACACCATCGGACTGGTGGCGCTGGTGTCGGCGCAGCTGTTCCAGACCCTGGTCGCGGGCGGCCGGGATCGGGTGGTCGCGCTGGCGGTGCTCGTCTCCCTCAGCGTGCTGGGCGCGAGCGTCTCCCTGCCCGGTCTCTGCGGGTTCTTCGGCTGCCGTCCCCTTGGGCCGGTCGGCTGGGGCATCGCGCTCGGAAGCGCCTGCGTCACCACGCTCATCGGGGTGGCGGTCGAACCGCTGACCCGTGGAACGTCATCGAACGTTAACCAAACAGCAACCTGACATCGTCGCTTCGTATAGATTTGTCCGCAATCATCACAATAAGAGTGATTTATCAATGTGAGGTTGCTATGTCCGGATTCTTGGCCTCGGTGCTCACCAGGGCGACCGTCCTCCTGCTCGAAGCGATCGTCATGCGCGTCGTCCAGGCGCTCGTGCTCTCGATGATCCGGCGCGGCGGCCTCCAGCCCTCCTGACCCCCGTCAGCGGGCCCGATCGTTGATGAGCCGGGCGACCCCGCGATGCTCCGGAGAGCGCAGCACCCGCTCGGCCCGGTCCGCGTCCGCGACCGGGGCCCTCCTCAGCAACCCCCTGGCGGCCTTGAGCTTCAGCAGCCGCCGGACGGACTGGTCGAGCCGCGCGGTGGAGATCTTCCCGGATCGCACCGCGGCCAGCACCGCCCGGTACGCCTTGGGGTAGTCCGGCGGCATCAGCAGCAGGTCCACCCCGGCCTGGACGGCACGCACGGCCACCTGGCCGTCGCCGTACTTCTTGCGCACCCCGGCCATGTCGAGCGCGTCGGTCGAGACGACCCCGTCGAAGCCGAGCCTCTGGCGCAGCAGCCCGGTCAGGATCGGCTTGGAGAGCGTGGCCGGATCGCCGGACGGGTCGAGCCTGGGCATGACCACGTGGGCGCTCATGATCGCGTCGATGTTCCCCCCGATGGCCGCGGCGAACGGCGGCGCGTCCAGCTTCTCCCACTGTGACCGGGAATGCCGGATCACAGGCAGCCCGGAGTGACTGTCCACGTTGGTGTCGCCGTGGCCCGGGAAGTGCTTGGCCGTGGAGGCGATCCCGGCGTCGTGGAAGCCCTTGACCGCGGCGGCGACCATCGACGCCACCCTCCTCGGGTCGGAGCCGTAGGCGCGGGGGCCGATCACCGGGTTACGCGGGTTGACGTTCACGTCGGCGACCGGGGCGAAGTCGAGGTTGACGCCCAGCGCCCTCAACTCGACGCCCGTCACCCTGGCGGCCTTGCGGGCCAGCGAGGGGTCGCCGACCGCGCCGATGGTCGAGGCGCCGGGCAGGTCGGTGACCAGCGGCGCGAGGCGGGAGACCCTGCCGTTCTCCTGGTCGGCGCCGATCAGCAGGGGGATCTCGGGAGACGCCTCCTGCAGCCCGTTGGTCAGCGCCACGACCTGACGGACGTTCTTGACGTTGTCCGCCCAGGGGAACAGGATCACCCCGCCCGGCCGGTACTTGGCGACCGCCTTGGCCGGGGTGTCCACGCCGAACCGCGCCTGGTTCTCCCCCGACGAGGTGTCCGCCGCCGAGCCGTACAGCACCGGCATGAAGAGCTGGCCGACCTTCTCCTCCACGCTCATCCGTGCGAGCACCGCCTCCACCTCGGGCGGAGCGGAGGCCGCCGGGGTCGCCGCCGGGATCGCCGCCGGAGGCGTCACGGGCCGCGGGGACTCAGCCGGAGCCGTGCTCACCGAGGGGCGCTCCCCCGAGACGGACCCGGCCGGCGTGGTCGCCCCCGGGGCGGCACATCCGGCCACCACCGTCGCGACCACCACAAGACCCGTCCTGCGAATGCACCGAACCATGGGCCCCACGGTATCCGCGTGGGCGAGTGGACACGCCGTATCCCACCGCCCCCGCCCACCGCGTCCCGCCGCGGCCCCACCCGCGCCCCCACCCTGCCCCTCCGCATCACCCCCTGCCCTCGGCCCCGGATGGACAGCCTCTCGGAGAACCGGAGGACCGGAGGACCGAGGGCCGGGCCGATCGGCCCTCAGCGAGCCGGCGCGTCCAGGTCCGGCAGATGCGAGCGGGCCGCGGCGCGCGCCTCCTGCGCGGAGTGCGCGGCGCGCGCGGCTCGGGCGGCCAGCAGGCACTGCTCGCGGGTGTGCCGCGACAGCGCGGCCCGTACGGCGGGCAGTGAGGGGGACGCCATCGACAGCGAGGTGACGCCGAGCCCGACCAGCACACAGGCGAGGGCCGGATCGGCCGCCGCCTCCCCGCAGACGCCGCACGGCCTGCCGCGCTCGGCGGCGCCCGCCAGGGCCAGGGCGATCATGTCGAGCAGCGCGGGCTGCCAGGAGTCCTGCAATGTGATCAGCGCGCCCAGCCGGCGGTCGGCGGCGAAGGTGTGCTGGGCCAGGTCGTTGGTCCCTATCGACAGGAAGTCCGCCTCCACGGCCAGGTCGGAGGCGCGCAGGGCGGCCGAGGGGATCTCGATCATCGCCCCCGCGGACGGCAGGCCCGCGTCCTTGCAGGCCGCCGCGTACCAGGCGACCTCCTCGGCGACGGCCACCATCGGGGCCATCACCTGGAGCTTGGCCGAGGACTGGGAGGCAGCGCGGGCCAGGGCTCCGAGCTGCCCGCTCGCGATTTCCGGATATTTCCGGAAGAGGCGGATGCCGCGCTGCCCCAGCGCCGGATTCGACTCCTCATCCTGCGGCAGGAAGGCCAGCGGCTTGTCCGCCCCCGCGTCGAGCGTCCGCACCACCACCCGGCTGCCGGGGAAGGCGTCGAGCACCTCCAGGTAGGCCGCCACCTGCTCCTCCTCGGACGGCGGCGTGGTCCGGTTCAGGAAGAGGAACTCGGTCCGGTAGAGCCCGATGCCCTCGGCACCGTACTTCAGCGCGTCCCGCACGTCGCGCGGCCCGCCGATGTTGGCCAGCAGCGGCACGGCGTGCCCGTCGGCGGTCGCCCCCGGTCCGGTCGCGGCGGTGAGCACGGCCTCCCCGGCCGCGGCGGCCCGCGTCACCGTGACCACCTCGTCGTCCGAGGGCGCGGCCCTCACCCGGCCGGAGGCCCCGTCCACCAGCACCGGTGTGCCCGGCTTGATCGAGGTCGCCCCCGGGCAGGCCACGACGGCCGGCACACCCATCGCCCGGGCGAGGATCGCGGTGTGGCTGGTCGGGCCGCCCTGCTCGGTGACGAAGGCGGCCACCACGTCCCTGGACAGCATCGCGGTGTCGGCCGGCGCCAGGTCACGGGCGATGAGAACGTACGGCCGCGCCGCGTGGGACGGCAGGCCCGGCACCGGCAGGCCCTCCAGCACCGCGACGACCCGGTCCCTGACGTCGTCCAGGTCCGCGGCGCGCTCCCCGAGGTATCCCCCGGCCCCGACGATCAGCTCGCGGTACCGGCCGAACGTCTCGTAGACCGCTCGGGCGGCGGTGGCACCCCCGTCGACCAGCTCGGCCACCTCGACGGCCAGGCCCGGGTCGCGCGCCATCAGCGCCTGCGCCTCCAGGATCTCCCGGGCCGGGCCGGCGGCCCGCGCCCCCCGCCACTCCAGGCCGGTGGCGACCCGCTCCAGCGCCCCGACGGCCCTGGCGCGCTCCGCCCCGGCGTCCCCGTCGTGGCGGGCACCGGGCTCGGGCGCGGGGACCTCACGCGAGACGACGTAGCCGGGCCCGAACCCGACCCCGGGGCTCACCCCCACCCCCGAGAGCGTGTTCACCGCGCCGACGCTCACGGCGCCGACGCGATGAGGGCGAGCTCGTCCAGCAACCGGTCGGCACCCTCACCCTCGGCCTTGATCACCACGGTGTCCCCCTGCCGGACGTCGAGCGAGAGAACCGCGAGGATGCTCTTGGCGTTCACCGGCGGGCCGCCCCCCTTCGCGACGGTGATCTCCAGGGGCGCCTTGGCCGCGGTCCGCACGAACGTCGCGGCGGGGCGGGCGTGCAGACCGACCTCGGACTCGACGGTGACTTGGCGCTCGGCCACGTGTTCCTCCTGAGGGATCGGCCCGGTGGTCCAGATCTCCGGGCCCGTTGGATGGTGCATGGAGGCCACTCGCCCCGTGTCGGGCCGGTGACCACGAGATCCGCCTCGGCCGGGCTCCATGCCCGCGGGGGCCGTCGGACGTGGGCGTGCTCGACCTCCTCGACCTCGCATCGGGCTCCGTGCCCGCGGGGGTCGTCGCCGGACCCACGCGTGTCATACCCACGGCCCTGGCCGCCGCAATCCCGGCGATCGAATCTTCGAAGACGACGGAGCGGGCCGGATCGAAGGATGACCGGCCGGCCGCCGGCGGGAACCTCCCGGCCGGCGGACCGTGCCCGGCCGCCCCGCCGGCCGGGCTCATATCCACCGGAAGAGCTCGTCCCCCGCACGCACCGAGCCCTCGGCGAGCGTGGTGACGGCGGCCGGCTCCGCGTCCAGCGCCACCACCGGGCAGACGGGGGAGCGACCGCCCGCCTCGACCTCGGCGGGGTTCCAGGCGAGCACGGGCTGACCCGCGCTCACCCGGTCACCCTCGGACGCGAGCAGCTCGAACCCCTCGCCCTTGAGCTGGACGGTGTCGACGCCCAGGTGAACCAGGACCCCCCTGCCGTCGTCGCCGACGACGACGAACGCGTGCGGGTACAGCTTGGCGATCCTACCGGCGATGGGCGCGACCGCCCGGCCCGGCTCCCTGACCGGCTCGACGGCCGTCCCCGGCCCGACCAGCCCCTCGGAGAACACCGGGTCGGGCACCGCTCCCAGCTCCACGACCGTCCCCGCGACCGGGGCCAGAACTGTGGTCATCACTCCCCCCGTCTTCCGCTCCCCATCCTCGTCTCCGTGGCGTGGGGGACCGTGGGAACGGGGAGGGTACCCGGCACTCTCAGCCGATGATGTCCTCGATGTCACTGGCGATCGTGTCCGCCTCGGGACCCACGACCACCTGGACGACGTTGCCCGCGGTCATCACCCCGTGCGCGCCGGCCGCCCTGAGTGCCGCCTGATCGACCTTGGCCGCGTCGCGCACCTCGGTGCGGAGCCGGGTGATGCAGGGTTCGATCTCAATGATGTTCTGCACGCCACCGAGTCCCGCGATGATCGCGCCGGCGTCAGCCGCCATATCGCCCTCCAGTCGTCATCGGTCTGTGATCAGGCTAAACGAGACCGGTCGATCAGTCGGTCCGTGTCACCTTGTTGAGACCTCGTGGCGCGTCCGGATCGATCCCGAGCCTGCGGGCGAGGGCCTCGGTCAGCAGCTGCCCGGGGACGATCAGGCCGAGCGGGGCGACCCATTCGGGCAGGTCGGGGCCGTTCAGCGCGGCGCTGGAGACCGCGGCGAGCGCGGGACCTCCGCCGACGGTGAAGGCCGGGGCCCCGGCGCCGGTGACCCGCTCGGCGAGGGCCACGGTGCCGGCCAGCGTCGGCCCCTCGGCCGCCGCGACCAGGATGGCGGGGGTGTCACGGTCGACCACGGCGATCGGGCCGTGCAGCAGGTCGGCGTAGGACAGGCCCATGGCGTGCAGGTAGCACGCCTCCTTGAGCTTGAGCGCCAGCTCCAGCGCGGTGGAGAAGGCCAGGCCCCGGCCGGAGACCACCACGCCCGGCTTGTCGGCCAGCCCCTCGACGACCGGCTCCAGGTCTCCCGGATCGGAGATCAGCCTCTCCACCGCGTCCGGCACCCGTCGCAGGTCGGCGGCGTCGACGTCGGCGCCCAGGCCGAGACAGAGCACGGCCAGCGCGGCGAGCTGGGTGGTGTAGGTCTTGGTGGCGGGGACGGCCTTCTCCTCACCGGCGAGTGTGCACAAGGCCAGGTCGGCGCTCTGGGCGAGGGGGCTCCGCTCGCCGCCGTTGGTGACGGCCACGGTCCTGGCGCCGCAGTCACCGGCCCAGGCGAGGGTCTCGACGATCTCCTCGGTCCTGCCCGACTGGGAGAGCGCGACGGCCAGCACCCCGTCGAGGTCCAGTCTGCGCCGGTAGGCGGTGGCGATCGAGGGCGCCGCGAGCGTGGCCAGGCGTCCGGTGTGTGCCTCCGCGAGATAACGGCCGTAGACTGCGGCGTTGTCGGAGGTGCCGCGGGCGATGAACAACAGCCGGCGTGTCCGGCTCGCGAGCCGTTCCACCTCCCCGATCCGGGGGAGGAGGGCGTCCAGCGTGGCTCGCAGCGCGGCGGGCTGCTCGGCGATCTCGCTGCGCATCCTGGTCGTCATCTCGCGCCGTCCTTCGTTCGGATCGAGGCGGCCGGGCCGTTACCGATCCGTCGCCGGTCCGCAGATTGACACCCATTTCCGGCCTGTGGTCTAGTCCGGACTAGACCACAGGCCGAACCATAACTCATCTCCATTTCGCGGATCGAGAGGGGGAGGGATCCCGTGGCCCAGATCGATCCCGACAGTCCGGTTCCCAAGTACTTCCAGCTCAGGGAGATCCTGCTCGACCTCGTAGATAGTGAGGAGCTGGCGATCGGGGCGGCGATCCCCTCCGAGCGCGAGCTCTGCCAGCGCTTCGGACTGTCCCGCATGACGGTACGGCAGGCCGTGGACCACCTGGTCTCCGAGGGCAGGCTGCAGCGTGTCGCGGGCAAGGGCACCTTCGTGGCCCGTCCGAAGATCGAGATGGCCCTCCGGCTGACCTCGTTCAGCGACGAGATGCGCGCCCGCGGCATGGAGCCCGGCTCCCGCGATCTGGACCGCCGGGTGGTCAGGGCCAGCGCGTACCTCGCCAGGGAACTCGGCATCCGGCCGGGGGACGAGGTCCACTTCATCGAACGGCTCCGCACCGCCGCCGCCGAGCCCATGTGCGTCGAGCGGGCCCACATCCCGGTCTCCCTCGCACCCGACCTCGACACCCACGACCTGACGGGCCGCTCGCTGTACGCCCTGCTCGAAAGCCGTTACGGCCTGGTCCTCGACGCCGGTGAGCTCACCATCGACGGTGGCATCGCCGATCCGGGCGACGCCGACCTGTTGAAGCTGCCACGCGGCGGAGCGGTCCTGCTGCTCCAGCGGCGTTCGTTCACGGGGGGAGTCTGCGCCGAACTCGGGGTATCCACCTACCGTGCCGACCGCTACCAACTCCGCACGGCCCTGGAGACACCCGTACGCCGTACCTGACCTCCTCCCCCTCCGGAGGGGAGTCCGCTGACTTCCTCCCCACGGCTGAAGCCCGGGGTCTCCACGCTCAAGGAGAGTCGATGAGTTCCCTCTCAGCGGACGCGGGTCTCCCCGCCGCGTCGCCGACCGGCTCAGCCGTGATGGCCGTGCTACAGCGTCTGGGACGCTCCCTCATGCTGCCGATCGCGGTGCTGCCCGCCGCGGGCCTGCTGCTCCGGCTCGGGCAGGACGACCTGGTGGGGCGGACCGACAACGTCCTGCTCGACAACGTCGCGCACATCCTCGGCACGGCGGGCGGCACCCTCTTCGACAATCTCGCCCTGCTGTTCGCGGTCGGCGTGGCGATCGGGTTCGCCCGCAAGTCCGACGGCTCCACCGCGCTCGCCGCGCTGGTCGGCTACCTCGTCTTCCACGCGGTCAGCATGACCATGTTCTTCAAACTGTTCGACGCCGGCCTCCGCGAGACGATCAGCACGGAGATCTTCGACAGGTCCCACCCCGGCGTCCCCGGCGTGGTGCTCGACCTCGGGGCGCAGAACCCGACCCGGGTGCTCGGCGGCATCGTCATGGGCCTGGTCTCCGCGCTGCTCTGGCAGCGTTTCCACCGGACAAGGCTGCCGACCTGGCTGGCCTTCTTCAGCGGCCGGCGCCTGGTGCCCATCCTGACCGCCTTCGCCGGGCTCGTGCTCGGCGTGATCTTCGGCGTCGTCTGGCCCGTCATCGGCAGCCGGCTCGGCGCGTTCGGCAACTGGCTCGCCGCCAACAGCACGGTGGGCGCGGGCGTCTACGGCATGGCCAACCGCGCGCTGCTCCCGCTGGGCCTGCACCACATCGTCAACAACGTGGTCTGGACCCAGGTCCCGGGCTGCGTGGTGGGCGGCAAACAGCTCGCCGGCGACCTGGTCTGCTTCAACAACGGCGCCGTGGGCTACGGCGGCTTCGAGGCCGGGCTCTACCCGGTCCTCATGTTCGGCCTGCCCGCCGCGGCGATCGCCATCTGGCGGGCCGCGCCGCCGCACCGCCGCACCGCGGTCGGCTCGATCATGATCTCCGGCGCGCTCACCGCCTTCCTCACCGGCATCACCGAACCGATCGAGTTCGCCTTCGTCTTCGTGGCCCCGATCCTGTTCGTGGTGCACATCGTGCTGACCGGCATCTCCCTCGCGGTCGCCTCCGCTCTGGGCGCCAAGCTCGCCTTCAGCTTCTCCTCCGGGCTGATCGACCTCGGCCTGTACGGCACCGCCCCCAACGCCCGGAACGTCCCAATCATCCTGGTGATGGGACTGATCTACGCGGTGATCTACTACACCGTGTTCAGCTTCCTGATCAGGAGGCTGAACCTCGCCACCCCCGGCCGCGAACCACAGGAGGCCGACCCTCCGTCCGGTACGGCCACCACCCAGCCGCCCACCCCCTGAGCGGGCTGGTCCCCTGCCCGGTGAGCCGTGTTCCGGCCACGCCCCGGGTGAGGGGGACCGGCACCGTAACCCGTCCGGTCACCGGCTGGAACCAATCCAGCTTGGGCCGATCTTTCCTCCCCGATCGGGGTAAAACACCGGGGTGCCGCCGGAAGCTGGCGATCGGCGTATCTGGACGGTGGACCGGAAACTCATAGCTGTGTCCGTTCCGCCGACGACCGCCGGAGTCCGTCCATGCCACGCCCCCCACGGCCGGTGCCGCTGCCCCGCCTCGCCTCCTCCCCCACGGCCGAACCGCCCTACGACGACGAGCGGCCGTCCCCGGGCGTTCCGTTGACTCCGGCCGGGCCCGGCGCCCCGCCGTACGTGCAGGGGGCTCTCGCCCTCGCCTTCGACCCCGCGCCGGTCGAGGCCGAGGCGGGGCACGCGCTGATCTGGGGACCGCCGGGCGCGATCCCGGACGAACGCCGGCTGCGGGCCCTCGGCCAGGCCGTCGCCGAGGTGCTGGCGGGCAGGCGGGCCCCTTCGAGTGTCCTGTCGCACCTGACCGACCGGGCCGGCGCCGAGCTGGCCAGGAGCGGAAAGATCATCAACTGTTCCGGGCCGCCGCTGGTCGGCCGGCCCCACGTCTCCCAGCCCGGAGACGGGGTGGTGGAGATGTGCGTCCTGGTGAACTGCGGCGACCGGTCGCGGGGGCTGGCGCTGAGACTGGAGCGGCGGGGCGTGCGCTGGCTCTGCACCGACTTCGAGGCGACCCCATGACGTCCGAGGCGCCCCCATGAGAAAGCCGGGGGGCCCGCACAGCCGTGCGGGCCCCCCGGGTGGATTCTCCCCGGCCCGTGATCAGGCCTCGACGTGCTTGGGGTCGCCGTGGCAGCGCTTGTACTTCTTGCCGGAGCCGCAGGGGCAGGGGGCGTTGCGCTCGACGTTGCCGTAGGCGTCGCGCTCCGCCTTGCTGCTGACCCTGGTGTGCTCGACCTCACCGCGCTCGCCGGGCGCGGTGTACTCCAGCTCGGCGGGGCGCTGCGGACCGCGCAGACCCCGGGCGATGATGGAGCGGGTCTCCGCGATCGACTCGTCCTCGTGGGCGTCGTGCTCCTCGACGATCGGGTTGGTCTGCACCTCGACCTCAAGGTTGAACAGATAGCCGACCGACTCCTCCTTGATGCCGTCGAGCATCTGGGAGAACATGTCGAAGCCCTCGCGCTGGTACTCGATCAGGGGGTCACGCTGCGCCATCGCGCGCAGGCCGATGCCCTCCTGGAGGTAGTCCATCTCGTAGAGGTGCTCGCGCCACTTGCGATCCAGGACCGACAGGATGACCCGGCGCTCCAGCTCCCGCATGGTCTCCGCGCCCAGCTCCTCCTCGCGGCGGTCGTAGGCGGCCATCGCGTCGGCCTTGACCTGGTCGGCGAGGATCTCGGCGGTGAGCTCCTCACGGCCACCGGCCTCCTCGGCCACCCCGTCGACGGTGAGGGTGATCGGGTAGAGCTGGCCGAGCGCCTTCCAGAGCTTGTCGAGGTCCCACTCCTCGGCGAAGCCCTCGGCGGTGGCACCCGCGACGTACTCACCGACCACGTCGTTGATGAAGCCCCGGATCTGCTCGTGCAGGTCCGCGCCCGCCAGCACCCGGTGACGCTCGGCGTAGATCACCTTGCGCTGCCGGTTCATCACCTCGTCGTACTTCAGGACGTTCTTGCGGATCTCGAAGTTCTGCTGCTCGACCTGGTGCTGAGCTGAGGCGATGGCCTTGGAGACGATGCCCGACTCGATCGGGACGTCGTCCGGGATGTTCAGCCGCGTCATGATCATCTCGACCCTGGCCGAGTTGCACAGGCGCATGAGATCGTCTTCGAGCGAGAGGTAGAAGCGCGACTCGCCCGGGTCGCCCTGGCGCCCCGATCGGCCGCGGAGCTGGTTGTCGATGCGCCGCGACTCGTGCCGCTCGGTGCCCAGCACGTAGAGGCCGCCGAGATCGGTGACCTCGTCGTGCTCGGCTTGAACGGCCTCCCTGGCCTTCTCCAGCGCCTCGGCCCAGGCCTTGTCGTACTCTTCGGGGGTCTCGACCGGGTCCAGGCCCCGGCCGCGCAGCTCGAAGTCCGCCCGGAAGTCGGGGTTGCCGCCGAGCATGATGTCGGTGCCCCGGCCGGCCATGTTGGTGGCGACCGTGACGGCGTGCTTGCGACCCGCCTCGGCGATGATCGCCGCCTCACGCGCGTGGTTCTTGGCGTTGAGAACCTCGTGCTTGACGCCTTTGCGCTTGAGCTCCTTGGCCAGACGCTCGGACTTGGCCACGCTGGTGGTGCCGACCAGGACCGGCTGGCCCCGCTCGTAGCGCTCCTTGATGTCGTCGACACAGGCCACGAACTTGGCGTCCTCGGTCTTGTAGACCACGTCGGCCTGGTCCTTGCGGACCATCGGCCGGTTCGTCGGGATCGGGACGACGCCGAGCTTGTAGGTCTGGTGGAACTCGTTGGCCTCGGTGGCCGCAGTGCCGGTCATGCCGGACAGCGTGG
Source organism: Streptosporangium sp. NPDC006007 (assembly GCF_040614315.1). Lineage (NCBI taxonomy): Bacteria > Bacillati > Actinomycetota > Actinomycetes > Streptosporangiales > Streptosporangiaceae > Streptosporangium > Streptosporangium sp. NPDC006007. The sequence goes on along the minus strand of NZ_JBEXUG010000003.1, from coordinate 208,769 downwards.
CGTAGATGCGGAAGTAGTTCTGCAGCGTGATCGTGGCGAGGGTCTGGTTCTCGTCCTTGATCTTTACGCTCTCTTTGGCCTCGATGGCCTGGTGCATGCCCTCGTTGTAGCGGCGGCCGTGCAGGACTCGGCCGGTGAACTCGTCGACGATCAGGACCTCACCGTCGACGACGATGTAGTCCTTGTCCTTCTTGTAGAGTTCCTTGGCCTTCAGCGCGTTGTTGAGGAAGCCGACCAGGTGGGTGTGCTCGGGCTTGTAGAGGTTGTCGATCCCCAGCCAGTCCTCGACCTTCTCCACGCCCGACTCGAAGATGCCCACGGTGCGCTTCTTCTCGTCGACGGAGTAGTCGCCGGTGTTCTCCTCGCCGTCCTTGCCCTCGGTGCCCCTGCGGAGCCGGGGCACGATCTTGGCGAACTCGGCGTACCACTTGCCGGACTGCTCGCCGGGGCCGGAGATGATCAGCGGCGTCCTGGCCTCGTCGATGAGGATCGAGTCGACCTCGTCGACGATGGCGAAGTTATGGCCGCGCTGGACGCACTCCTCCAGCGACCAGGCCATGTTGTCGCGCAGGTAGTCGAAGCCGAACTCGTTGTTCGTGCCGTAGGTGATGTCCGAGTTGTACTGCTTGCGACGCTCGTCCGGCGGCATGTTCGCCAGGATCACGCCCACCTCCAGACCGAGGAAGCGGTGGATCCGGCCCATCTCGTCGGCGTCACGCTTGGCCAGGTAGTCGTTGACCGTGATGACGTGGACGCCCTTGCTGGAGAGCGCGTTGAGGTAGGCGGGGAGCGTACAGGTGAGGGTCTTGCCCTCACCGGTGCGCATCTCGGAGATGTTGCCCATGTGCAGGTTGGCCCCGCCCATGATCTGCACGTCGAAGTGGCGTTTGCCCAGCACACGCCGGGAGGCCTCACGGACGGTGGCGAAGGCTTCGGGAAGCAGGTCGTCGAGGGACTCGCCGTCGACATGGCGCTGCCTGTACTCCGCGGTGAGTGCGCGGAGCTCGGCGTCGGTCAGGCTCGTGAAGTCGTCCTCAATGGAGTTGACCTGGTCGGCGATCCGCTTGAGCTTACGCAGAAGCTTGCCTTCGCCTGCGCGAAGAATCTTATCGAGAAAGGCTGGCACTTTAGGTAAAGCTCCTCGCAGGTCTTCCGCGGCCGGACGGGCCCGGATGAGGACGAGACATGGTTCTCCGCTGCCATCGTAGGCGGTTCTACCACCGGACACAGCCACCCTGAAAGACGCTCTTCGCGTCCACGGAGTTCCCAGCGTCCTTTTTATAGGGAGTAGTACTCACCCTAAAGGGTATGCCGGTTTGCCCACGCGTATCGCGACAACCGGAGGCCTCCGGCGCGTCGCGAACCGGGGGACACCGTCTCGGCCGTCCACGTCATGGGCGGGATCCCCGCCCTCGCCCTCCAGGTCTTCGAGGATGTCGTGGCGGGCGCCCCGCGCACGCCGTACGGCCCGGCGGGGCCCACTCGAAGGACACCGGCGTAGCCTTTTCGTCGGTGCGGCGCGCTAGCCTCCGCATCATGCCGACACCTTTCCCCTCCCAGGCCCCTTCCCAGGCCTCCTCCCAGGCCCCCTCCCGGCCTCCCTTCCCCGCCCGCCTTCCGGCCCCCGCGCCGGCCCTCTCCCCGGACCGGCCATGACGCCTCCCGGACCGGCCGCGACACTGGAGCTCTCCGCCGGCGAGACCCGCCGGATCATTTTGCGCGCCCAGGGCCTCCTGGGCGCCGACGCCCGCCGCGGCGGGGCCGCGGCGACCCTGCGCCGGCTGGGAGCGGTCCAGCTCGACACGATCTCCGTCCTGGCCCGTTCCCACGAGCTCGTCGCCTACGCCAGGCTCGGCGCGGTCGGCAGACGGCAGGTCGAGCTGGCCTACTGGGACGACCCCGCCCGCGCCTTCGAGTACTGGTGCCACGCCGCCTGCGTGCTGCCGATCGGCGACTGGCCCCTCTACGCCTTCCGGCGCAGATACTTCCGCGCCAGGAAACAGCACTGGCACGCCCTGCCCGCCGACGTGGACAAGGTGCTCGACCAGGTCCGCGAGAACGGCCCGCTGACCGCGACCGACATGGGGGGCGCCAAGAACGGCGGCGCCTGGTGGGACTGGTCCGACTCGAAGATCGCCGTCGAGTGGCTGCTGAACACCGGCGAGGTGGTCTGCACCCGCCGTAGCGGCTGGCGCCGCGTCTACGACCTGGCCGAGCGCGCGGTCCCCGCCCACCTGCTGGCCGAGGATCTCACCGACGCGGAGTGCGTGGGCCGCCTCGCCGGGATCGCCGGGCGGGCGCTCGGCGTCGCCACCCGCGCCGACCTCGTCGACTTCCTCCGCCTCAAGCTCCCCGAGGGCGCCCTTTTGGACAGGGCGCTGCTCGACGGCGCCGCCGGTCTCGTCCCGGTGCGCGTCTCCGGCTGGCCCGAGCGGTCGGCGAGCGCCTGGGCCGACCCGGCCGCCCTGCGGAGCGAGCCCCGGGGCCGCCACCGCACCACACCGCTCTCGCCGTTCGACTCCCTGGTCTGGGACCGGGCCCGCACCGCCCGCGTGTTCGGCTTCACCCACCGCCTGGAGGCGTACGTCCCGAGGGATCGGCGGGTCCACGGCTACTTCGCCATGCCCGTCCTCGCCGGAGGCCGGCTGATAGGCCGGATCGACCCCGCCCGGGAGGGGTCCACTCTCGTCGCGCGTCAGATCGGCCTCGAACCCGGGGTCAACCGGCGTGGGGCCGCCGAGTCGCTGGCCGACGCCCTGCGGGAGGCGGCGAGCTGGGTCGGCTGCGACGACATCCGGGTCGAGCGGGTGGACCCGGACCTGGCGGCGCCCCTTGGGAGGGCTCTGGCCCGCTGAGACCCGGGACCGGCGAACCGCCGGACCCCGGAAGGGGTGGGGCTGCTAGGACTGGGACGTGTGGGTGGTGCCCGGTGGGCCGGCCACCACCCACGGATCCCTCAGGTGATTTCGAGCATTCGCTCGCGGACCGCGTAGACGACCGCCTCCATCCGGGAGTGGAGTTGCAGTTTGTCCAGGATGTTGCGGACGTGGTTCTTCACGGTGTTCTCGGAGATGAACAGTTGCTTGGCGATATCACGGTTGTTCATGCCCTTTGCGACCAGGCGGAGCACCTCCATCTCCCGGTCCGTCAGTCGGGGGACGGGAAGCTGGGGGGGCCGCTCGGCCTCCTTGCGGCTCATGTTGGCGAACTCCGTGATGAGCTTGGCCGCCATCGCCGGGTTGATCAGCGACTGCCCTTCGTGGACCCCGCGCACCGCCTCGGGGACCTCGTCGAGCTGCACGTTCTTCAGCAGATAGCCGGTGGCACCCGCCTTGATCGCCTCGAAGAGATCCTCCTCCTCGTCGCTCACGGTGAGCATGATGATCCGTGTGCTCGGCACCGATGCCTTGATCTCACGGGTGGCCTCGATGCCGCTTCTGCGGGGCATCCGGACGTCCATGAGCATGACGTCCGGGGTGAGGCGGTCGGCGAGCTCGACCGCCTCCTGACCGTCGCTGGCCTCACCGACCACCTCGATGTCCGCCTCCGCGGCCAGCGCCATCTCCAGGCTTCGGCGGATCAGCGCGTGATCGTCGACGATCAGCACGCGGATCGGGTCACCTCGCCTGGCAGGGCGGGTCGCCTCGTCGGATTCCGTCACGCCTCCTCCTCGGGGGGCCAGAGCCGTTGGACCGCCATGATTACACGGGTTTCCGGTCCTGGGGTTGGTCGGAGAGGATCTTCGAACGCGTCCGTTCAGGGTTCGACGAGCCGCAACACGCCGTAGTTGTAGCCCTGCCGGAGGTACACGACGCTCGGCTGCCCACTCTCCTTGTCACGGAAAAGGTAGAAGTCGTGGCCGACCAGCTCCATCTCCAGGAGCGCCTGGTCGATGGTCATCGGGTCGGCCTTGTGGTGCTTCTCGCGGACCACCAGCGGCCCGTCGCCCTCCATCTCGATCGGGACGACGGCCCGATCCTCCAAGAGGTCGGCCTCGGCCTCGGCCACCGCGGCCGGCTTGTGCGGGGACACGGGGCGGGGCTGGACGGCCTCGGCCTCGGCCTCGAAGGACTGGGCGAGCGCGGTGGCGGTGAGCTCGGCGACGGAGGGGGGACAGTGGTTGCCGTGGTGGATCTTGCGTCGGTCGGCGAGGCGCCGGAGTCTTCCCTCAAGCTTTCCCATCGCCATGTCGAGGGCGGTGAAGCGGTCGTCGGCCGCGGCCTCGGCCCGCACGGCGGGACCGCGTGAGTGGATGGTGAGTTCGACCCGCTCCCGCGGGCCGTTGATGCGGCCGTTGGTTTCCCTGGTCACCTCCACATCAACGCTGATGAGCTTGTTGTCCAGGCGCTCGATCCTGGCCAGCTTGGTCGTCACGTGGTCGCGGAATCGGTCACTCACTCCGGTGTGCCGACCCTTGACGATGATTTCCATGCACAGCCCCCTTCGAATCCCGACGGTGGTACTAGCGGCACCCGCTCGGCCGACCTGGTCTTCGTCCCCACATCCGCCTGCTGAGGGTTTCGCAGCTCTTTGCCACTACATGCCCTTCTCTTCTGACGAGGAACATCTGGCTCCCCGGGAAGGCAGGACTTACCTCTAAGCCGCACCGTGATCGACCGACGAGAAGTCGTCTTACGTGGACCGTTTGGCCTGCGGCTGGCATCGGCTAGCCAGGCCGACTCCCCTGGGGGGGTCGGTCCGGCGCAACCACGGACCCGAGCGGGTGCCATGGCTCAGACGCTATCCGCATACCGACCGAATGTCAGCCTGGCAGCCGCCCGAAGGATCACTTTGCGTCACCCCCGCCGGGGACGCCGGGGCCGGGGAGGGACTCTTCGGCGGGCCGATATCCACAGATGTGAGCATTTCTCACATCTGTCGGGCGGCCACAGGCCGCCGACCGGGACAGGGAGGTATGACTCCGGGGTGAGGCCGACACCACACCGCCCCTTTACGATCCGTTACCCTCCGTGATATCCGATAATTCGATCTTTCTTACTCTCCGGCGTGTCGCGGCGACCACGGCGGCCAGTGAGACCGTGACACCGGCCTCGCGCAGCGCCCTGGCCGCCTCGGCGAGGGTCGCACCCGTGGTGACGACGTCGTCAACCAGCACAACCGCCCCCACGCCGCCCCAGGAACGTGCCACAGCCCCGTTCCGGCCGCCCGTAACCCCGAATGCCCCGGAGAGGTTCTCGGCCCTCTGGAGCGCGCTCAGCCCCGCCTGGTCGGCGAGACGGCGGCGCTGAGTGAGCGTTCTCGCCACCGCCACCGGCCACCCGGCGCCGCGCAGACAACCGGCGGCCAGCTCCGCGAGCCGGTCCACCGGGTCGTGCCCGCGCCGCCTGCCGGCCGGACGCGCGCTCGGCACCGGGACGAGCACCACCGGCCGCTCCCCCGCCGCGGCGGCCACCGCGAGCGCGAGCGCCCCGGCCAGCGGACGGGCGAGGGCCGTACGGCCGCGCTCCTTGTAGGCGAGGATCGCCCCTCGCGCGGCACCGGCGTAGACGGCCGCCGACCAGCAGTCGGGCAGGCCGGATGGGGACGGGTCGGGCATCCTTCGCACGGGCTGCCCGTGTAGCCCGGCCGTGCAGCCGGGGCAGAGGAGGGAGCCGGGCGCGTCGCATCCGGCGCAGCGGGGCGGCAGGACCAGGTCGAGCAGGGCGGTCGGCACGGTTCCACGGTGCCAGGCCCCACCGACAAACAACCCCTCCCGCCTCGGCGGACGACGCGCCCCGGAAAAGGACCGGGCCCGCCGCCGGGGTGCCGGGGTGCCCGGGGCCGGGGCGGGTGCCGGGGCCGGGGGCCGGGGCGAGTGCCCGGGGGCGGGGTTCAGCCCAGGGGGTAGGCCGGGGCCGACGGGCCGTTGTGGGCGAAGTCCTGGGAGCCCTTCTCGTCCTTGACCAGGGGCTCCCACTTGGCGGAGGTCCAGTAGAGGATCTGCTGCTTCTTGTCGTCGTCCACGGCTCCGGCCAGCAGGGAGCCGTCCAGCGCGGTGATGGTCTGGATCCGCGAGTCGGAGGCCAGGGACTTGGGCGCCGCGGTGACCGAGGCCTCCAGCAGCTCGGACTTGCCGGTGAGGACGTAGAGGGTCTTGCCGTCCTTCCAGGCGATGTCCTTGATCGTCTGCTTGCCCTCGGCGGGCACCACCAGCTGCAGGTTGGCGATCCGGGTGGCGTTCCCCTGGCCGATGACCGTGCCGATCTTGACCTGCTCGCCCTGCGCGTCCCTCACGACCGCCGCGACGTGCACCCCGTCCCGCGCGACCTTGAGCGATGTGACGTAGGCCGTCTCCAGGTCGGGGGCGGAGACCTCGTAGCGCTGCCCGTCCCGGAAGCGCATCACCTTCGAGGTGTGGTCGTCGCGCCGGTTCACCGTCCACATCGTCTGGTAGCGGTCCCAGCACGGCGGGACGAGGGAGTCGCCGGTGACCCACTCCTGCCACTGACCGCCCGTGACGAGCGGGGCGACGGCGATGCGTCTGTCGCCCCCCGACAGCGCGGCCACCTGCGCCTGGGAGTTGATCGCCGGGTGGTCGCGGGTGCCGTCCTTCTCCCCCGCCTTACCGGGCACCGGCTGCCCGGTCTTCTCCTTGCCGAGCAGCCACAGCGCGCCGTCGGCCATGTAGTACGGATAGATCTCGCCGGGGGTCGTCCAGGGGTCGAACGTCGACTGCTCCTGGGCGTCGATGGAGAGCGGGTTGTCGGTGTAGTACGGCTCACCGCCCACCCTGACCTCGAAGCCCCAGCCGCCCTTGGTGAGCTCGGCGAGCGTCGCGGCGAGCTGGGCCGACATCGGTCCGACCAGATCGGCGGCCACCCGCCTGGTCAGGTTGACCACGACGCGGTTGTTCTGTGTGGTGACGTCGATGAGCTCGGTTCCGTCGAAGGCGGACCGCACCGCGCCCTTGAGCGAGCTGCTCGGCCCGTTGAGCAGCCGCTCGACCGTCGTCTTGGCGAAGTTGGCGGTGGGGTCGATCGGCACCCGGACCTGGTCGATCACCAGGCCCTTCCACCCCGGATCCAGGAAGTACAGATCCACCTTGAGGTAGGCGCGGTCGGCGTCGGCCTCCGACAGCAGCAGCCCCTGGGGCGCCGCGCTGATCCGCCAGCCGTTCGCCCCCTTCACGAGGGAGAAGGGCTCGTTCAGAAGACCACCGCTCGGCCGGTACCGGCCGTCCTGGTCGATGATCGCGGTGACGGTGCCCTTCAGGGTGACCCGGCTCTCCTTCAGGCCCGCCTGCACCGCCAGGGGTTCGCCCTGTTTGTAGACCGTCACCCCGCTGTGCGGATCCCACTTCCTGGCGAAGTCGTCGGTGAGGTAACGGCGCGCGATGTCGCGTCCCGGGTCGTCGACACTCGCCATCGCGGCCCGGAACCCGGTGACGACCTCCTCGGCCGACCAGCCGGGGTTCGGCGGCACGGCGATCACCCGCGCGTACGGGTCGCCCAGCGGATTGCCCTTGCGGACGTTGTCCACGGCGATGGACCCGCCCCCGATGGGGATCACGGAACAGGCCGTCCCCCCGCAGGTCAGCGCGGCCACCAGCATCGCCGCGCCCACGCGCCTGCCGGCCCCGGCCCGCACCACGCCCGGCCGCCCGCCGGCCTCGGCCCGCGTCACGCCGGCCCGTCCTCCGGTCCTAGTCCGCATCGCGCCCCCCGTCGGCCGCCGCCGGTGCCAGCACCGGTGTCATGTGCCCCCGCCACGTCCGCCGCATCTCCACCTCCGGTGGGACCAGCGGCAGCGGTGAGCCGCGCAGCGTCGCCCCGGCCACCCTCGGCAGCGAGAGCCGGAACTGGGAGCCCTCCCCGTGGGCACCCCACGCCTGGAGCCAGCCGCCGTGCAGTATCGCGTCCTCGCGGGAGATCGCCAGCCCCAGGCCGGTGCCGCCGATCGTCCGCGCGCGGGAGGGGTCGGCCCGCCAGAACCGGTCGAAGACCATGTTCTCCTCACCCGGCTTCAGGCCCACCCCGTGGTCGCGTACGGCCACGGCCACCGCGTCCCGGTCCGCTCCGACCAGAACGACGATGTCACGGCCCTCACCGTGCTCGATCGCGTTGAACAGCAGGTTGCGCAGGATGCGCTCGACCCGGCGGCTGTCCATCTCGGCTATGCAGGGCTCGCCCGGCAGGCGCAGGTCGAACCGGGTGGAGTGGCGCTCGGCCAGCGCCTCGGAGTCGCCGACCGCGCGCAGCACCACGTCCCTGACGTCCACCGGCTCGACGTCCAGCTCCGCCGCGCCGGCGTCGTAGCGGCTGATCTCCAGCAGGTCGGCGAGCATCGCCTCGAACCGGTTGAGCTGGTTCTGCATCAGCTCGGCCGAGCGCGCGACCATCGGCTCGAACTCCTCGCGGGCGTCGTAGAGCAGGTCGGCGGCCATCCGCACGGTGGTCAGCGGGGTGCGCAGCTCGTGCGAGACGTCGGAGACGAACTGCCGCTGGACATGGGAGAGCTCCTCCAGCTGATGGATCTTCAACGCCAGGTTGGCGGCCATCTCGTTGAAGGAGGCCGCCAGGCGGGCCAGGTCGTCCTCGCCGCGAACCTTCAGGCGCTCGTCCAGGTGCCCGGCCGCGAGCCGCTCGGCGGCCTGGCGGGCCAGCCGTACCGGCGTGACCACCTGGCGGGTGACCAGCGAGGAGATCGCGGCCAGCAGCAGCACCAGGGCGGCGCCGACGAGGATGAGCATCCGCCGGACCGAGGTGAGGGTCTTCTCCTCCTCCTCAAGCGAGATCAGATGGTAGATCTCGTATCCGTCGTCCAGCCCGGTCCCGTAGGTGTCCAGGCGGGTGCCGATCACCATGCCCGGAACCGAGTCGCGCCTGCCCTTGTAGCGCAGCGACGTGTAGCGGGTGGTCTCCTCGTCCGCCGACTTCCTGAGCACGTCGTGGTGGAGCCTGACCGGGATGCTCACCGGATCGATGTTGGTGGTGGCGTAGAACTCGCCCGGCTGGTGCTCGTTGCGAATGATCACCGAGTACCGGAGCGCGGGCCCTGCCCGGCCCGCGAGCGCCGCGACCGCCTGGCCGAGCGGGCTGTCTCCCTCTCGCTGAAGTGTCTGCCCCGGTTCGGCCGACTGCTTGGCGGCGTCGCCGTCCTGCTGGTTGAGGTAGCCGAGCACCGCCTTGCGGTCGGCCTGCGCCTCGCTTTTCGCCGCGCGCTCCCTGTCCCCCAGGGTGGTGGTGATGATGGCCTGCATGAGGAAGACTCCGAGCACGACGACCACCACGATGGAGATGACCATCGTGCTGGTGACCACGCGCAGTTGCAGGGAGCGCCGCCAGCCCCTGCGCGCGCCGCCGACGGCGCGCCGCGCACGCCGCCTGATCCCGCGCACCATCTGGAGCGGGGTGCGGCGGCGTTTCCTGGGTGTGGGCATGCCGGGGTCCGGGGAGAGTGCCGCGAGGGCTTAAGCCGGGCCGGCCTTGTAGCCCACGCCACGGACCGTCACCACGATCTCGGGGTGCTCGGGGTCTCTCTCGATCTTGGCGCGGAGCCGCTGGACGTGCACGTTGACCAGGCGGGTGTCGGCCGCGTGCCGGTAGCCCCAGACCTGCTCAAGCAGCACCTCGCGGGTGAAGACCTGGCGCGGCTTGCGGGCGAGCGCGACCAGCAGGTCGAACTCCAGCGGGGTGAGGTTTATGGTCTCCTCCTCCCGCTTGACCGAGTGCCCGGCGACGTCGATGGTGATGTCGCCGATCTGCAAAATCTCCGGCGTCGGCTCGTCGGTGCGGCGCAGCCGGGCGCGGACGCGGGCCACCAGCTCCTTCGGCTTGAACGGCTTGACGATGTAGTCGTCGGCTCCGGACTCCAGGCCGAGCACCACGTCGATGGTGTCGCTCTTGGCCGTGAGCATGACGATCGGCACACCGGACTCGGCGCGGATGCGGCGGCACACGTCGATGCCGTCGGCGCCGGGCAGCATCAGGTCGAGCAGCACCAGGTCCGGCCGGGTGTCACGGAAGGCGTCGAGTGCCTTGTCCCCATCGGAGACGAAGGAAGGTTCGAAACCCTCCCCGCGCAGCACGATGCCGAGCATCTCGGCGAGAGCGGCGTCGTCGTCGACGACCAGCACGCGTCCTTTCATGGCCCCTCATTCGTTTTACGCAGTTTGGGAGTTTTCGGGGTAAGCGGCACGGTTGTCGAAGATTACCCTTGTCGAGCCACTGGATGACACAGCCCGACCAGCAGACATCCGAGTACCAGATTTTAGGCGCACACAACGTAAGGCTCGCAGGAGCACCCCCGCGCGGCCCTCTCCGGCCCCGGCGACTGCGGACGCCAAGCGGAGGTGGTCACGTTCCCAGTCTGAGGTAAACGACCGTGTCTCGGCCATCCCTCAGGGATCTCCGCCCGCCTCCCGGGGTGAAACCGCGCCGTGATCTCCCGATCAGCACAACCAGTGTGGCCACATGTCAGGATTGGGATATGTCAGACGGTCACGGCTCCACTCCCGACACGCCACCCGGCTGGGCGCCCAACCAACCTCCGCCGTACGGCGACGCTCCGGGTTCGCCGTGGACCGCCCCCGGCGCCGGTCCCGGCACGCCCCCGGCGCCACCACCGCCCCCGCCACAGTCGCCGCCGCGGCGACCGCAGGACGAGCAGCCTCCTCCGCCGTACCAGCACCATCCCCACAGCCCCTACGGTCCCTACGGCGGGCAGCCGCCATACGGCTACCGGCCGCAGCCGCCCGTGCTGCGCCCCGGAATCATCCCGCTGCGCCCGCTCGGCCTCGGCGACATCCTCGACGGCGCGATCAAGCTGATCCGCTCCAACCCGAAGGCCGTCCTGGGCCTGTCGGCGATCGCCGCCGCGCTGAGCGCGATCCCGGTGGCGATCGGCCAGGCGATCACCCTGGGCAGAATGGGCACGGTCCTGAGCAGGGGTCCGGCCGCGCTGGAGGGCAGCCCGCCGCAGGTGGGCTTCCTCGCCGAGTACGGAGCGCCCCTCGCCTCCTACGCGGTGCAGTTCGTCGCGGTGACCATGCTCACCGGTGTGCTGACCCGGATCCTGGGGCGCGCCGTCTTCGGCGGCCGGATGACGGTGGGCGAGGCCTGGCGGCTGACCCGCGGCAGGGTGCCCGCGCTGTTCGGGGTGGTACTCGCCCAGGTCCTGCTTCTGCTGATCCCCCTGGCCGTGGCGGTCGGGGTGATCTACACGCTGGTGACGGTCGGCGCCGACATCGGGGTGGTGGTCGGCGTGGGGGTGCTGCTGACGCTGGCCCTCCTCGCCTACTCCCTGTCCGTCGCCACCGTCCTGGCGCTCGCCGCTCCCGCGACGGTGCTGGAACGGCGCGGCGCCATCGCCTCCCTGAGCAGGTCCTGGCATCTGGTGAAGGGGGGTTTCTGGCGGACCCTCGGCATCTGGCTGCTGACCCAGATCATCGCCATCCTGGTCGCCATGGTGCTCTCCATCCCGTTCACCATCGCCGGAGGCGTCGTCGGCGTCCTCGGGCAGGAGACCGTCGGCTCGCAGATCGGCGCGGCCGTCCTGATCGCCATCGGCGGCACCATCGCGGCGATGATCACCTATCCGTTCCAGGCCGGGGTCAACGGACTTCTCTACGCCGACCGCAGGATGCGCGCCGAGGCGTTCGACCTGGTGCTGCAGACCGCGGCGATCGAGCAGCAGCGCCAGGGCTGGGTGCACGCGACGGCCGACGACCTGTGGGACCCGTCCGCCACGCCCGGCGGCCCCGGGCGGGGAGCCCCGTGGTCCGGCTCCTGACGGTTCTCCTCGACACGGCGTCCCGCAACGCCACGGCGGCCCTTGACGCCGTGGTGTCCGTCAACACCGTGGTGTCCGCCGACGCCGTGGTGCCGATCGACGTCGACCGCGGCGAGGCCCGGCGGGAGGCGGTCCTTGAGCTGCTCAGACCCGAGTACGCCAAGGAGTCCGCACTCGACCGCGTCACGCGGAACGTGAACCAGTTCATCGGCGACCTGCTGGACCAGGAGTCCGTGGGCGTCGTCGGCGGCGTGGCGGCGCGGATCGTGCTCGTCGCGCTGGTGATCGCCGCCGCCGTCGCCCTGACCGTGGTCGCGCGACGGACGGCGCGGGGCGGCGCGGCACGGCAGGAGGGGGTCTTCGGGAACGGCCGCCGCACCGCGGCCGAGCACCGTGACGCCGCCGAGGCTCTGGCCGCGGAGGGCCGGTGGGCCGAGGCGATCCGCGAACGACTCAGGGCCGTCGCCCGTGATCTGGAGGATCGCGTCATCATCGACTCCACGCCCGGCCGTACCGCGGGAGAACTCGCCGCCGAGGCCGGCCGCGCACTGCCCCGTCTGGCCGCCGAGCTGGCCTCGGCGGCCAGGGTGTTCGACGACGTGACCTACGGCGAGGTGCCGGGCACGGCCGCCGGCTACGAGGTCCTCCGCGACCTCGACGACCACCTGCGCGCCGCCCGCCCCACCCCCGCGCCCACAGCGAAGGCGGTGTCACCGTGAGATCCCGCTCTCACCATGGAGGCGGACGTCACGCGAGGGGGCGTCCCCTCGGGAACCTCGCCGGACACGGCCGCTCGACGAGCCCGGCGCGCACCGCACAGGCGGTCCCGTCGTGAGCCTCGGCGCCGCCCGGGGAGCGGAAACCCCAGGAGCGGGAATCCCAGGAGCGGGGCCGGGGACGGCCCCGGTGTCCGGTTCGACCTCCACCTCGCCGACCGCGAGAGGCGTCTGGCGCGGCGGCCGGGGCATCCTGCTGGTCGCGCTCATCGTGATCCTCGGCGCCGTCGCCGGCGTGCTGCTCAGCGGCGGATCCGGCGGCGGCAGGCCGCTCGACCCCGCCGACGCCTCGCCCTCCGGTGGCAAGGGCCTGGCCCAGCTGCTCCGGGCCCACGGCGTGCGGGTCGTCCGGGTCACATCGGTCGAGGAGGCACAGGCCGCCAACCCCGGGAACAGCACGCTGCTGCTCACCGACACGTCCTTCCTCGGCGAGGAGGAAGCCAGGCTGCTCACCGCCATGTCGGCCGACCGGCTCGTGGTCGGCGCGCAGTCACACCTGGGGATCCTCGCCCCCGGGGTGATGCCCGGCAGGAGCGCACGGACCCGCTCACGCGAACCCGGATGCGCGTTGCCGGCCGCGACCAGGGCGGGCAGCGCCTACCTGGGTGGCGTGCTCTTCGACGCGCCCGCCGGAGCGGCCCGCTGCTATCTCGCCGACGGCATGCCCAGCCTGGTCGGCTATACGGACGAGGGCCGGACCGTCACAGTCGTGGGTGACGGTCAGTTCATGACCAACCTGCGGCTCGCCGAGGACGGCAACGCCGCGCTGGCGATGAACCTGGCAGGAGCCAGGCCCACGCTGATCTGGCTGACCGCCCCGGAGACGGTTCCCGGCGCCACGGGCGGAAAGGGCCTCTACGACCTCGTTCCCCCCGGGGTCAAATGGGCCGTGGCGCAACTGGCCCTCGCGGTGGTGCTGCTGGCGCTCTGGCAGGGCCGCAGGCTCGGCCCGGTGGTGACCGAGCGGCTGCCCGTGGTGGTCAGGGCCGCCGAGACCGTGGAGGGCCGGGCCCGGCTCTACCGGGCCAGACGTGCCCGCGACCGGGCCGCCGCCGCCCTCCGCGCCGGTTTCGTCGACCGGATCACCCCCCGGCTCGGGCTGCCGTCGGCGGCCGGGCCGGACACGAAGGTCGGCGCGATCGCCGAACGGACCGGACAGGCGGCCGCCTACGTGGGCGCCGCGCTGTACGGGCCGCCGCCGGCCGACGAGGCGGGGCTGATAGCCCTGGCCGCATACCTGGACATGTTGGAAAGGCAGGTCAGAGAGTCGTGAGCGAGCGCAGCGAGCCGGCCGTCGGATACCCGGGGTCCGGGACCGGCGGAGACGGCCTGAACGGACCGGCCGGACCGGCCGACGCGACCGGAACGGTCCGGGGCGGCGGGCTTACCGGCGCGACCGGCGGGCTTACCGGCGCGACCGGGGGGACCGCCGGTGCGACCGGGGAGAACGGCCCCGGCGTGCCCGCGGAAACGGGGCTCGGCGGGGCCGTGTCCGGAGCGAACGGGGCCAGGGACGCGCTGGGCGCGCTGCGCGCCGAGGTCTCCAAGGCCGTCGTCGGCCAGGACTCGGTGGTCACCGGGCTGGTGATCGCCCTGCTCTGCCGGGGCCACGTCCTGCTCGAAGGCGTGCCGGGCGTCGCCAAGACCCTCCTGGTCAGGACGCTCTCGGCCGCGCTCTCCCTGGACTTCAAGCGGGTGCAGTTCACCCCGGACCTGATGCCGGGCGACATAACCGGCTCCCTGATCTACGACGCGAAGACCTCGGAGTTCGAGTTCCGCCAGGGCCCGGTCTTCACCAACCTGCTGCTGGCCGACGAGATCAACCGCACGCCGCCCAAGACCCAGGCGGCGCTGCTGGAGGCGATGGAGGAACGGCAGGTCAGCGTGGAGGGCAGCGCGCGCAAGCTGCCCGAGCCGTTCATCGTGGCCGCCACCCAGAACCCGGTCGAGTACGAGGGCACCTACCAGCTCCCCGAGGCGCAGCTTGACCGGTTCCTGCTCAAACTGACCGTGCCGCTGCCGGAGCGCGCCCAGGAGATCACGGTGCTGGAGCGGCACGCGCTGGGCTTCGACCCGCGCGACCTGTCCCACGTCAGACCCGTGGCCACCATCGAGGACCTGGACGCCGGGCGCGCGGCGGTCAGCCAGGTGCACGTCGGCCCCGAGGTTCTCGGCTACATCGTGGACATCGCCCGGGCCACCCGGCATTCGCCGTCGCTCCAGCTCGGTGTCTCACCGCGTGGCGCGACCGCGCTGCTGGCCGGGGCCAGGGCCTGGGCCTGGCTGTCCGGCCGCTCCTACGTGACCCCGGACGACATCAAGGCGCTGGCCAGACCCGCGCTGAGGCACCGGATCCAACTCCGCCCCGAGGCCGAGCTGGAGGGCGCGAACGCCGACGGCCTGATCGACGCCATCCTCGCCTCCGTCCCCGTCCCCCGCTGACCGATGGCACTGACAGGACGGGCCGCGCTGCTGGCCCTACTCGGCACGGTGGCCGTGCTGTTCGCGCCCAGACCCGCATTGGCGACGGCGGGGGTGGGGCTGCTGCTCCTGGCCCTCGTCGCGGTGGATCTGCTGCTGGCCGGAGGCGTGCGCGGGCTGCGCCTCAGCCGCGCGGGCGACCGGCTGGTACGGCTCGGCGAGACCGCCACGGTCGAGCTGATCGTGGAGAACCCCGGCCCCCGCCGGGCCCGGGGCGTACTCAGAGACGCCTGGCCGCCCTCCGCCGGGGCCACGCCGCGACGCCTGACACTGGACGTGCCCCCCGGGGAGCGCCGCCGCCTCGTCACCACGCTCGCCCCCACCCGCAGGGGCGACCGCGAGGCGGTCACGGTCACCGTGCGCACGCTGGGCCCGCTGGGCGTCGCGGGCCGCCAGGGCTCCCACCGGGTGCCGTGGTCGGTCCGGGTGCTGCCGCCGTTCCTCAGCCGCAAACACCTGCCGGCCAAGCTGTCCAGGCTCAGGGAGCTGGAGGGCAGGCATCCGTCGATGGTCCGGGGGCAGGGCACCGAGTTCGACTCGCTCCGTGAGTACGTGGTCGGCGACGATGTCCGGTCGATCGACTGGCGGGCCACCGCCCGCCGCGACGACGTCGTGGTACGCACCTGGCGCCCCGAGCGCGATCGCCGGGTGCTGATCGTCCTGGACACAGGGCGCACCTCGGCCGGCCGGGTGGGTACGGCTCCGATCCCGCAGGCGGGAGAGACCCCCAGGGGCGGAGATCTGTACGGCGGGGCGGCGGTCGTGCCGGGCTGGCCCCGGCTCGACTGGTCGATGGACGCGGCCCTGCTGCTGGCCGCGCTGGCCACCCGCGCCGGTGACCGGGTGGACTTCCTGGCCCACGACCGCGCGGTGCGGGCCTGGGTGTCCGGCGCCGGCCGTACCGAACTGCTGTCGACACTGGTCAACACCATGGCCCCGATCGAGGCCGAGCTGATCGAGGCCGACTCGGCGAGCATGGTCGCGGCCGTCCTGGCCCGCGCCAAACGGCGCTGCCTGGTCGTCGTGCTGACCGACCTGAACGCGGCTTCACTGGAGGAGGGGCTGCTGCCGATCCTCCCCCGGCTCTCCTCCCGCCACCTGGTGCTCCTGGCGGCCGTCTCCGACCCTCAGGTCGCGGTGATGGCGGCCGGGCGCGGCACCTCCGAGCTGGTCTACAACGCCGCCGCGGCCGAGCGTCAGAACGCCGACCGGCGCAGGATCACCGCCCGGCTGCGTCGCCACGGTGTGGAGGTCGTGGACGCGGCCCCCGAGCAGATCGCCCCCGCCCTGGCAGACGCCTATCTGGCCCTGAAGGCAGCGGGCCGCCTCTGACCGTCACGCGCCCATGCCCCCCGACCCCGCCCCCTCCGCTCAGCACCCGCTCAGCACCCGCTCAGCACCCGCTCAGCACCCGCTCAGCACCCGCTCAGCACCCGCTCAGCACCCGCTCAGCACCCGCTCAGCACCCGGGGGAGCCTATCCGGCGCTAGGTGCGAGGTCGGGGACCCGCTCAAGGTCACCGGTCTCCCCGGCGGCCAGGGCGCGGCGGCCGAAGAAGATCACATAGGCCAGGAACGCCGCCTCGGCGACCACCCCGATGCCGACGCGCGCCCAGGTGGGCAGGCCCGAGGGGGTGACCAGGCCCTCGATGAGCCCGGAGACGAACAGCACCACGACCAGGCCCAGCGCCACGCTCATCACCGCCCTGCCCTGCTCGGCGAGGGCCTCGGTGCGTTTGCGGGGGCCGGGGTTCACCGCCGTCCAGCCGAGGCGCATGCCGACGGCCGCGGCGAGGAAGACCGCGGTCAGCTCCAGCAGGCCGTGCGGGGTGATCAGGCCGAAGAAGATGTCCAGCTTGCCGCGTGAGGCCATCAGCCCGGCGGAGACGGCCACGTTGGCCGCGTTCTGCCACAGGATGTAGGGAATCGGCAGGCCGAGCAGGACGGCCATGGCGATGACCTGCATCGAGACCCAGGCGTTGTTGACCCAGACCTGACCGGCGAAGGAGGTCCCCGGGTGCTCCGAGTAGTAGTCGGCGAAGTCGTGGTCGACGAGCTGAGTGATCTCCTCCGGCGTGCCGACCGCGGCCTGGACCGCGGGATCACCCGCCACCCAGACGGCGACGACCGTGGAGACCACGAGGAACGCGGCGGCGGTGGCGAGCCACCACCAGCGGGCCCGGTAGGCGACCACCGGGAAGGAGACCGTGAAGAAACGGATGAACTCCCGCCAGGCGGGGGTGTGGGCACCGGTCACCGCCGAACGCGCACGGGCGACGAGCGCCGACAGACGTCCCACCAGGATCGGGTCGGCCTGCCCCGAACGCACGATGGACAGGTGCGTGGCGACCCGCTGGTAGAGGTCCACCAGCTCGTCGACCTCGGCGCCGTCCAGCGACCTGCGACGCCGGATCAACTCCTCCAGGCGATCCCAGGCCGGGCGGTGCGCGCTCACAAAGACGTCGATGTCCACCCGGAAAGCGTAACCACATCCCCGATTTCCCCGCCCCCACCGGACCGGGCCCGCCCGGCACCGGTCAACCAGGGCTGCGAATATCCCTGTTCCCGAATAAAGTGGGGAACTCTCCGGGGCACCAGACGATGCCCTGGAGCCCATCTCCGCCGCCGGGCCGTCTTCGGGTGGATCATCGGGTCGAACACCCGGCGAACGGATGCCACCGGGAGGCGCTCACCGCATTCTCACTGTCAGGCCGCCCCCTTGGCCGCCACTGTCAGGGCGCGTAGTTCCCGGGCGGCGGGCAGGGTGCGGGCCCGCTCGGGGAGCGCCTCGATGACGTGACCGATGATCCGGCGCCGGTAGGGGGTGATCGGCGGCCCTTGAACGCCGGTGAGGGCATGGTCGAGGCCCTCGGAGACCTCGCGTTCACGGATCAGGCTGTGTGCCCGGATGAGCCGGAGATTGGCGATGCCGTGGACGAGCGCGGGCGAATAGAGGGCGTACGCGCGGTCCGCGGCGCGTACGGCCTCCCGGGTGTCGCCCAGCAGGGCGAACACCTCCGCCTCGGTGAAACGCAGCGCTCTTTCGGTGAAGCCCCAGTAGGTGAGCTCGTCGGCGGTGGCGCGGTCCGGCAGCCGGTCCCATGTCGTCCGGAGATCATCCAGCGCCGTACGGGCCGCCGCTCCGTCGCCTCCCCACTCGGCCGACTGCGCGGCGAGCATGGTCGCGCGGGCCGCGTAGGTACGTGCGAGCGCGGCGCTGGGCACGCCGCCCGAGATCCGTATGGCGTCATCGAGCAGACGGAGGCTGAGCTGGGGAGGGTGACCGGAGGCGAACGAGTTCCACGCCTCCGAGGCGCGCACCGACACCCGCAGATCACGATCCCCGGAGGCGTCGGCCGCACGACGGGCGGTCCGCTGCGATCGCCGCGCCTGGCTCGTGGCACGGATGTGGGTGAACTCCCCCGAAAGGGTCTGGGCGAGCGAGACGGTAACCCGCAGCAGCCCGGCACGGGCGGACGGCGAGGTGGTGCGGTCGAGCAGCCGTCCGACTTCGGCGATGTCGGCTGTCAGATCGCCGACGAGCGCGCCGAGCGGCCCGGTGTTGGTACGGAAGCTGTACTCCCAGGCGATCCGCTCCCAGTCACCCACTCCGAGATCTTCCCGATCGCCGATCACACGGTCCACCCCGGACAGGATCGTGTCGAGCGCGTTCGGGGGTGTCAGTGCCCCGGCGCCGAACAGGGAGAGAAACTGCATCGCAGTGCGGCGGTCCATTGCGCCTCCATCGAATGCGTCCCAGTTCAATCTACCCTCGGGCCACCGTCCCCGATCGGAAACACCCGGTGGGAAGTGGGCGAGCGCCGCGAGCAGCGGCTCGATCACGGCCGCGCCGACGTGCCCGTACAGCGAGGCGGCGGATAGGACGGACATGACCGGCGGGGGCGGCGCCGAGGGCGCGTTCCCGGCGGCGAAGAGGTCCGCCTCGGCGACCCCGAAGGCCTTCGCGAACAACCGGGGATAGGGCTCGCTCGGCCGGTGCTTTCCGGCCTCCCAGGAACGGACCATACGGGTCAATGATTCGCGGGTCGGCAGGCGAGCCCGAGTGTGGTCGCTCGCCGCCTCGGCCAGGCGCCGGGTCATGTCCTTCAGGGACCACTCACGCGCCTGCCGCTCGGCACGCAACCGGACGGCCCACACGGGAAGATCGCTCATGTTCGCGCACCTCATGGGGGAAAGCAGGGGGCATCCACCAACACTCGAAGTATTCCTCCGTAATGGAGCGATCACACGGTGTTCCGTTAGATTTGCCCGGTGAAAAAGCGGATGAAAAAGCGGATCCGCCCGGCGCCCACCGCGTCCGGACGGATCCGTGACCGGGAAACGCCTCCCGGCCCCTTTTTCCGGGTAACCGTCATGGCCCTGGGCTCCGGTCGGTGTGATGAAGTGAAAACCGGTTCTCGTGCCACTGTTCCTCATCGGGGTCCAGGGACCCCGCAACATGCCGAAGAACGCCTCGTCCTCATCCGTCGCCTGTCCTCATCCGTCATCGGCGAGGACCCTTTTCGTCTCTCTCGACCCACGAGGTCCCTGTTAGGTTGAGGGCGGAGCGCGAATCGCGGAGATCCGGTGGAATCGATCGGCGACGGCCGGTGCCACCGGGAAGGTGCGGCATGACCGAGCAGCCGAGCATAGGTAGGGTGCTGGTGTGTCCGATGTCGTAACCGGTGAGGCCGTTGTGGTCGAAGTCCGGATCGCCCAGCTGCCGAGCAGAGCCGCGGCGCTGCTCATCGACATGCTGGTCCAGCTGGTGGCGCTGTTCGGCGCGTTCCTCCTGCTCGGCGCCCTCGCTTCTGACCTCGACATGGCGCTGACCACGATGATCTTCATCGTGTTCACGGTGCTCGTGATCGTCGGCTACCCCGTGATCTTCGAGACGCTCTCGCGGGGCCGCAGCCTGGGCAAACTCGCGCTCGGGTTACGGGTGGTCAGCGACGACGGAGGCCCCGAGCGCTTCCGGCAGGCCCTGTTTCGCGGGCTGGCGGGCATGCTGGAGTTCTGGATGCTCAGCGGCGCCCCCGCGCTGATCAGCTCGTTGATCTCGGAGCGCGGCAAGCGGCTCGGCGACATCTTCGCGGGCACCATCGTGATCTCCGAGCGCGGTCCCCGGCAGTACGGCCCGCCGCTGGAGATGCCGCCGCAGCTCGCCGCGTGGGCGGCGACGCTGGAGCTGTCCCGCCTGCCGGAGGGGGTGGCCGCCACCGCGAGGCAGTACCTCACCCGCTGGCACGACCTGTCGCCCACCGTCCAGCACGAGATGGGGGTGCGCATCTCCACCGAGATGTCGGCCTTCGTCTCCCCTCCCCCACCGCCCGGGGTGCCGCCGTTCGCCTACCTGACCGCCGTGCTGGCCGAGCGCCGCCGCCGCGATCACGTACGGCTGGCGCAGCAGACCGGCATGGGGCCGCCCGCCCAGCAGTGGCCCGGCCAACCGGCGCCCTACCCACCCCGGGGGTACGCGCCGGCCTACCCGCCAGAACAGCCGCCCTACGCGTCGCGCCCCCACCCCCAGTCGCCCTACGCGCCCCCGGGGTACGCGCCACAGCCACACCCCCAGGTCCCGCAGGTACCCTACCCACCGCAGCCCTACCCGCCCGGTCCCATGACCGCGCCGCCCACGCCACCGTCACCGCCTCCCGCGCCGTCCCCGTCATCCGAGACGGCTCCGGTCACCCCGGGCGGTTTCGCCCCGCCCGCCTGAGGTCCGGGCGCGCCCAGCGCCGAGGTCCGGGTTCGCGCCGGACCAAGGGACGCACGCCGTACGGGCGCAGCGGATCACCGTGGACACCGCCGGCACCCTCAAACATCGGATGGTGCCTCGGATCCGGTCGCCCGGTGAGTCCCGCGAGGCGGAACATCGGATGAACGGCGACGCACCGGCACCCGGCGGACACCGGAGAAGGCGGCGGAACGGGCCCGCCGCCTTTTCGGATGCCTCGCGGGCAGGGGGTCAGTCGTCGTGGCCGTGGCCGTGGTAGGACGCCTGGGTCTGCACGTTCAGCCGGTCCAGGTGAACCCGCCTGGCCGGGTCGGTACGGGGGTCACTGATCTTGAGGACGTCGAGTCCGTGGTGGAAGTCGCTGCCGTAGATGTAGCCGTTGTAGTAGTAGGCCGACCAGATGCCGCCCCTGTTTCCGTTGGGCTCGGGGCCGCGCTCGAAGAAGCCGATCTCCTTCGGGTCGGCGGAGTCGGTGAAGTCGATGATGGAGACGCCGCCCTGGTACCACGCCTGGACCAGGATGTCGCGGCCTTTGACCGGGATCAGCGAGCCGTTGTGCGCGACGCAGTTCTCGGTGTCGGCCTGGTAGCGGGAGATCTTGAAGTAGCTCTTGAACACGAGCCCGCCGCCGGTGATGTCGTAGATGGCGTCGGCACCGCGGTTGGGCCCGGTGGTCTCATTGCAGGTGGCCGCGCCGCCGCCCCCGAGCTCGTCGGTGAAGATGACCTTGGTGCCCTCGTTGTTGAACGTCGCCGAGTGCCAGAAGGCGAAGTTCGGGTCGGTGACGCGGGCCGTGACCACCGGGTTGGCCCGGTCGGAGATGTCGAACAGCACACCGTCACCCATGCAGGCGCCGGCCGCGACGTCCCTCTCCGCGTAGACGGTGATGTCGTGGCAGCCGCTGGTGGGTATCAGCAGGCCGGGCTGGGTCTCGTTGCCGCCGTCGGGGAAGACGACCGGGGTGCTGACGACCGCGGCGTCGGTCGGGGCGCGGAGCGGCACCTTGATGATCGAGATCTTGTCGTGCGGCGGCGCGCAGTCGGGGAACGTCGCGTTCGGGTTGTAGGAGGAGACGTACAGGTAGACGTTCCGCCGGTCCCTGCCCTTGCCGGGAACGAGGGTCAGGGTGTGCGAGCCGCAGTTGGTCTCGACAGACTTGATGTACTTCGGACTCTTCTTGTCGGTGATGTCGAAGATCCGGACGCCCTCCCACGACTCCTTGATCGACGCGCTCTGCGAGGTGCTGTTGCAGGAGTCGTCGCTACGGGAGGAGTCGACCGCGGTGAACAGCAGGTTCCCGTAGACCGACACGTCCATCTGGGAGCCGGGGCAGATGACGGCGCTGACGGCCTTGGCCTGCTTCGGGTTCTCGATGTCGTAGATCGAGAACCCGCCGTAGTTGCCGACGTAGGCGTAGTCGCCCTGGAAGGCGATGTCGGAGTTGATCGTGCTTCCCAGCCCGATGGGCTTGGGCACGTTGGTCACGTGCGACACGTTCGGGCTGGTGACGACCTGTCCCGGCGGCGGGATGTCGGCGGCCTGGGCGGGCGCCGTGGCCATCGCCATCGCCACCGCCGTCGCGACCGCGCCCATGACCAGGAACCGGCCGCCCAGGCCCTTCCCGAGAGGAGATACCACTACGAGCCTCCTTCCCCATGTGCCATGAAAGTCACATAAACGACTAAATGGTTCACCTCAACGGGGGATCGGACAAGCTGTCATAGTGTCAGTAAATTTTTCCGATATGCGGCCTTTACCGGGTTTCCCGGAGAAGGTTAAGGTCTTCTCTCACCGGAGTGTGAAAAAGGAGGCCTGGTGCGCGTAGCACCCGTTCTTGTCGTCCTGGCCGGCCTGTCCCTCAGCGCGTGCGCCACCGACCCGGCGCCGCCCTCCGCGGGCTCCATCGCCCCTGTCATCGTGCCCGGGAGGCCGGGCGAGCCGGCCAGGACGATCGGTCCGAGCGAGGCCGCCACGGCCGTGCCGACCCCCACGGCCAACGCGGCGGACGTGAGATACGTACAGGACATGATCGTCCATCACCGGCAGGCCCTTGACATGGCGATCCTGGCTCCGGCGCGCGCCGGCACCCCGAGGCTGAGAAGCCTGGCCTCGCGCATCAAGGACTCCCAGCTACCGGAGGTCCAGGTCATGACCTCCTGGCTGCGGGAGCAGGGCCAGCGCCTGCCGGACCATCACGCGGGCCACGCCGGCATGCCCGGTATGGCCACCCCCGAGCAGATGGAGACCCTCGCCGCCGCCTCGGGCGGGGAGTTCGACCGGCTCTTCCTCCAACTGATGATCACCCACCACCGGGGCGCGCTGACGATGTCCGAGCAGGTGCTGACCGCCGGCTCACACCTGAGGATCGAGGAACTGGCCAACGAGATCGCCGCCACCCAGGCCGGTGAGATCCGCCGGATGCTGGAGATGCGGACGGCCGCCTGAGGGCTGCGAGAGGCCTCACCGCCGGCAGGGGTCCGGGCCGGGTCCGGACAGGTGGGCGAGGCGGTCGTCGTCGAGCGGATCGGCGGCCTCCGGACGACCCCCGCAGGCGTCGGGCCCCTGCGCGTGATCGCCACCCGGCCGGGCCTCACCCCCGGCGTCCACCCCGGATACCGGCAGTCACCCGAGGGAACCCCCCGCCCTCGGGCGGGAGAGGACGTCAGGAGCCCAGGCGCCAGGAGCGGAGGTAGCTCTCCTGCTCGGAGGTCAGGCTGTCCACCTCGATGCCCGCGGCGGCCAGCTTGAGCCGCGCCACCTCCACGTCGACCTCCTCCGGCACGTCGTAGACCCCCGGGGCCAGCCTCAGGCGCTCGCGGGCCAGCCAGGCCACCGCGAGCGCCTGGGCGGAGAAGGACATGTCCATCACGGCGGCCGGATGCCCCTCGGCGGCCGTCAGGTTCACCAGACGGCCCTCGGCCAGCAGCAGAAGCCTGCGGCCGTCGGCCAGGACGTACTCGTCGGTGTTGGGGCGCACCCCCGGGTGCATGGTCCCGGCGAGCTCGTCCAGCGCCCTGACGTCGATCTCGACGTCGAAGTGACCGGCGTTGGCCAGGATCGCGCCGTCCTTCATCAGCGCCAGGTGCTCGCCCCTGATGACGTCGCGGTTGCCGGTGACGGTGACGAACACGTCCCCCACCCGGGCCGCCCTCGCCATCGGCTGGACGTCGTACCCCTGGAGCGAGGCGTCCAGCGCCTTGACCGGGTCGATCTCGGTGATCACCACCCGGGCGCCCAGGCCCCTGGCCCGCTCGGCCACACCCCGGCCGCAGAAGCCGAACCCGGCGACCACCACGGTCTTGCCCGCCAGCAGGGTGTTGGTGGCGCGCATGATGCCGTCGAGGGTGGACTGGCCCGTGCCGTACCGGTTGTCGAACATCCGCTTGGTCCGGGTGTCGTTGACGGCGACGACAGGGAAGCGCAGGGCGTGCTCGGCGGCCATCTGCCGGAGCCTGATGATCCCGGTCGTGGTCTCCTCACAGCCTCCGGAGACCGTCTCCAGCAACTCGGTCCGCTCGGTGTGCAGGATGTTGACCAGGTCGCAGCCGTCGTCGACGACGAGGTCGGGGGAGATGTCGAGCGCCCGGTGGATGTGCCGGTAGTAGGTCTCCCGGTCCACCCCGGCCCTGGCGTGCACGGCGATGCCGTGGCCGCTCAGCGCCTCGGCGACGTCGTCCTGGGTGGAGAGCGGGTTGGAGGCGGCCAGCGCGATCTCGGCGCCGCCCGCCTTCAGCGCGCCCATGAGCACGGCGGTCTCGGCGGTCACGTGCAGGCACGCGGCGACGCGCAGCCCGTCCAGCGGACGCTCGGCCGCGAAGCGCTCCCCGATCGCGGTGAGCACCGGCATCGCCCGGGCCGCCCATCCGATCCGCCGCTCACCGGCGGCGGTCAGTGCGCTGTCCACGTCTCTCCCCGGATTGCCCGAGGTCCCCCGCGGAGCTCGCGGGGGCCCGGTGGAACGGTCGGTCAGTAGCGGTAGTGGTCGGGCTTGTAGGGGCCCTCGACGTCCACGCCGATGTACTCGGCCTGGGCCTTGGTGAGCGTGGTGAGCTTCACACCGAGCGCGTCGAGGTGGAGCCGGGCGACCTTCTCGTCCAGGTGCTTGGGCAGCACGTAGACGCCGACCGGGTACTGCTCGGTCTTGGCGAACAGCTCGATCTGAGCGATCACCTGGTTGGTGAAGGAGTTGGACATGACGAACGAGGGGTGGCCGGTGGCGCAGCCCAGGTTCATCAGGCGGCCCTCGGCGAGCAGGATGACGGCGTGGCCGTCGGGGAAGGTCCAGGTGTGGACCTGCGGCTTGACCTCCTGCTTCACGATGCCGGGGGTCTTCGCCAGGCCGGTGATGTCGATCTCGTTGTCGAAGTGCCCGATGTTGGACACGATCGCGTTGTGCTTCATCCTCGCCATGTGGTCGGCGGTGATGATGTCGAAGTTGCCGGTCGTGGTGACGAAGATGTCGGCGATGCCGACGACGTCGTCCAGCGTGGTGACCTGGAAGCCGTCCATGGCCGCCTGGAGCGCGCAGATCGGGTCGATCTCGGTGACGATGACCCGGGCGCCCTGGCCCCTGAGGGCGTCGGCGCAGCCCTTGCCGACGTCGCCGTAGCCGGCCACGACCGCGACCTTGCCGCCGATCAGCACGTCGGTGGCGCGGTTGAGGCCGTCGATGACCGAGTGGCGGCAGCCGTACTTGTTGTCGAACTTCGACTTGGTCACCGAGTCGTTGACGTTGATCGCCGGGAAGAGCAGCGAGCCGGCCTTGAACATCTCGTAGAGGCGGTGGACGCCGGTGGTCGTCTCCTCGGTGACGCCCTTGATCCGGGAGGCGATCTCGGTCCACTTCTTCTCGTCGGTGACGGTACGGCGGAGCAGGTCGAGAATGACCTTCCACTCCTCGGCGTCGTCCTCTGCAGCGGTGGGGACGGCACCGGCCTTCTCGTACTCGACGCCCTTGTGGACGAGCAGGGTGGCGTCGCCGCCGTCGTCGAGGATCATGTTGGGGCCGTCACCGCCGGGCCAGAGCAGCGCCTGCTCGGTGCACCACCAATACTCCTCCAGGGTCTCGCCCTTCCAGGCGAAGACCGGGACGCCCCGCGGGTCGTCCTCGGTGCCCGCCGGGCCGACGACGACGGCCGCGGCGGCGTGGTCCTGGGTGGAGAAGATGTTGCAGCTCACCCAGCGGACCTCGGCGCCGAGCGCGACCAGCGTCTCGATGAGCACGGCGGTCTGGATGGTCATGTGCAACGAGCCCATGATCTTCGCTCCGGCCAGCGGCCGGGCCTCGGCGTACTCCTTGCGGATGGCCATCAGACCCGGCATCTCGTGCTCGGCGAGCTGAATCTCCCTGCGCCCGAAGGCCGCAAGGGAAAGGTCGGCGACCTTGAAGTCCATGAATTTACCCCTCTGGTTGATGGTCTCGCTCGCCTCGCGCCCTCGCCGATCTCACGATCCTGCTTCGCTCCCGGGCAAGGCGGCCACTCCACCGGAAAAGTCGACGGTGTGAGTTTAGGTGGCCGACGCGGCGCGGCGCACCTTACGAACCGCTAATCTGACACAAGAATGTGAGATTCATCGGAAAGGTCGGAGAATGCGGATCACCGAGGCCGCCAGGCGGCTGGGCATGTCCCCCCGGATGCTCCGCTACCGCGAGGCGCTCGGCCTGCTCCCGCCGGTCAGGAGCCGGGGGGCGCACCGGCGGTTCGGCCCCGAGGAGCTCGCGGCCGTGGCCCAGAGCATGGAGCTGGAGAAGCGGTTCGACATCTCCCCCGCCGAGCTGTCCTTCGCGCTGCGGGTGCTGAGCGAGCCCTCGGTGGCGCAGGCCGTACGGGATCTGGGGCTGCGGATCGGCCGCGTCCAGGCCCCGCGCCGGGCGCTGGACTTCGAAAAGGAGAAGGCGCTGCGCCTGCTCCAAGGTCGCTCCTAGGAGTGACGACGCCTTATCCTCCTGATCGAGACAATTCCTCCATGGATGTCACCACCACGTTGAGCCGGGCCGAGAAGCGAATCTCGGCCTTCGACCTCCGGCGGGTCATCGAATCACCCCTCACGGACATCGTCGTCGCCGCCCTGCTCACGGGCTTCGCCGTGCTGGAGACCGCACCCAGGCCGTCATCCACGCCTACGAGTCGGGGCTGATCGTCCCGCACACCTGAGACACCCCGCACGCCGGCCGTCGCGGACCGCCTCCCCATGGAGGACCCCGCGGACACGGACGGCTCAGGGACCCTCGGGAACCTCAGAGGGAGCCGTTGACCCTGCTCTTGTCCAGATCCGGCTCCAGGTAGATGACGCGGGCCGCCGGCACGGCGGCGCGGATGCGCTGCTCGGCCTCGTCGATGCCCCGGGCCACCTCGGCCGCCGTCTCGTCGTGATCCACCGCGATCTTGGCGGCGACCAGGATCTCCTCCGGCCCCAGGTGGAGGGTGCGCATGTGGATGACCCTGGCCACCTCCGGCACTCCCTGGAGCGCGGTGACGATCTGCCTCTCGACCTCGGGGCCCGCGCTCTCGCCGATCAGCAGCGACTTGGTCTCGACCGCGAGGATGACCGCGATGATCGCGAGCAGGACGCCGATCGCCATCGTGCCGACGCCGTCCCAGACACCGTCACCGGTGATCACGGCCACCGTCACGCCGAGCAGCGCGAGGATCAGGCCGACCAGGGCGCCAAGGTCCTCCAGCACGATGACCGGCAGCTCGGGCGACTTGGACCGCCGGATGAACTGGACCCAGGACTGGTCGCCGCGGACCGCGTTGGACTCCTTGATCGCGGTGCGGAAGGAGAAGCTCTCCGCGACGATCGCGAAGATCAGCACCCCGAAGGCCACGATCGGCGTCTCCACCGGGCGCGGTTCGTGGATCTTGTGCCAGCCCTCGTAGAGGGAGAAGAGCGCGCCGATGGCGAACAGCACCACCGCCACCACGAAGGCGTAGAAGTAGCGCTCCCGGCCGTAGCCGAACGGGTGCTCGGCCGTCCGCTCCCGCTCCGCGCGCTTCCCGCCGACCAGCAGCAGCACCTGGTTGCCCGAGTCGGCCAGGGAGTGGATCGACTCGGCGAGCATCGACGACGAGGTCGTGACCAGATAGGCGCCGAACTTGGCCACCGCGATCGCGAGGTTCGCGGCCAGAGCCGCGATGATCGCCTTAGTACCGCCGCCCGCGCTCACGGCAGCCTCCACTCATATAGCGATAAAAGACGAGACAGGATACTAATGTGAAATTCTCGCCTTGAGTTCGGTGATGGCCGAAACCGGGGTCGGATCGACCCCGTACCCGATGGCGAGGTATGTACTCGCGTAGTCGCCCAACTCTATGAGGGTCGCGAGCCGCTCCAGCGGGTGCAGTCCCTCCGCGACGATCTGGGTGACCGGAACGCCCCGGTCCTCGGCCAGCCGTACGGACGCCTCGCGGCGCCGTATCACCTGGGGGTGCTCGTCCACGTCGCGCAGCACGAACAGCCGCAGCGACCGCCCCGCCTCGTCGGCGAAGATGTCCCGCCTGGCCAGCGGGCCGTCGAACGCCACGACCTGATTGTGGTTGGCCTCCGGGATCTCCCCCCAGATCGCGGGATACTTACCGTTCTCGTTGAGCTGGCAGGCCCACCGGTAGGCGGCGACGGCGGCCGGCGAGGAGGAGCCCCAGATCATCGGCACCGTCTCGGCCAGCTCCATGGCCAGCGACTTGCCCGGATTGATGAAGGACTCGCTCGTCGGGCGGCACCGGTGGGCGACGTCCTCCAGACACTCCGCCGTGGCCTCGAACACCTCGTCGTCCACCTGGATCAGGCCCAGCTCGGCGGCGGCGACCACCAGCGGGACCGAGAGCGCCCAGACGGCGGTACGCGGCTGCCCTCGGGTGACGACCGGCACGAAGGCCGCACCCGCCTGCCGGGCGACCGCGTGCAGCGGCGAGTCGGGCGCGCCCAGCACGAGCAGGCGGCACCCCCTGCGGACGGCCTCCATCGCCACCGCGAGCGTCTCCTCGGTCTTTCCCGAGCAGGACACCGCGATCACCAGATCGGTCCCGCCGACCCAGCCGGGCAGCCGGTAGGAGCGCACGGTCACGATCGGCAGCGGGACACCGTGACCGCACACCGCGTTGAGGATGTCACCGGCGATGCCGGAGCCGCCCATACCGGCGACCACGATGGACCGCGGCCGGCCCCCCTTGGCCAGCGACCCGAGGCCCGCCTCACGCGCGGCCCGGTGGGAGGTGCGGACCTGCGCCGCCGAGGCCGCCACCGCGCGGAGCATGCCCGACGGGTCGCCGTCGGCCAACCGGCCCTGGTCGTCGAGCCGATCGGGCTCCCAGCTCACGACTTCCGCGCCTCGTCGACCAGCAGCACCGGGATGTCGTCCCGGACCGGATACACCAGGCCGCAGGAGGGCGAGGTGCACGACAGCTCGTCCGTCTCCGGCTCGGCGCGGAGCGGGGACTTACAGTGCGGACAGGCCAGGATCTCCAGCAGCCAGTCGTCGATCTTCACTCGCTCAGCTCCTCACGACAGCGAGAACTTCGTCCCTGATCGCTGCCATCTGAATCTCGTCGGCCGCCTCGGCGTTCAGCCTGAGCAGCGGCTCGGTGTTGGACGGACGAAGATTGAACCACCATCCGGGGCCGGAGACGGTCATGCCGTCCAGCTCGTCGAAGGTGACGCCGTCACGGCCGGCGAACCTCCCGCGGACCCGCGCCGTCGCGGCGGCCTGGTCGGCGACGGTGCTGTTGATCTCCCCGGAGGCCGCGTAACGGGCGTAGTCCGCGAGGAGCTCCGACAGCGGCCGATCCTGTTCGCCGAGCGCGGCCAGCACGTGCAGCGCGGCCAGCATGCCGGTGTCGGCGAACCAGAAGTCCTTGAAGTAGTAGTGCGCGGAGTGCTCACCGCCGAAGATCGCACCGGTCCTGGCCATCTCCGCCTTGATGAAGGAGTGGCCCACCCGGGTGCGGATCGGACGGCCCCCGTGCTCGGCGACGATCTCCGGAACGCCCCGCGAGGTGATCAGATTGTGGATGATCGCGGCGCCGGGGTGCTTGGCCAGCTCGCGGGCCGCGACCAGCGCGGTGATGGTGGACGGCGAGACCGACTCGCCGCGCTCGTCGACCACCCAGCAGCGGTCGGCGTCGCCGTCGAAGGCCAGGCCGATGTCGGCGCCGACGTCGAGCACGGCCTTCTGCAGGTCGCGGAGGTTCTCCGGCTCGATCGGATTGGCCTCGTGGTTGGGGAAGGTGCCGTCCAGCTCGAAGTAGAGGGCGGTCAGCTCCAGGGGAAGCCCCTCGAACACCACGGGCACGGTGTGCCCGCCCATGCCGTTGCCGGCGTCCACCACGACCCGCAGCGGCCGGATCCCGGAGAGGTCCACCAGCGTGCGCAGGTGGTCGGCGTAGCCGCGCAGCAGGTCGCGCCCGGAGACGGTCCCGCCGCCGGTGCCACCGTCACCGCCGTCACCGCCCGCGCCGGACGTGAGCAGCGCGGCGGCCCGGTCGCGGATCTCGGCCAGCCCGGTGTCGCCGCCGATGGGCACGGCACCGGCCCGGCACATCTTCATGCCGTTGTAACGGGCCGGGTTGTGGCTGGCGGTGAACATCACGCCGGGCAGGCCCAGGCTGCCGCTGGCGTAGTAGAGCATGTCGGTGGAGCCGAGTCCCACGTTGATCACATCGGCGCCGCGTGAGGTCGCCCCCCGGGCGAAGGCCGCCGCCAGTGGCCCGGACGAGGCGCGCATGTCGTGCGCCGTCACCGTGGTCCGCGCCCCGGTCACCTCCACGAAGGCCGCGCCGACCGCCTCGGCGGTCTCCTCGTCCAGTTCATCCGGTACGACGCCGCGCACGTCGTACGCCTTGAAGATCTTGGCGAGGTCGCCCACTCCAGCTCCGCCCCTTTTTGTCGTCTCTGCTGGGCACAGCCTAGCCGGGTCAGCGGTCGCGCTGGGGCTGAGCGGAACGGAGCACCCGCAGATGCCCGCGGCGCCCGACCTCGACCCCCTGCCCCACCGGCTCGGTGCCGTTCGTCGGGGCGGGTCTGGCGGCCTCGCGAACCGCGTTGGCGAGGGCTTCGAGATCGTCGGTACTGGGTGATACGCCGTCCGTGGGAAGCCGGACGACCTCCCAGCCACGGGGTGCGGTGAGCCGCTCGGCATGCTCGGCGCACAGGTCGTAACAGTGCGGCTCGGCGTACGTCGCCAAGGGCCCGAGAACGGCGGTCGAATCGGCGTAGACGTACGTGAGCGTGAATACGGCGGGCTGACTACACGCGGTGCGGGAACAGCGGCGGACGGGGCTCACGGTGGGACCGTATCCGGTAAGCGTCCGAGGCGCCACTATCTGAGCGCTCTTAACGAGCGTGTCGCCACAATTCGGACACGTGTCCCGGCTTTGACCCGCCTGTACGGCTTACACCCGCCTGTAACGGCCCCTTCACACCTTCGCTCCGGGCGCGTCTAAGCTTGGCCCGTGAGCTCGGCATCCGGTAGACCTCGTCCCCCCCGCAGGCGCGACCGGCACGGTCGCGGTATGCGGGGTCCGCTGGCGCCCTCTCACGTGCCGATCGCCAAGTCTCGCAGCGAGCGCTTCGACGATCTCGTGCTGGACGCGGTGGACCGGCTCCGACCCCGCTGGAGCGACCAGCTGGCGGCCGTGGAGTTCGCGGTCGAGGACGTGCCCCCGATCATCGACCTGGGCGACGGCCCCGGGCTGCTCAGCGGCGGGCCCATCCCGTTCGGCCGGGCCGAGCCCGCCGCCGGAAAGCGCCCCGCCGTCGTGATCATCTACCGCCGCCCCCTGGAGGCCAGGGCCCGCGACCGCGATCAGCTCGGCGCGATGGTGCACGACGCCGTGGTGGAGCAGATCGCCGGGCTGCTGGGGTTGTCCCCCGAGTCGGTGGACCCGGGATACGACGGGGACGACTGACCGCCGACCCGCCCGCCCGAGCCCCCCGAGC
Organism: Streptosporangium sp. NPDC006007; assembly: GCF_040614315.1. Lineage (NCBI taxonomy): Bacteria > Bacillati > Actinomycetota > Actinomycetes > Streptosporangiales > Streptosporangiaceae > Streptosporangium > Streptosporangium sp. NPDC006007. Next base: position 177,111 of record NZ_JBEXUG010000003.1, on the reverse strand, counting down.
CCCCTGCCCGACTCCCCCGGCCCCTGCCCCGGATTCCCGGCTCGCGGCCTCGTCCCAGCCCCGCCACCGGCTCCCGATTCCCGTTCGCGGCCCTGTCCCGGCTCCCGGCACCGGCTCCGGGTTTCCGTTCCCCGTCCCGGCCCTGATCCCGGTCACCGGCTCCGGGTTTCCGGCTCGCGGGACCCGGGAACACCGTAGCCATCCACGAGACTCCGGGTTCGCCGGCCCCGCCCCGTCCGGCCCTTCACGCCCAAGGGCGGCACGGTGGTCGCGGGCTCCGCACCCACGGGTCCCGTTCCCGTCCCGCGCATCGCGACTCAGGGCAGCACGGTGGCCGCGGACTCGGTCATCGGCGGGACCAGCGCCCAGATTCGGGCGGCGGCCAGCGGCTGGACGGTCAGCGCCAGCCCGCGTTTGATCCGCTCGTCCATCACCCGCCCGCCGTACACCGGGCCGGAGCCGGGGAGCGGCAGCACCGTCACCGCGAAGGCGCCGTCCACCTTGGGCAGGCTGACCTGCCGGGTGCGCGCGGCGGCGATCTCCACCTCGAACGGCTCCGGCGCCGCCCCCTCGCGCGGCACCACCCGTACGCTCACCTTCCCCGCGCCCTCCGGCGCGGTCAGCAGCAGCCGGGAGCTCTTCTCCCCGCCGGTGCGGTTGTCGGCGACCATGCTGCCCAGGTCGATGGGGTCCGCCCCCGAGGTGAACGCCACATCGCTCTTCTTACCGGTCCCGGTGACGACCAGCCCGGCCACGATCGGGGCCTCCGAGGTGAGCATGAGCGCGGCGGGCCGATCGGCGAGGGCCTTCGACAGGTCGAGGACGGCGACGGATCCCGCGGCCACCTCGACCAGTTCCCGCCCCTTGAGCGCGTAGGTCCCGTCCGAGGTGAGCGCCTTGACCTCCACCAGGGTGCCGGCCTCGGTGACGGAGGCGACCAGCAGTTCGCGCCTGCCTCCGCCGCCGGGGACGCCCGGGACCACGACGCGGGTGGCCGGGGCCGTGGAGGCAGGCAGCCAGTCGACGCCCCGCCCGCCGTACATGATCGCCCGAGCCGCCGCGGTGACCCGGCCGGAGCCGGTGCGCACCTCGACCGCCATGACGAGCGGCGACGGGGCCAGGTCCTTGAGATCGATCGTACGGCTCTCACCCGGCTTGAGGATGATCGTGCCGCCGGAGTCGCCGACCACCATGCCCTCCCCGCCGTAGATCGTGATGTCCACGGCGGCCGGGGCCAGGTCGGGGTTGGCGAGATGGAGCGTGACGTCGGCGGCGGCGGGGCCCGGCCCGACCAGCCAGGTGCTCGCGGCCGGCTCCACGCACCGCACCCCGGCCAGTCCCCGGTGTCTGCCCGAGGTCTCCCTGCGGGTCTGCGCCGACTCCAGGCCCGCCGCCATGCTCCCGGTGGCGGTGAGGACGAGCGACCCCGAACCGGCGGGTACCTTCTCCCGCCGCAGGACACCCGGGCTCTCCAGGGTGGTGAGGGTCCCGCCGGCTGCGGCGAGCGTCGCGACACCCCGGCCGCCGTTGCCCGGCGGGGTGACGACACCGACGGTGGTGTGGCCGGAGTCGGGGCAGACGGCCGTCACCGAGGCGACGGGCACCTTCCGCAGCCCGGGGGCGGGGTCGGGCAGCGGCTCGGGCCTGGTCACGGAGGCCACGCCGTAACAGGCGAGCAGGGCCGCCAGGACCGGTCCGAGGAGACCGAACCGGTTCTCGGTCAGGAATTTCATCGGGTGGCGGGCTCCCTCACGGAGTCGGGCGTCTCGGATGAGGCACGGCCGTCGGCGTCGGCCCGCGAGCCGGGTGCGGCCAGTACCGAGACGATCAGCACCATCACGGCCTGGGCCCAGAGCCAGCGGCCGTGCCAGGGGTCGTCCGGTGCCGGGGACCCCGCCGCCGGGGACGCCGGGACCGCCGGAAACACCGGGGCCGCCGGGGAGATCGGGGGCACCGGGAAGGCCGGGGGCGCCGAGGACACCGGGGCCGCCGGAAACACCGGAATCGCCGGGGACGCGGGGACCGGCTGGGTCAGTCGCCACACGCCCAGGGCGCGGGACAGGCTCATCCTGGCCAGGGCCGGCTGGGAGTCCAGCGCGCGGCTGATCTCCGGGGTGACCGGCGGGCTCACCACGACGAACCGCACGCCGTAGGAGGCCAGTACCCGCGCGTCGTCACCGCCCCGCCCCGAGACCAGCCCACCCGCCGCGACGGCGACCCGCTCGCGGTCCTGTGGCGGCGTGAGGATGTCGGACTCGCCGATCAGCGGGGTACGGCCGCGCAGCACGGCGAAGCCGAAGCCGCTCTCCCCGGCGCGCAGGAGCAGGGTCCGCTCACCCCCGGAGGAGTTGACCGTCACCAGCGCGGGCAGCGCGTCGGGCACGTTCCCGCTGATCGGCCCCGCGACCCCCTCCCTGACCCAGCCGGCCGCCGCGAGCAGCGGCGTGGCGAGGGCGACCACCACCACGGCGAACGCGGCGATCCTCCGCGTTCCCCCGGCAGCCCGGAACTCGGCGACCCGGCCCGCTCCGAGCGCGGCGACCACGAGCAGGCCGACGGCGGCGAAGGCCAGCGGCACGCCCGGCCAGGCGGGAGCCTGGGCGTCGCCGTTCGGCGAGGTGACCGGGGTCCGGCTGACCAGGATCGCCACCAGCAGGCCGAAGATCGCGATCCCCCAGCCGACGGCGATGATCACGCGGTTGCCGCGCATCGGCAGTGTGGCCAGGCAGGCGGCGACGAGCCCGGCGGTCACCCAGAGCGGCGGCATGCCGGGGCCGCCGGGGCTGAGCATCAGCAGCGAGGGGACCGGCAGCGCGGCGTCGACCAGACCGGGCCGGTGCAGCCCGGCCTCCAGCAGCAGCCGGCCCGGACTACCGGCCACCTGGACCAGCCAGGGGAACAACAGCGCCACCGGGACCCCGAACGCGACGATCACCGGGACGGCGAGGCCCCTGCGGGGAAGGGCCAGTACGGCCAGCGCGCCGAGGGTCAGGGCGAGCGGGTACACGAGCGGGGCGAAGGCCGTGCCGACGGCCAGGAGCAGTCCGAGACTCCAGGCGGCGCGGCGTCCCCGGCGGCCACCCGTGAGCACCGCGACGGCCAGCGCCGCGTACCCGGGCAGCAGGACGAAGACCACGGCGGTGCCGAGCCGTCCGGCGGCGACCGCCCCGGCGCCGACCGGGAGGAGGGCGTAGCAGGAGGCCAGCCAGACGCGGGTCCACCGGCGGGGCACGATCGAGCGGGTCGCCGCGTAGGCGGAGAGCCCGGCCAGCGGCACGCAGCCGAGCAGAAGCACCCAGACCGCGAGCCAGGTCTTGCCGAACAGGACCGTGGAAAGCGCGGCGAGCACCGCGACGTAGGGCGGGGCCCATCCGTCACCGCCCAGCCCCGCCGGATGGTGGTCGGCGACGTAGAGGTCCCACAGGTCGGAGGAGCCGCCGATCACCGGGACGAGCGCGCCACCGCCCAGCCGCGCGCCACCGAGAAGGCTCCGTTCGGCGACCAGCGTGACCACGGTCAGGGCCAGGAGGAGCAGCGTTCCCGGATTGCCGAGGAGGCGCCGCACCGCTCCCGTGTCGGTGGGCGGTTCCTCGTCGTCCTCCCGCGGGGAGGCCGTCGCGTGGTGCCGGCCGGCGGATTCCGCGAAACCGCTTCCGGCCAGGTAGCCCTGGAACCGGTTGATCAGCCGCCGGTAGCCCGCGCCCGGTGGGGTGAGCAGCCTCGCGGCCTCCGCGCGGCCTTGTCCGCGGCCCCCGGCGCGGGCTCTGCGAGCCTTGAGCAGCCGGACGGGGTGGCCGAGCACCGAGCCGAGCGCGACGATCTCGTCCAGCGCGTCGGCGGGCTGTTTGGCGATCAGGAACAGCAGGGTGCGCAGCAGCGAGCCGGCGAGGTTGCGGACCAGCGCCCAGGGCAGCGACCTGAGCGGCAGGTTCGCCATGACCACGAAGACGGCGTTGCGGCGGTCCAGGCGGCGGGGGTGGTCGCCGCTGACGGTGATGCGGCGCCGCCGCCGGGCGGCCGCCTCGGCGTGCCGGGCGGCGGCGCCGGTGACGTTCCACACCCGGTATCCGGCGGCCCTGACGCGCCAGCACAGGTCGAGGTCGTCGCGGAAGATCGCCAGGAACGGGTCGAGTCCGCCCACCTCCTCCCAGACGTCCCTGCGGACCAGCATCCCCGCCGTGGAGACCGAGAGCACGTCCCTGACTCCGTCGTCGTGCTGGCCGTGGTCGAGCTCGCGCGCCTCCAGCCCGGTGTCCCTGCGGCCCGTCCGGCCGACGGTGACACCGACTTCGAGCAGGAACCTCGGGTCCAGCCAGTCACGGAGCTTGGGACCGAGCACCGCGGCCTTGGGATCCCGGTCCGCGGCCCGCAGCAGGGCCTCCAGGGCGCCGTCGTCCGGCGCGCAGTCGTCGTGGAGCAGCCAGATCCACTCCTGCCCCCCGGTGGGTCTCAGCCGGTCGAGGACCTCGGCGACGGCCTGGCCGAAGCTCGTCGAGCGCGGGAGGGTGAGCACGGCGTTGGGGCCGAACCTGCCGGTCAGCAGCGCGGCGCTGCCGTCGCGGCTGCCGTTGTCCACCCCGACGATCCGGTCCGCCGACCGGGTCTGCCGAAGGAGCGCGTCAAGGGTCTCCCCCAGCCAGCGGGCGCCGTCGTGGGACACGACGATCGCGGTGACGGTGGGAGGGGGGTGCGGGGAGTCGGTGCTGGACATACGTCCCGGGTTCAGGAAGGGCTGTTGATCGGCGACAACGATACGGCACCCTATGTCGGACTATGTCCGATGCACGAAAAATGGGTCACGTGACCGTCGGTCACGTGACCCATCGATATATGTTCAGGCGCCCTCAGTGGGCGCCCTGGACTGCCTTCTCAGATTCGTCAGACCGCCTCACGCTTGATCCTGCGGCGCTCCCGCTCCGAGAGCCCACCCCAGATGCCGAATCGCTCATCGTGTTCGAGCGCGTACTCAAGGCATTCGGCACGCACCTCGCATGAGCGGCACACCTTCTTGGCCTCACGAGTGGACCCCCCCTTCTCCGGGAAGAACGCCTCCGGGTCGGTCTGCGCGCAGAGCGCGCGTTCCTGCCAGCCAAGCTGCTCTTCAGCGATGCTGTCCTGTGCGATGACCAGGTCGGCCACTGCACACCTCCCTGCCGCCCGCCCGCATAATGGAGCCCCCCTATGAACGCCCCCCTCTTACCCACGCCAGAGGAAGGCGTAACAACACGTGTGTAATTACACGCGCGTGGCCTGTGTGACGTCAAGCGGCATGCCGGTATCCGGGGAAAGACCTGCTCTCCCCGGTTCTGGGTCGTGTGCCTGCCATGGTGGCGATCGCCCGGACTCCCGTGACGATCACCTGGCCCGTTCAGTGCTCCCGGCGGTCGGAACCGTACCAGGACATGTTCTGCTCCTGACCGGGACCCACCCTCTCTCTATCCGGAGTTTCCTCCCCCGTGACCTGAGCCGAGCGCTCGGGCTTGTATATCGCGGTGGGGTCGATGGGCTGGGAGTCCCACGGCCTCGCGACGGGGCTGGGCCCGCTGAGCGGGTCTCCCCGGTAGGCGCTCGTGTCCAGCCGGGGCGCCGTCTCGGCCAGTGAGTCCCACCGGTGGTCGCCCTGCTGGTACGGCTGCTGCGCCGGGGGCGTCTGCGGATGGCCGAACGGGTCGTCGTAGGAGCCGCCCGGCTGTGAACCGGTGTACTCCGGCCTCAGCTGCGGATCGGTGCCCTGTGACTGCTGCTGGTAGCTCTCCGCCTGCTGGTATGCCTGCGCCATCTGCTGGGAACGGGGGTCCACCGGGTCGGGCGCGGGCGCGGGCGCGGAGTAGCGCAGGTTCGGCTCGGTCTGGCGGCCGTACTCCGCGCCGGGGTAGCCGGTGGACGGCTGGCCGTAGTCGTCGGGCGGAGAGGGGAAGGAATGCTGCGCCTGGCTGTCGAAGGACAGAGGCGGATGGCTGTCGGCCGACGCGTACGGCGGCACCACCGGGGCCTCCGGCTGCGATCCGTAGAACGACACCTGCTGCTCCGGCTGCGGCGACTGCGGGAAGGAGTGCTGCGCCTGGCTGTCGAAGGACGGCTGCGGCCGGCTGTCGGCCGACGCGTACGGCGAGGCCGCCGGCTGCGTCCCGTAGAAGGAGGTCGGCTGCTCCGACTGGTGCGAGTAGCCGGTCAGCCGGGAGTCGGCCGGCTGGGCGTAGGCGGGAGGCGGCGGCTCGGCGTAGACCGCCGGGTCGGCGTAGACCGACGACTGGGAGCGTTCGGAGTAGATCGGCGGGTCGTAGACGGGAGGCGGCGGGTCGTACAGCGTGGCCTGAGCCTGCCCATGGGCCTGGGGCTGGGGCTCGGGCTGTACATGGGGCTGGGGCTGGGCGTCGGCCGGGACGTAGGAGCCCGGGGGGTAGGAGCCCGAGTTGTACGCCTCGGTCGTGGCCGCGGGAGCCTGGTGGGCGGGCTGCGCCGGGGATTGGGCGTGGGAGCCGGACCAGCCGCCGTAGGGCCGGCTCTCGGCCGGCTGCCCATAGGGCGCGCCGTACACGTCGTCCGATGGCGCGGGGTGGCCGTGGGCCTGCTGCGGACCGCCGTGCCCTTCGGCAGAGGAGGAGGCGGCGGGGGCTGGAGGGAGCGCCGGCGGGCTGTAGGGCGGCTGAGGAGCGGGCTGGAACTGCTGCTGAGGGTAGGCGTGCCCACCCTGCGTGGCCCGCTCATGCTGCTGGAAGCCCTGCGGGGCGCCCTGCTCCGGAGAGGAGAAACCCTGCTGCGGCGTCTGCTCCGGGGAGCGGAGCCCCTGCCGCGGCGTCTGCTCCTGGGCGTGGAAGCCCTGCTGCGGCGCCTGGTCATGTGACGGGAAGCCCTGTGGGGCGGCCTGCTCATGCTGCTGGAAGCCCTGCGGGACGCCCTGCTCCGGAGAGGAGAAACCCTGCTGCGGCGTCTGCTCCGGGGAGCGGAGCCCCTGCCGCGGCGTCTGCTCCTGCGAGTAGGCGGGGCCGCCCTGCGCGGGGTCCTGCGGGTGGAAGCCCTGCGGCGGCTGGCCGCCCTGGGGGTGGACGGGCGCACTTTGGGGGTGGAGGGGCGCACCCTGGGGGTGGACGGGCGCGCCATGCGGGAGGTGCCCGTGCGCGGCGCCGTACTGCTCCAGGGACCGCTGCTCCTGCGAACGGGGCTCCTGCCGGGGCCCCTGCGAACGGGGCTCCTGGAAGCGGGGCTCCTGGGGGCGCTGCTGGCGGGATCGCCGGGAGCCGGTGTCGGCCCGGAGGCCGCCCGACGAGAGGGCGTCGCCCTGGGAGCCGGCCGGGGCCGCCTTCGGCAGCAGGTAGAACAGGGCGATCGCGGTCAGCGCGAGAGCCGGGAGGCTGCCGACCAGGAACTCCGCCTTCTCCCGGAGGACCGTCTCTCCGGCGAACAGGCCGCCGAACAGGCCGACCGTGCCGAACAGCACCGCCAGCCCGAGCGTGCCCACGGCCACCTGGATCGTGAGTCTCAGCCGTTCGATGGCCGGCCCGGCGTGCCCGGCCAGCAGCACGGCGCCGACGAGCAGCGCGGGGATCACCGGCGAGGTGAGGTCCTCCAGGTGTCCGGCCGCGCGGAGCGCGAAGGAGGCGTCTTTGAGGGACGGCGTGCCGAACAGCAGACGCTCGATGCCGATGAGAACGCGCGTGGACGCCACGGCGACCATGAGCCACGCCGCCGGTTCTCGGAGCCGGTCAGCCTCGACATTGATCACAACTACCCCCAAAGGGTTCTTAGGTAAACCCGGGCCAAGTTTTGCACATGCCTGACTTAGGCGTCGGTCACCCCAGGAACCCTACGAATCTCATAAGTGCTTCATTGCATGCTATTGACACATATTTCGGGCAGCCCGACAGGCACTCCTGCCAGCGGAGACGCCCCTCATAACGATCAAGACAAGGCGCTCCCGGCACACCGTCGATAGATCACGAACAAGAGGGGGAAGGCACGAGGAAGATCGGAGCAGAGAGTTGACCGACGTGTTTCCCCACCACCCCGTCCCGCTGGAAACAGCCCCGCCTCCCCGGAACGGCCCCGCCTCCGGAAACACCCGGGCCGCTCGGGGACCGCCACCCCGCGGCGACGGCGTGTCCGGCCACGGACCCTATGTGACGGCCTCGTCTCCCCGCCGATCCACCGCCGATCCACCGTCCGCCACCCGCGAGCCGGACCGGCGCGGCGAGACCCACGTCGCGTTCGCCTACGGGCCGCGCCACTGCCTGGGCGCGGCGCCGGCCCGGCAGGAGGGCGAGGTGGCGTTCGAGGCGCTGATCCGCCGCTTCCCCGGTCTCACCCTGGCCGTGGACTCCCAAGACCTTGAGCGCGTGCCGATGCCGGGCGTCTGGCACCTGGCGCCTGGCGACGCTGCCCGTGCGCCTCTGAGCGGCTCCGCCGACGGCGGGAGGTGGGCGGCCGGCCGGTCCGCCGGAGAACGTCCGGCGGGCACAGGGCCTGGGGCGGGGCCTGGGGCGGGGCCTTCGAAGCATCGCGGGCGGGGCAGTGAAAGACTGGGCGGCATGCGCATCGTGTCCCTCGCCGGTGGAATCGGCGGCGCCCGCTTCCTGCGCGGCCTGCTCAGCGCCGCCCCCGACTCCGAAATCACCGTCATCGGCAACACCGGTGACGACATCACCCTCTACGGCCTGCAGATCTGCCCCGACCTGGACACCGTGATGTACACCCTGGGCGGCGGCATCGACGAGGAGCAGGGCTGGGGCAGGCAGAAGGAGTCGCACGTCGTCAAGGAGGAGCTGGCCGCCTACGGCATGGAGCCGCAGTGGTTCGGCCTGGGCGACCGTGACATCGCCACCCACATCGTGCGCACCCAGATGCTCGCGGCCGGATACCCGCTGTCAGCGGTCACCGAGGCGCTGTGCGCCCGCTGGCAGCCGGGCGTGCGGCTGATCCCGATGAGCGACGACCGGACCGAGACCCACGTGGTCGTCTCCGACGAGCGGGGCCGCCGGGCCATCCACTTCCAGGAGTGGTGGGTACGGCTGCGCGCCTCCGTCCCGGCCGAGCAGATCATCCTGGTCGGCGCGGACGCCGCCCGCCCCGCCCCCGGCGTGCTCCAGGCCATCGCCGACGCGGACGTGGTGATCCTGCCGCCGTCCAACCCGGTGGTCAGCATCGGCACGATCCTGCAGATCAAGGGCGTCCGGGAGGCCCTTGAGCCCAAGACGGTCGTCGGCGTCTCCCCCATCGTCGGCGGCGCCCCGGTCCGCGGCATGGCCGACGCCTGCCTGCGCGCGGTCGGCGTGGAGAGCTCCGCCCAGGCGGTGCTCGAACTGTACGGCTCGCCGCTGATCGACGGCTGGCTGGTCGCCGAGGAGGACGCCGGAGTCCGCCTCGACGGCGTGCGCGTCGAGGCGCGTCCCCTGATCATGTATGACGCCGAGTCCGCCGCGGCCATCGCCCGGGCGGCCCTCACCCTGGCCAGGGATCTCGCCGCGTCCCGGAACACCGGACCCCAGAGCGCCTTCCGGATGGGGGATGCCGGATGAGCGGCGTCCGCCGCGGGCCGGGGTGCCGGAGCGGCACTCCGCTGGAGGTCTTCCCCGTCGCCGGGATCGGAGAGGTCCGGGAGGGCGACGACGTCGGGGAGCTGATCGCCGAGGCCGCGCCGTACCTGCGTGACGGCGACATCCTCGTCGTCACCTCCAAGATCGCGAGCAAGGCGGAGGGCCGGGTCCGCCGGGACGTCGGCCGCGGCGAGGCGATCGCGGCCGAGACCACCAGGATCGTCGCCCGCCGGGGCGAGACGGTGATCGCGCAGACCGCGCACGGGTTCGTCATGGCCGCCGCCGGGGTGGACGCCTCCAACACCGAGCCCGGCACCGTCGTGCTGCTCCCGGTCGATCCGGACGCCTCCGCCTCGGCCGTCCGGGCGCGTGTCCGGGAACGGCTCGGCGTCTCGGTCGGCGTGATCCTCTCCGACACCTTCGGCCGTCCCTGGCGCAACGGCCAGACCGACATGGCCGTCGGCGTGGCCGGGGTGACGCCCGTGCTCGACTACCGGGGCATGGCCGACGACCACGGCAACGCGCTGGAGGTCACCGTGACCGCGGTGGCCGACGAGTTCGCCGCCGCCGGGGACCTGGTCAAGGGCAAGCTCGCGCGGACCCCGGTGGCGGTGATCCGGGGCGCGGCCGAGTACACCACCGAGGCCGACGGCCCCGGCGTCGGCGAGCTGGTCCGGCGGTCCGAGGACGACATGTTCCGGTACGGCTCGCGCGACGTGCTCTTCGCCCGCAGGACCGTCCGTGAGTTCTCCGCCGAGCCGGTGGACGGCGACACGGTCCGCCGGGCCGTGGAGGCCGCGATCGCCGCGCCGGCCCCGCACCACACGACCCCGTGGCGGTTCGTGCTGCTGGAGTCACCCGAGGCCCGCCGGAGGCTGCTCGACGCCATGCGCGAGGCGTGGATCGCCGACCTGCGCGGAGACGGCTTCGCCGCGGAGTCGATCGCCCGGCGGGTCAGGCGCGGAGACGTGCTGCGCGCCGCGCCGTACCTCGCGGTGCCCTGCCTGGTCGCCGAGGGCTCGCACACCTACCGCGACGACCGGCGCAACGCGGCGGAGCGGGAGATGTTCGTGGTCGCCGCGGGCGCCGGGGTGCAGAACCTCCTGGTCCAGCTGGCGGTGGAGGGCCTGGGCTCGGCCTGGGTGTCGTCCACCATGTTCTGCCGCGACGTGGTCCGCGAGGTGCTCGACCTGCCCCCCGACTGGGACCCGATGGGCGCCGTCGCCATCGGCCACCCGGCCGCCCCGCCCCGCGACCGCGCCCCGAGAAAGGCCGCCGACTTCATCGTCACCCGTTAGCCGAGGGTTCCACGGGGCCGGTCGGCTGCGCGAGCCGGGCCGCTTCCGGCCCGCCCGCGGATCGGGCACCTCGGCGAGACGCCGACGCTCACCCACCCCGCCTGTCACGGACCCCCCTGCGACGGCCGGGGCCGTCAGCCGTGGCGGATCGCGTTGGTGAGAACCGCGAACAGGACCAGCGCCCCCAGGCCGACCACGATCATGCCCCGGAGCGCGGCCCAGGCCGTCGCCTTCGCACCCGGGATCTTCGCCGCCGCGTCCGCCGCCGCCTTGATCGCCTTGCCCCACCCCGCCCAGATGTCCACGGTCCGCTGGAAGCGCCGTCCGACGAGGAACAGGACCGTCGCGATCACGACGACGACGAGAACCCGGCCGTTCGAGCTGTCCATGGACACACTCCTACCTAGAGGGCAACAGAATTTCGCCACTCAGGGTAGTTCAACGACTACGCAAAGAAAGGAAAACGATCCGGAAAACGATGCCCACCCCTGCTACGGCACGGCGGCCGCTGGCCGTACCGGTGCCGCGGAACACCACAGCACGGTGACGGTCCTTGCATGGACCATCACGGCCAGACCACTGTCATTTATTGACATATCAGTAGTTTTCATAGGTTGATCGCTAGCATCACCGGATGCCGACTATTCCGGTGGTGGCCCAGCAAGCCAGGAGACGCATGGCCTGGCTCGACGCCCTCCGCGGCATCGCCGCTGTGATGGTGGTCTTCGAGCATGCCTTCAAGTTCCTGCTGCCCGAGGCACGGCTGCCGGTCAAGGCGGTTTTCGAACCCGGCTGGTACGGCGTGCTGGTGTTCTTCCTGGTCAGCGGCTACATCGTGCCGGCATCGCTGGAGCGGCGGGGCAGCGTGCGGGCCTTTTGGATCTCTCGTTTCCTCCGGTTGTATCCCCTGTTCGGGGTGTGCGTGGCGGGTGTGGCGCTGCTGGTGGCGGCCGGCTGGGATGGCCTGCACGTCTGGTGGGGCTCACGGCCGATCTCCCTGGCGCTGGCCCATCTGACGATGCTGCAGAACCTGCTGTATGTGCCGAACCTGGTCAATGTGCTGTGGACGCTCTCGTACGAGATGGCCTTCTACCTGCTGCTGACCGCGATGTTCGTCCTCGGCGTGCACCGGAGGAGCACCGCGGGCGCGCTCGGCTTCGCCACGACGGCTGTGCTGGGCGCGGGCACGCTACCGGTCGCGCTGCTTTCGACCGGTGGATCGGGCCGGATGCTGACGGTCGTGCTGGTGGCGGCCACGCTGGTGGCGGCGGGTCTGGCCTCGGCGCTCGCGGGCTCAGGTGTGGTACGGCAGGCGGGCGCGATCGTCATCGGGGTCACCGTGCTGGGACTGCTGGCGGTCAACCAGAGTTATCCCGGCCCCGGGCAGGGGCTGCTGATCCTGGCCACCATGTTCGCCGGCACCGTGCTGTACCGGGCCGAGCAGGGCGAGATCTCCTGGAGAGAAGCCGGATGGGTGACGCTGGTGCCACTGGCCGGGATCTGGCTGGCGCGCGACGAGTTCGGCCTCCAGACGGCGATGGCCGCCGCCTGGATCACCTTCGCCGCCGGGATGGCACTGCGGCACCGCGAAGTGCCGCGGGCTCTGGCCTGGCTGGGGCTGACCAGCTACTCGGTCTACTTGCTTCACCCGCTGCTGCTGGAAAGCGTCGAGTGGTTCTGGCCCGTACCGCTGGCCGTGCCGCTGAATCTGCGACTGGTGGCTCTGGCGGGCGTGATGGGGACGCTGTTCGGGCTCAGCGCGCTGACATGGCGTCTCGTGGAGGCTCCGGCACAACGGCTGGGCAGGCGCCTCATCTCACAAGGGGGACGCCGGACTCGTTGACCGGGGTGGGGCGCGGGGGCCGCCCGCCGCCGTCGAGCCTGGCGAGTTCGGCCTACGCGCCCTGCGGGCCCGACGCCTCCTGGTAAGGACACGCCACGACCGCGCTCGCGTGCCTTCGGGCGGCGCGAGCGCGGCCTATGGCCGGTCGGGGAGGAACGGGCGGTTAGAGGGCGTGCCCACCTATGGCGTCGCCGTCAGTTAAGGTGACCGGCCTTGATGGCGGCGGTGAGAGCCGACCAGGCGTCGGCGGTGAGAACAAGCGCCGGGCCGGTGCGGTCCTTGGTGTCACGGACAGCACGACGACCGTCGGAAAGGGCGGCGACTTCGACGCAGTCGCTTCCATCGCCGCCGGACAGGCTGGACTTGCGCCACTGAGCGGCGGGGAGTTCCCTGTTCAGGTCGTCCATTTGCGCATCGTCTCCTTAATCAGGCCGAGTGACTCGCGCCGGGACAGGGCGTCGGCCCTGATCACGCCGTGCCTGCATACTAAGGCTTTCGCCTCCTCTGACCGATCGCTTACTCGGTCCTCCGTGCTCTGGGAGTCGATGTAGGCCACGGGCGGGCCCCCTCGCGGCATCTCCGCGATGACGAAGCTGCCGAGCAGCCCCACCGTGCTGTAAGCCCCATAGGGAAGCATCTGAAGCAGGATGTGGGGCCTTTCCCCCAGCCTCAGGAGATGCTGAAACTGGTTTTTCATCACCTCCGGACCGCCCACGGGCCTGTGCAGGATGCTCTCGTCCAGCACCACCCACATCATCGGCGGCTTGGTCCGGTTGAGAATGTTCTGCCGTTCCAGCCGAGCCGTCAGGCGCTCCTCCGCCTGCTCCTCGGTGACCCCGGGCTCGTTGCCGATCAACGCCCGCGCGTAGTCCTCGGTCTGGAACAGGCCGGGGACCATCGACAGCTGCCAGACGTGCAGCGACTCCGCCTCGCGCTCGAAGTCCAGCCAGGGGCGGAACCAGCGGGGCAGCTGGTCCGCCGCGCGGTTCAGCCGGTCGAGCAGGTCGGTCAGCTCCCTGTCCCGGCCGAGGACCACGTCCACCCTGCGGGCCAGATCCAGGGTGGGGGCCCGGCGGCCGTTCTCGATCATGTTGAGGTGGCTGACCGACGTGTGGATGAGATCGCCCAGCCTGCGCCGGCTCAGCCCCGACAGAAGCCGCACCTTACGCAGTTCCGCACCGAATCGAATGCGCGGGGACGCGGATGGGTCCGGCTCCGGGAAAACGCTCATCTCCGGGCTCCTCTCGCCGTTTGGGGCCGTTTTCCTGGACATTACCTCCGGGCGCGTTGGAAATGGAGAGGGTTCACACACTGTGAACACATTGAGAACCCGGCCGGCACCATTCAACGGAGAGTCCCCCTCCGGATCTGAAAGCCGCCCTATCCGAACTTCAGCCACCCGTTCACCCCGGACCGTCGGCGGCCAAGTCCGAACTCATCCGACATAACATATTATGCGGGAGAGGTAAATTCCTCCAAATACATCAGGAAATTCAATATTCATCCTTAAGGGGCCGAAAAATGTCCGGAACATGGGAGGGAAACGTCTCGCGAAAAGCGGTCCGAGACGCCTTTCCACATCGAACGCGGCCCGTGTGCGGATCGCGCGGAGTGCGGAGACTCGGCGCGGTCCGCACACGGGCCGCGTTCAACGTCCGGTGACGCCGGAGCCCGTCAAACCTGTTCGAGCGGCAGCAGGCCCCGCACACTGCCGCAGACGCCGTCGCTGGCCGCCGACGCGGTCAGCCGCTCGGCGTCCGGCACGCCGTAGGAGGTGGTCCGCTGCCGGATCCGCCGACCGGTCGGGGCGACCATGGCCGCCATGTCGGTGATCGTCTTGAACGAGCCGTTCTCCGACCCGGCCATCCGGCTGATCGTCTCCTCCATCAGCGTGCCGCCGAGGTCGTTGACCCCGCCCTGGAGCACCTGCCGGCACAGATCGTCCTGAAGCTTGACCCAGGAGCACTGGATGTTCGCGATCGCGCCGTGCAGGAGGACGCGGGCCAGCGCGTGCACGGCCCGGTTCTCCCGGGCCGTCGGGCCTGGCCTGGCGATCCCGGCCAGGTAGATGGGCGCGCTGTGGTGGACGAACGGCAGCAGCACGAACTCGGAGAACCCGCCGGTGTCCTCCTGGATGCGGCGGATCAGCCGGAGGTGCTGGACCCAGTGGGCGTGGGTGTCCACGTGGCCGTACATCATCGTGGAGGTCGTCGGGATGCCGGCCCGGTGGGCGGTGGAGATCACCTCGACCCACTCCCTGGTGGGCAGCTTGCCCTTGGTCAGCACCCAGCGCACGTCGTCGTCGAGGATCTCGGCCGCGGTGCCGGGCAGCGAGTCGACGCCCGCCTCCCTGGCCGCGACCAGCCAATCCTCAATGGACAGGTTGGTACGGCTGGCGCCGTTGATCACCTCCATCGGGGAGAAGGCGTGGACGTGCATCCGAGGCACTCTGGCCTTGACCGCCCTGGCGATGTCGAAGTAGGCGTCGCCCGGCAGGTCCGGGTGGATGCCGCCCTGCATGCACACCTCGGTCGCCCCCGCCTGCCAGCCCTCCCAGGCCCGGTCGGCGACCTGCTCCAGGCTCAGCGTGTAGGCGTCGGCGTCGGTACGGCGCTGCGCGAAGGCGCAGAAGCGGCAGCCGGTGTAGCAGACGTTGGTGAAGTTGATGTTCCGGTTCACCACGTAGGTCACCTCGTCACCGGCCGCCTCGGCGCGGAGGTCGTCGGCGATCCGGCAGAGCTCCTCCAGCGCCGCGTCGTCGGCCCCCGCGCCGTGCTGGTCGCCGGCCGTGTCGAGGAGGGCGAGCGCCTGGGCGTCGGTCAGCGCCGCCGGGTCGTCGGCGGCCTGCCGCAGCGCTCGCCGGACCTCGCCCAGGAGCGCGGCGGGCGCGGCGGCGCCGGGCGGAGCCGGGGCCGGCAGCCGCTCCCTGAGGGCGTCCCAGTCGCCGTAGACGTTGTCGAAGTCGTCACGCCGGTCGGCGGCGCGGCCCTCGGTGTCCACGGCCGTGTGCAGGTCGGTGCGGCCCGAGGCGGCGAAGCCGCCGTCCGGCTCCTGCCAGGGACGGCCGGCGAGGACGGCGTCCTCGCGGGCGAGACCGGTCCGGGGGTCGGCGAGGGCGGCCACGTGGGCACGGAGGCGGGGGTCGAGCCAGGGCTCACCGGCCAGCACGAACTCGGGGTAGATGGTCAGCCTCTCGCGCAGGGTGAACCCGGCGGCGGCCGTGCGGGCGGCGAGGTCCTCGATCTGCGGCCAGGGACGCTCGGGGTTGACGTGGTCGGGCGTCAGCGGGGACACGCCGCCCCAGTCGTCGATGCCCGCCCTGATCATCAGCTCGTACTCGGAGTCGACCAGGTTCGGCGGAGCCTGCACCCGCATGCGGGGCCCCATGACCAGCCGGGTCACCGCGATCATGGCGGCCAGCTCCTGCAGGTCGGCGTCGGGCATGCCGCGCATCGCGGTGTCCGGCTTGGCGCGGAAGTTCTGGACGATGACCTCCTGGAGCCCGCCGTACTCGCGCGCCACCCTGCGCAGCGCGAACAGCGACTCGGCCCGCTCCTGGGCCGTCTCCCCGATGCCGATGAGGATTCCGCTGGTGAAGGGGACGTTCGTCCGCCCCGCGTCCTCCAGCACGCGCAGCCGTACCGCGGGGTCCTTGTCCGGTGAGCCGTAGTGCGGCATGCCCTTGATCTCGAAGAGCCGCCGCGAGGTCGTCTCCAGCATCATGCCCATCGACGGCGCGACCGGTTTGAGCCGCTGGAGGTCGCGCCAGGTCATGACCCCCGGGTTGAGGTGGGGCAGCAGCCCGGTCTCCTCCAGCACCCTGACCGCCATCGCGCGGACGTAGGAGAGCGTGTCGTCGTAGCCGTGCGCGTCCAGCCACTCGCGGGCCTGGGGCCAGCGGTCCTCCGGCCGGTCGCCCAGGGTGAACAGCGCCTCCTTGCATCCCAGCGCCGCCCCCCGCCCGGCGATCTCCAGCACCTCGTCGGGGCTCAGGAACATGCTCTCCAGTTTGTGCGGGGCGGTGGCGAACGTGCAGTACCCACATCGGTCGCGACAGAGCCGGGTCAGCGGGATGAAGACCTTGCGGCTGTAGGTGACGATCCCCTGCCGCCCCACGGCCTCCAGGCCCGCGTCACGGACCCGTCCGGCGTGTTCGAGCAGGGTGGCGAGATGCTCGTCTCTCGCGTGCAGCAGGACGGTGGCCTCGGTCAGATCAAGAGCTTTGCCGTCGCGAGCTCGGGCCAGAGACCGGCGCAGCGCGGTATCGGTGGGGTTGACGCTCATGACGGCACATTACGACCCGTCTGTCACTGATGCGGCGCTGGGTACCGTATCGGGAACATCAATGATTCAGCGATGCTTAATCACATCGTCAAGTAAGTTTCAATAGACGTAAATGCTTGTGCCTGCATACACTGGAGGTGCCTCCGGGAAACCCCCGGACATCCCCAGGAGCCGAAAATGATCTGGTTTCTTCTCGCCCTCGCCGCCGTCTCCGCCCTGGCGCCGCTGATCGGGGCGGACACCCGCGACGGCCGCGACTGGAGATCCGAAGACCCCCTCCCCGCCGGGCCTCCGGTTCAGAACGCGCGATAGCCGCGTGCCCGCGCCGGGCACGCGGCGGAGATCAGATGTCGCTGGAGAAGCGGAC
Source organism: Streptosporangium sp. NPDC006007 (assembly GCF_040614315.1). Lineage (NCBI taxonomy): Bacteria > Bacillati > Actinomycetota > Actinomycetes > Streptosporangiales > Streptosporangiaceae > Streptosporangium > Streptosporangium sp. NPDC006007. Next base: position 159,789 of record NZ_JBEXUG010000003.1, on the reverse strand, counting down.
GGCGCACTCGGGAAGCACCACGCCGGGCCACACCCGGCCGCCCCCCAGGAGCTCGTTGCCGGGGCCGATCACCGCGTGATCACCGATCACCACGTCGCGCAGGACCGCGCCGGAGGCGATCTCGGCGCCGGGGCCGACCACCGAGTCCGCCACCGAGGCCCCCGCGCGGATCACGCAGTCGTCCCCGAGCACGCTGCCGGAGACCTGGGCGCCGGACTCCACGACCGCCCTGGCTCCGACCACCGAGCCGCCGTCGACCTTGGCCTCGGCCGAGACCGTCGCGCCCGGCAGCACCAGGAGGTCGCCGGGGGGACCGGGCAGGGCGGGCGAGGCGAGACGGCCCAGCACCAGGTCGCGGGAGCCCCGCACGAAGGCGGCGGGCGTGCCCACGTCGAGCCAGTACGAGGCGTCGGCGTATCCCAGCACCAGGGCGCCGTCCTCGATCAGGCCGGGAAAGGTCTCACGCTCGACCGAGACGACCTCGCCGGCCGGAATCGCGTCGATCACCGAACGGGTGAAGACGTAGCAGCCGGCGTTGATCCGGTTGGTGACCGGGTTGGGGGTCTTCTCCAGGAACGCGGTCACCCTGCCGTCGGCGTCGGTCGGCACGCAGCCGAACCGCGACGGGTCCTCGACCTCGGTCAGGTGCAGCGTGACCGAGGCTCGCCTGGCGACGTGCCTGGCGACCTGGTCGCCGATGTCGTGGCCGGACAGGATGTCGCCGTTGAGCACCAGCACCGGCGCGTCAGGACCGCAGGTCAGCGCCTCGGCGGCGTTCCTGATGGCGCCGCCGGTGCCGAGCGGGGTCTCCTCGGTCATGTATTCGAGACGGAGCCCGAACGCCGAGCCGTCCCCGAACGCCTCGGAGAACATCTCCGCCCGGTAGGACGTGGCGAACACGACGCGCCGCACCCCGAACGAGCGGGCCCTGGCGAGCTGGTGGGCCAGGAAGGGAACCCCGGCCGTGGGCAGCAGCGGCTTCGGCGTGCCGAGGGTCAGCGGACGCAGCCGCGTCCCCCGCCCCCCGACCAGGAGAATCGCCTCAAGCTGCGGTAAAGGTGTCTCCGTCATCCCGAGAGGTTAACTCACTGTTCGAGGGCGCGCTGATAGGACACCAGATGCGCCTCGGCCGAGGCCTCCCAGGTGAACTCCTTGGCACGGACGAGACCGGCCTCCGACAGGACCTCCCGGCGCTCGGGCGACGACAGCAGTGCGAGCAGCGCCTCGGCGATGTCGGCGTCGTCGGGCTCGGTGTAGGCGACCGCGTCGCCGCCCACCTCGGGCAGCGAGGTGCGGTGCGTGGTGAGCACCGGCGCGCCGCAGGCCATGGCCTCCAGCACCGGCAGCCCGAAGCCCTCGCCCCGTGAGGGGAAGGCCGCCACGAGGGCGCCGCCGAGGAAGCCGGACAGGTCCGAGAAGGCGAGGTAACCCGGGCAGATCACCCGGACGGCCGAGGGCGCCTCGGCCACCGCGGCCTCCACCCCGGCGTCGGGGACGCCTCCGGCCAGCACCAGGGCCGGAGGGGACGGAAGGTCCCTGACGGCGCGGGTGAAGCCCCGGATCAGACTCGGCAGGTTCTTACGGGGCTCCATCGGGCCGAGGAAGGCCACGTACGGGGTGCCGTGCAGGCCGAGCCGGTCGGCCGCGTGCTTGACCTCCCGCGGCGACGGCCGGTGGAACAGCTGCGGGTCCACGCCGTGGTAGGCGACGTCGATCCGGGCCGGGTCGGCCGCCAGCACCCGGATCAGCTCGTCCCTGGTCGCCTTGGAGGGCACGATCACCCTGGAGGCGTGCCGGGCGGCCGTACGGGTCGCCGAGCGGAAGAACGACGCCTTGACCGTGCTGTTCTGCGACGACTCGGTGAACCAGGTGACGTCGTGCACGGTCACCACGGTCGGCAGGCCGGAGCGGAGTGGCATCGAGTAGTAGGGGGCGTGGATGACCTGGGCGCCGACCTGCCGGGCGAGGAGCGGGACCCCGGTCTGCTCCCAGACGAGCCTGGCGGCCCGGTTGACGATGCCGGTCGGCCCCGGCAGAATCCGGGCCGAGGGGGCCAGCGCCCCGTACCGCTCGACGTCGGCGCGCTGACAGACGACCACCACATCGGCGCCCGCCCGGTCCAGTGCGGCGACGAGTCCGTCGACATACCTGATCAGGGCACCGCGATCAGCCGGAACCGCGGCCGCGTCGACGAGCACTCGGGGCGTCAAGAACGATCACTCCCCTCAAAGTCCACGCGGGACGGTTGTCTTATCTCCTCCTCACTCTATTGGGCGAGCGTGCGCCGGGGTGGGGTAAATCACACGGGTTTTCCGGTTGTTTGATCGTGCGTGGGACCGACGTCGCGGCGGGCGGCGATCCCGGCCGCGCCCGCGCAGACGAGATCACCGAGGATGATCACGATCCTGGAGCAGAGCGCCACGGTGATCGCCGGTCCCTCCCCCAGCACGGGTGCCAGCACGACCACCATGGCGACCTCCCGGACCCCCGCCCCGGCCGGGACCACGAACGTCATGATGCCCAGGCACCACGACAGCGCGAACGCCCCGACCGAGAACGGGATCAGGGACGCGCCGGAGAGGCCGAAGTCGTGGACGATCGCCGCCAGGTGCAGGCCGTACGCGGTCCAGCCGAGCAGCGCCCAGCCCAGCGCGGTGAGCATGCCCGCGCGGGTGAGGGGCCGCTCCAGCGGCTCCCGCCCCAGCCTCCGCAGCCCGAACGTGAGAAGCGCGTTGATCACACGCGGCTCGAACACCACCGCGAGCACCGGGATCAGCAGGAACACCCAGGCGTACGGCGCGGCGGAGGACGGCAGGGAGGCCAGCAGCGTCACCCCGGAGATCACCAGCCCGCTGCCGAGCTGCACCGGCAGGGTCAGGAAGAACGCCGCCGCGCTCCGCGACCTGGGCACCCCCAGCTCCCGGCCCATCTCCATCTGGGCGAGCACCGGCCAGAGCGAGCCGGGGATGTACTTGCCGAGCTGGCCGACGAAGAAGACCTTCGCCGCCGGGCGGAACGGCAGCGGCGAGCCGAGGTCGGCCAGGAGCGACCGCCACGTCATCATCCCGCCGCACAGCGCCGCGACCACGGCGACCAGCGACAGCGCGAGCGCCTGCCAGGACAGCTGGGCGAACCCGGCGCGGATCCCGTCCCACTTGCTCACCACGGCCCACGCGCCGAACCCGAGCGCGACGAGCAGGAAGCCGATGCGGATCAGCCGCTTCACCGGACCTGCCGTTTCACCACTGACCGTTTCACCACTGACCGCTCCGCCGTCGGCCGCTCCGCCGTCGGCCGCTCCGCCGTCGGCCGTCTCACAGCCGCGCGTTTCACCACCGGCCGTCTCACAGCGGAGGGACCGGGTCGGGGGGCTGCGGCAGGGCCGCCCCCGCCGGGCGGCGGGTGCTCTTGGTGGCCACCCACAGGTAGGTCGGCACCACCGGCAGCAGCCCGCGCAGGACGGCGCGGGGCAGCCGGGAGAGCACGCTCTCGGCGGCCCGTCCGACCGCGCCGGGGAACAGCTCGGACCCGGCGAAGGCGGCCGGGGTGGCGAGCACCGGGAAGGTGTAGTCCCACACCCGCAGGCCACGCGCCATCCTGCGCAGGCCGCGCCGGGTCCGGTAGCGCTCGTAGTAGCTGTCGGCCCGGCCGGAGAGCCGGACGTAGCGGTCGGCCAGAGCCGGCGGCAGGTAGGACAGGAACGGGAGCCCGTAGTGCGGCTCCATCACCCCGAGCCGGTTGCCGAGCCCCAGGTAGAGCACGCCGTCGTCGGTGAGCACCCGGCGCATCTCGGCCATGATCGCGTCGGGGTCCACCACGTGCTCGTAGATGTGGTTGAAGACCAGCACGTCGATGGAGCGGTCGGGGAAGGGCAGCGCGGTGCCGTCGGCGCAGACGAACTCGACCCGGCCGCCGAACCGTCCGGCCGCCTTGCGCAGGCCGGGCACGTCGATGTCCACGCCGAACGTCCGGCGGGCGCCGGCGGCGGCCAGCTCGTCGGCGATGAACCCGGCCGAGCAGCCGATGTCGGCGACCGTCAGGCCCTCCAGGACGTTCTCGTCCCGCCCGAGGAAGTGACCGAGCACCGCCACGATCTTGGCGGCCTTACGGCGGCGCTTCTCCTCGTCCAGCATGGCCGCCTGGAACTCGGAGTACTCCAGCTGCGCCACCCGTCTGCCGTCGCCCATCGCCCGCCCACCACTCCTCGCTGACTTCGCGACTCCTCGTTGACTCCGCGACGCCCAAGAGTACCGGCGAGCCCGTCCCCGGCGCCCGGACCTCAGTCCGGGATCAGAGCCGCGAGGTAGGAGGCCCAGTAGGGCTCGGGGTCCACGGCCTTGACCCCGGCGCGGAGCCGGCCGGGCTCACCCGGCCGGTAGAACGCGGTCAGCGCCGCGCGCAGCCCCTCCACCGAACCGGGCTCGACCAGCAGCCCGTCCACCCCGTCGGTGACGTGGTCGCCGAGCGTCCCCACCCGGCTGGCGATCACCGGCACCCCGTGCTCGTGGCCGAGCCACACCTGCTGGCTGGCCGTCCCGCTCCGGTACGGCAGGACCAGCGCGTCCACATCCGCGAACAGCCCCGGCACGTCCTCGTCGGCCACGTAGCCGGGCCGCAGCTCCACCCTGCCGGTCAGGCCGAGCTCGGCGACCAGCGCCTCCGTCTCCTCAAGACCGCCCCAGAACTCCCCCGCCACCCGGAGCGAGACCCCCTCGGGCAGCGCGCGGATCAGCAGGTCCAGCCCCTTGTACGGCCGGACCAGGCCGAAGAAGAGCAGCCGGTCGGCCACCGGCCGGGCGCCCCCGTCCGCCGGCCTGAGCCCGGCCGGCAGGTGCGGCGCCATCTCGGCCACCGTCACCAGGGCGGGTCCCAGCCCACGGGCGAGCGCGGCCTGCCGCTCCGAGTGGACGAGCACCCCGTCCACCCTGCGCAGCAGCGCCCTCATCAGCGGCGTGTCGTACGGCTTGCGCTCGTGGGGTAGCACGTTGTGGCAGAGCGCGACCACCCGGGTCCGGCGGCGCAGGCCGTACAGCAGGCCCAGGTAGGGCGGCACCTGCACCGGGCTGAGCAGCACGAGGATCACCAGGTCGGCGGCGGCCAGCCGCCGGCCGCAGCGGACCCAGCCGTCCGGGCGGCGCCAGTCGAGGTCGCGGCGGACGTTCGGAAACGGCGCCCCGTCCGGGGTGTCCACGGTCTGCGTGCCGGGATAGAGGAAGGAGGGGTACTGCGCCCGCCACGACTCGATCACCACGTCGTGCCCGGCGCCCAGCAGGCGGTGGGCCAGCTCGGTGGTGTGCGCGACCCCGCCGCCCTTGTAGGGGTGGGCCGGTCCGACGATCGCGATCCGCATCTACTCGCTCCTGGAGCGCACGATGAGGTCGGCCAGCAGGGCCAGCGAGCCGATGAGCAGGCCGGACAGGAAGATCACGATGGTGTTGCTGGTGAGGTAGAACCCGTAGCGGACCATGTCCACGACGCCCTTGACCAGGCCGATGCCGACCAGCCAGAGCGCGGGCGGCATGAGCACCTTGAGCGGGTTGAAGTACATGACCATCCGCAGCACCTGCAGGATGTAGCGGTAGGCGTCGGAGATGAAGCTGAACTTGGACTTTCCGGCCCGCTTGCTGTACTCGATCGGCAGGTAGAAGACGTCGTGCTGGTTGGACAGGAACGACAGCGTGATCGTGGTCACGCAGGAGAACCCCGGGGGCAGCAGCCGCAGGTACGGCCGCGCGACCGACTTGCGGAAGGCCCGCAGCCCGCTGTTGAGGTCGGGGATGCGCTGACCGGCCAGCCGCTCGGCCACCTTCCGGATGAACCACTTGGCCGGCACCCGCAGAAACTTGTGGGAGCCCTCCTCGGTGGTCCGCGCGCCCACCACCTGGTCGATCGTCTGATCCTTCTCCAGGATCGCGACCAGCTCGGGGATGCGCTCGTTGGGGTACGTCATGTCCGCGTCGGTCCACACGACGATCTCGCCGCGCGCCTCCTGGGTGCCGATCCTGCGCACCGTGCCGGAGCCGCCGTTGCGGTGGAACGCCCGGATCCGCATGTTCGGAAAGCGCGGCGCGGCCTCGGTGAGCCTGGCCAGGGTCTGGTCGGTGGAGAAGTCGTCCACGGCCACGAGCTCGTAGGTGTAGCCGCTGCGGTCCATGGCCTCGCAGATGCGCTCGACCTCGTCGATCACATGGTCCTGTTCGTTGTAACAGGGCAGGACGATGGTGACGTACGGCGTTGCGTCCACAGCTGATTCACTCTCGGAAGTCTCGGGCGTGCTCACGTCGGGCGAGGATACTCTGCCCGGATGGGGGCCGGACCCACATTCAGGCGCCGAAAAGCGCTTCTCGCCCGGTTTCCCATGGATCTTTCCCTGCTTTTCCCCTCCAGGAGGGCGTTCTCCTCCGGGGAACGGAACGTCAGGGAACGGCCATCCAGGTGTCGACGGCCATCGACCAGGTGCCGTTGGGCGCGTCGACCAGGGAGCGCTCGTCCTGGCGGGTGCGGAGTCTCATCACCTGGACCGGCTCGCCGTACAGGGCCAGCTGGTCCGCCCTGACGGCGAGCAGGACCGGGACGCGGCCGGCGGCGCGGACGCGGCGGATCAGCCGGGTGACGTCGGCCGAACCCGGGATGTCGGTGCCCTGCCGGAGGACGACCCGGGCGGTGGGCACGTCGCAGGTGTTCCGGACGACCGGGGTGAGCCGGTCACCGGTGACCCGCTCCACGATCAGCACCGAGGCGCGGGCCGGGAGGGCCGCGCACATCGCCTCGACCGCGGCGCGCTCACCGCGCTCAACCGGGGTGAAGGCCGTCCCGCCCGAGGTGACCACCGGTGGGACGAGGAGCAGCAGCGCGCCGGCGACGGCGACGCCGTTCTGGACGGACCGGCCGTACCCCATGCCGCGGGCCCGGTCGCGCAGCCATCGCACCCCCCAGACCGCGAGCAGGATCAGGCCGGGGATGACGACGGGGACCAGCCGCCGGGAGGCCCACGGCTGGTCGGGGGTGATGGAGGGAAGATAGAGCGTGGCGACCGTGGTCCAGCCGACGACGGCCAGCGGCGGCAGCCAGCCGGGCTCCCGCCCCCTGACCAGCCCGCGGGTGAGCAGGGCCGCGGCCAGCGTGGCCAGCACCACCGCGGGGGCCCCGACGTACCAGATCACCCAGTGGAGCGACTCCTCGTAGTAGAGCCGGGAGCCGTCCATCGGCAGCCCGTTCGCCCGCTGGGTCCGCTCGATGAATCCGTAGGTCAGCCGGTCGTCCGGGGTGAGCGGCCACCGGATCACGGTCTGCAGCCACGGCCGGACCGCGAAGGCCGCCATGACCACCACCACCAGGCCCGCGGCGAGATCGGGCAGCCGCCGGATCCCGGCGAGACGCCGCAGCGGGGACGCCAGCCTCGGGGCGAGGGCCGCGGCGGCCAGGGTGAGGAGCAGAACCGCGCCGCAGACGGCCAGCAGCGGCCTGAGCGAGCCCGACAGATAGTTCAGGTACGGCCTGGCCAGGAGATAGGCGGCCACCAGCCCCAGCCCGGCGCCCACGGCCAGGCCGCAGAGCAGCGGAACGCCCAGCCCGCCCTTTGTGCGGTCACCGATCCGGCGCAGGGCGATCAGCAGCCCGGCGTAGGCGAGGATCGGAAGCACGTCCCGCAGGCCGTCGATCCTGACCAGGACGGCCAGTCCGAAGACCAGGCCTGCCAGGGCCGCCACGGCGCCGTCGGAGCGAGGCCCGAACCGGGCGTCGTGCAGCAGGGCGAGACCGCCGAAGAGCAGGATCAGGGACGGGATCTCGCTGAAGGTGGCACGCGAGGTGTAGAGGATCGGGAGACTGACCGCGAACGCCAGGGCGGCGAGCGGAGCCCAGCGTGCGCCGACCAGCCGGGCGACGAGCCCCGCCAGGACCAGCACCGCCGCGGCCCCCAGCAGCGCCGGGACCAGCAGCAGCCCGGGAACACCGCCCAGCCAGTAACCCACCGCCTGGATCATCGGCGGCCCCGGCATGAACTGCGGCACGACGGCGCCGCCGAAGTCGTAGAAGCCCATGCTGCCGAAACGCAGCGCCGGATCCGCGCCGCCGAAGGCCGCCTCCTGGTACGGGATCGGCAGCGAGCCGTGGCGGGCCAGCCAGACGGCGTACTGCGCGTAGGTCGCGGGATCACGGCGGACGATCAGCTGCTCGCTGCCGAGCAGGCCGTTGAAGATCCCCGAGGCCAGGGCCACGGCGACCACCCCGCCCGTCTGCCGGGCGGACGCCCCGGCCGTCGCCGGCAGGCGGCGCGAGCCGTACCGGCACAGGAGCACGGCGGCCGTCAGGCCGAGCGGCAGGGCGACGGCGGGACGGAACCAGCCGAGCAGCAGCAGCGGTAGCGCGACGAGCAGCCAACCGGCCAGCGCGAGCGCGGGCACGGTCGACAGCACGGCGAGCACCCTGCCCGCCGAGGGCCCGCGCCTCCGATCCCACCGGCCGATCCTCATAGCTGGCCCCGAGCGTAGTGGCAGCACCCGGTGGAGGCGACGAGGGCGCGCGTCGGCCCGGCGCGACCCGGTAGCGTACGCGCAGCATGCGGAGGGACGGCAGGGGCGTGCGCCGATCTGGCGCGACCCGGTCGCGTACGCGCGGCACACGGGGGATCGGCCTCGGCGGAACGGCCGGGGCGTCGGACCCGGTCGCGTACGCGCGGCACACGGAGGGGGCGAAGAGTGATCGGGTGGGCGCGGCGGCACCGGTGGTTCCTGGGCGTGCTGGGCGCCGGGGCCGTCCTGAGGACGATCACCATGCTCGGCTACCGGCCGGCGCTCTGGTTCCCCGACTCCTACACCTACGTGGTCACCGCGCTGAGACCCCGGCCCGACCTGGTCCGCCCGGCCGGATACTCGATGTTCCTGCGCCTGCTCGAACCGTTTCACAGCTTCGCGCTCGTCGCGGCGGTCCAGCACCTGCTGGGGCTCGGGGTCGGCGTGCTGGTCTATGTCACCGCCCGGCGGCTGCGCGCCCCCGGCTGGGCCGCGGTCCTCGCCTCCGTCCCCGCGCTGCTGGACGCCTACCAGGTCGAGCTGGAGCACCTGCTGGTCTCCGACACCCTGTTCGCCGCGCTGGTGACGGCCGCGGCCTGCCTCGCCGTCTCACCGGCCTCGGGGAGACGGGAGGCGGCCGGGATCGGCCTGCTGCTCGCGGCGGCGACGCTGACCAGGACCGTCGGGCTGCCGCTGGTCGTGGTCTTCGCGGGCTGGCTGGTCTACCGGGCGCGGGGGCGGGTGGCCACGGCCGCCGTCATGCTGGCCGCGGCGGCGCTGCCGATCCTGGGGTACGGGGCCTGGTTCCACGCGACCTACCACCGGATCGGCCTCGTGGGTGCGAACGGCGTCTTCCTCTACGCCAAGACGATGACCTTCGCCGACTGCGCGGCGATGAGGCCGCCCGCGGACCTGGCCGTGCTCTGCGATCCCCGCCCGCCCGGGGAGCGGCCCCCCGCCCAGGAGTACGTCTGGAGCCAGGACTCGCCGCTGGTCAGGCTGCCCGGCATCACGTTCACCCGGGAGAACGACACGCTGGCCGGGCGGTTCGCGTCGCTGGCCATCCGCAGTCAGCCCCTCGACTACCTGGGCTCGGTGACCTCGGAGCTGGCCCGCTCGTTCACCCTGGGCCGTCCGGTCTACCCGGATCAGGAGATCTACGACTACTACGAGTTCCCCGCGGAGCCGCCGGCACCACCCGGCCGCTATCCCGCCATGGTGGGCGCCGGGTTCGCCCAGCGCTACCAGCGGGGCCCGATCGACACCCGGATCGTCGAGCCCTACGCGGGCTGGATGCGGGCCTACCAGCGGGTGGCCCACCTGCCCGGCGCGGCGGTGCTGGTGATCCTGCTTCTTCCCCCGGTGGCGGCCGGTGTCCGGCGGTTCCGCCCGGCCTCGACGGCGTGGCTGCTTCCCTGGACGACGGCGACGGTGCTGCTCGTCATGCCGGCGGCGGTGGCGGAGTTCGACTACCGGTACGTGCTGCCCGCCGTACCGGTCGCGTGCCTCGCGGCGGCGCTTGCGTTGAGTAAACCCTCCTTCACTAACATACCAATAAATGTCCGTATTTGAGTATGCTGGGCGGCCTGATCATCACGGAGGCTGCGGGGGGCGGTCATGACCAAATTCGCACCATCACGACTCCCGGCACTCGCCCCGTGACCTACTCTTTGGGCGCGATGAGCGAGCTGAAACAGCCCCGGATGCCGCGGCCGAGCGAGGAGATCGCATGAGCGACCACCGGCATGTCGCCGTAAGCGCTCGGAACACCGCACCGGCCATCCCCGGCCGCCGGGGCTCCAGGCGCGCGGGCCACGACGGTGGATCACCACCCGAGAACCCCACCCCGCAGGGCGCTCCCCCCCGGCACGGCGGTTCCGGTGGGCCGGGCGGCTCCGGGGGTCACGGCAGGCCGGGCGGCGCCGGTGGCAAGGCCAGGCGGCTGAGCGCGGGGGCCTGGGTCAGCATCGCGCTGACCGGCGTCATGGTCGTCGGCACCCTCACCGGCTACAAGTTCTACCGGGACATCGAGGGCAACATCAAGCGCGAGGACGTCGAGGGCAGGCTCAGCGCGAACCGCCCGCCGGAGACCGGCGCGCTCAACGTGCTCGTCGTCGGCTCCGACAGCCGCGACGGCGCGGGCAACAAGAAGTACGGCCAGCACCTGCAGGGGCAGGGCGAGCGGACCGACACGATCATCCTCCTGCACATCTCCCCGAACCGCGACAAGGCGACCCTGGTCAGCTTCCCGCGCGACTCGATGGTCCAGGCGCCCCAGTGCCAGAACCCCAGGACCAAGGCGGTCATTCCCCCCGGTCTCCGGCAGATCAACGCGACCTTCAACGACGGCGGCATCGTCTGCACGTGGGACACGATCGAGGCGCTGACCCAGATCCACATCAACCATTTCGTCAAGGTCGACTTCTCCGGGTTCAAGGGCATCGTCGACGCCCTCGGCGGCATCGAGATCTGCCTGCCCAAGGACGTGGTGGACAAGAAGGCCAAGCTCGACCTGACCAAGGGCAAGCACACGGTGCAGGGCGAGACCGCCCTGGCCTACGTCCGCGCCCGCTACCAGCTCGGCGACGGCAGCGACATCAGCCGGATCAAACGCCAGCAGGTCTTCCTCACCCAGGTGATGAAGAAGGCGACCAGCTCCGACCTCCTCACCGACCTCAGCAAACTGACCGCCTTCCTTGAGGCCGCCACCTCCTCCGTGACGATGGACCGCAACCTCACCACCGCGCGACTCCTGGAGATCGCGCAGAGCGCGAAGTCTCTGACCGCCAGGGGGCTGAAGTCGGTCACCGTGCCGTGGAGGCCCTACGCGCCCGACCCCGGCCGGGTCGAGTGGGCCCAGCCGCAGGCCGACCAGCTGTTCGCCGCGATCCGCAGCGACATCGAGGTGCAGCCGACCGCGACGCCCAAGCCCTCCGGTACCGATACCGATACCGGCAAGGAGACCGAGGCCCCGGCCAAACCCGCGATCAAACCCGCCCAGGTCAGGGTCCAGGTGCTCAACGGCACGAACACCTCGGGCAGGGCCGTGGAGGTCGCCGAGGCGCTGACGGCGCAGGGCTTCACGGTGGTCGAGGTGGGCAACGCCCAGCTGCCCACCGGCGCCGACCAGCCGAAGACGAAGGTGCTGTACGCCAAGAACGCCGAGGACGGGGCGGACTACGCCCAGCCCGTGGCCGCCAAGCTGCTGCACCAGGAGAAGATCGTCCCCGCCGCGGGCAAGATCAAGCCCAACACCGTGGAGCCCTACAAGCCCGCCGCCACATCCACCCCGGGCACGGGCGCCACTCCCCCCGCCACCGGTACGGCGGGCACCGCCACCGGCGGACCGGTGATCCAGCTCGTCATCGGCGCCGACTGGAAGGGCGTCGCCTCCCCCATCAAGATCCCGGACAGCATCAAGGAGAACGTCGTCGACGCCAACACCAACCCCTGCCTCTGAAGCGCGTCCCACCAAAGATCGTCAGGCGCCCGGGGCAGTGGTCGCCGGCTCTTCTCTCCGATCTGCCCTCGGAGCACGGAGAAGGCCCCTGGAATACACCCCCCCTCGCGGGAAAGCATCGTCCGCAACATCAGAAATTGGGAGGCGGGGAAGTGCCGGCCCAAAGACCCGTACCGCGTCCTGTACGCACGAGCCTTCGGCACCGGCGAAGCGGAGCTGTTCGGCGAGAGCACCGAGGCTGACATCCGAAGTGGTGCAGTCCTCGATGACGAGCTCGACGCCTTGGAGTTGGCCCGCCGTGTAGCCATCAGCGACGTTGGTGCCGAGACACTCGAACGGTTGGAGACGGTCGTTGACGGTTTAGCGGTGGCCTACCCCGGAACGCCACCGGCGGAGCTGCTCGGCCGGGTGCGCCGTCACCTCGCCTACGTCTCTCAGCTGATCGACGCGAGGAAGACGCTCACCGAGTATCGGCGCCTGCTCGTGGTCGGGGGTTGGCTGTCCCTGCTCGCCGCCACCTGTCATATCGACCTTCGCCAGTTCCCGGCGGGCGCCGCACGGCTCCGGACGGCCGCTCAACTGGCGAAGCACGCCGGACACCCCGAGATCATGGCGTGGTCCCTGGAAACGGAGGCGTGGCAGGTTCTCACGACCGGGGACTACCGGCGCGCGCTGAGCCTGTCCCAGGGAGCGCAACGGGTCGCGCCGAAGGGAAGTTCGGCCTACATCCAAGCGACCGCCCAGGAGGGCCGTGCGTGGGCACGGCTCGGCGCCGGCCGGGAGACGCGCGACGCGCTCGACCGAGTCGCGCACTTGGTCGGGCCACTGCCAACGCCCGACCGGGCCGAACATCACTACCGATACGATCCCGCCAAGAGCGACGCCTACACCGCCACGACATGGTCGTGAGCACTGATCCATCGAGCGCTGGTCACAAAGGTTCCGACCCGCACGAACCGTCCCGGCGTATACGGGGCCGGTACCCCTCCGCGGGCACCAGCACTCCGCATCGGTCGCAAAGGCTCCGCCCGACCGCCAGGAAAAGCCCATTCTCTGTCATGTCCCTTGGCCGGGGTCTGGTCCGTCAACGGGGATGGTCAGATCAGCTCGTACTGCGGCAACCTCCGCATCGCTGGAGTCGACGATGAACTCGTTGCCTTCTGGATCGGTCAGGACGGCCCATCCGAGGCCTCTACCTCGGTCATGCGAACTCATGAGTGTGGCCCCCAGGCGCTCCAACCTGGCGATCTCCTCGGTCAGGGTCCCGTCGACGGCGTTGAGACGCACGGATAGCCGGGCCCCCCCTTTGGCGTCATCGAGTTCATGACGCACGAACAGCATCGTTGCCGGACTGTTCTCGGGGCCGAGACTGATCCAGCAACCGTTCGGGCCAGAGTCGATGGGGCGCTCCAGGGCCTTGCTCCAGAAACAGGCGACCGACAAAGGGTTTATGCATCGCAGCATGAGGTGGTGGATTCGGAGTGCCATATGCCCGATCGTTTCAAGCCAACCTCTCAGAGTCGAGAGCGGGAAGGGTGGCTAGGAGGGCTACGCCGTAGAGATTACATAAAGATGAGTCAAGAATTATTGACCGATTTTGTCGTGGATTGCGATGATCGCGTGGGTTTGGAGACAGTCCACAAAGAGGACGGTGATACATGACGATCTTACGGCGGCTCGTGGTTGCCATCATCACGCTTACGGCAACCATCTCCCTGAGTGGCCCGGCTATGGCCGCAACCGACCCGTCTGCCCCGGAGCCTTCCCCACAGTCGATCCAGTCGACAACACCGCCTGGACCGGCAAGCACCGCGTTCGCCGGGATTGGCTCAGCGGACGCGGAGAACGGCACAGTCTCTGCCGGACCCGTCATCGGGTGCTGGATCGTCGCGGAGCATCCGGTGACGTTGACCCCCAACAGCAGAGACATCATCGGATCCGGGGAGATCACGCGCTGTACCAGCGAGAAGCCGTCGGCCTGCGCCACCACGAGCTGGCTGTACCGGATCAACGCCGACGCTTCCGAAACCCGGGTTGGCTCAGGGCCGACGAGGCATTCCTGCACCCCTGGGCGAGCGTCGCGGTCGGAGGCTTCCTACCGATGCACGTATCATCCGTCACGTGAGTTTTCCTACTTCACCATTACCACATTGACGGTGGTGATCAGAGGGCAGACGGTGTCCAATGACGCCGTGAGTGGCAACAGCCACTACTGGTGCATCTAAATTCACGGTCATCAAAGAGGGGGCGTCCCCACAAGCCCCTCTTCGATAACCCCGGGGCACACAGTGATGCCTGGACGATACTCAGGCTGCGTCCGGCCGTCGTGGTCCAAATGTCAGCTCATATCCAGCTACAGGCCGCCATCCAGCACAACCGCAAGATCTGACGACAGGTTACCCGCCGTCAGCGGACATGATCACATCCGGTACGGCCCCGAGTTCGCCACCACCAGGGGACGCCCTCGGTCATCTCGGGGAGCGGTCACCGGACGGGTCTGGGGGAGTCCGGGGCGGCCTCCCTCCAGGCGATCGGGGGGGCAGTCGCGGATCCCCTCGATGTACTGCCGGAGTGGGCCATCCCCGCGTGTGCGGGGCCGACAAGAGTCCCGCCCCTGGCCTGGGGAGCAGAGGCGGGGGCGGTGGGGACCCGTCGTCCGGTGAAGATCACGATTCGCCGGGAACCACGGGAAACACGTGACACGCGTGCGACACCGACCCCATGAACACTTAAGGTGGTCGGGTCGGCGAGGTAACCCCCGCCACGTGGCCGCGCCCCCCGGTGCTCCTGGGCGACTTCGCTGGCATGTCCGACTTTTCCCAGTCTCCGACAGATAGCTGAGCGTCTTCCCCGTGAGCGACACCCGCCCCCCCTTCCAGGTACCGCCCCCCGGGGATGACGACGCCTCCGGCGCCGACACCGGCGGGTCCGCCGGCGGACAGGGCCGGACACCCGCCCCGTGGCCGATGCCCGAGCACGCGCAGCCGTCTCCGGCGCCCCGGACGCCGTGGCCGGAGCAGTCCGGCCACGGCGTCCCCGCTCCCGCCCCCGCCTGGGAGGACCGTCAGGACGACCGGGACACCGACGACGAGGCGGGTGAGGTCACCGCGTGGGGTTTCCCGGCCTACCGCGACCCGCAGCCGCTCCCCCCGCCCGCCGCCCCCGGAGCGCAGGCGCCCTATCCCACCCCCGGGGCACATGGGCCTTATCCCCCCACCGCCTACGGGACGTCTCCGGCGTTCGGCACGAGCGCCCCCTATCCGGCCCCCCCGTCGTCGGCCGCACGGGAGACACGAACGCCCTACCCGGACACCCAGGCGTCCCATCCCTACGAGCGAGCGCCCCACCCGGGCACGCCCCATCCGGACCCGCGAGCGCCCTACCCAGACACGCAAACGGCCTACCCCGGCACTTCCCCCCCGGACACGCGGCCCCCCCACCCGGACGCGCGAACGCGTTATCAGGACACGCAGGAGGCCACCTCCGCCAGGCGGCCTGACACGGCGCCCCGCACCACCCCCGCCAACCGCCCCTTGGACCCGCTGGACCCCGCCTGGTCACCCACCCCACCCGTCCAGAGGCCGGAGCGGGATTGGTCACAGATTCCCCCGGTTCCCCCGGCCCCACCGGTTCAGGGGCCAGGGCAGGACTGGTCACAGATTCCCCCGGCCCAGGGGCCGGGGCAGGACTGGTCACAGGTTTCCCCGGCCCCGCCGGCCCAGATGCCGGAGCGGGACTGGGCGGCGGAGCCCGGCTTCCCTCAGCGGTTGCCGGAGCACGGCACCGGCCGGCCCCTGGAGCAGGGGTGGTCACCGGAGCAGGGCATCCCCCGGCCTCCGGAGCAGGGGTGGTCGCCGGAGCACGGTGTTCCTCAGGCTCCTGGACAGCCCCCGTCCCAGACCCCCGGCCAGAGCGCGGCCCATCCCGCGCCCCACACCCCGGCGTGGGTGGCCGGGGTGCCCCAGGTCCAGCCGCAGGAGGCCCCGCCCGCCCCCGAACGGCCCTTCTCCTACTGGGAGAACTCCAGCCGGTTGCCGGAGCCGGAGGCGGAACGGCGGGCGCTCCTGGAGCAGCAGCCGTTCCCCGAGCCGCAGAGGGACTCGCCGGAGAAGCCCTCCGCTCCCCCTGCCAGGAAGAAGCGCGAGCCGTACCTGGACAACGTGAAGTTTGTCCTGATCGCCCTGGTCGTCACCGGGCACTCGCTGGTGCCCACCCTGGCCGCGCACTCGGCCAAGTCGGCGTACCTGTTCATCTACACGTTCCACATGCCCGCGTTCGTGCTGATCAGCGGTTATCTCGGGCGCAACTTCTGGAATTCCAACGCCAAGATCAACAAGCTGGTCGACACGCTGCTGGTCCCCTACGCGTTCGTGGAGATCGGCTACGCGCTGCTCCGCTACTCGCTGGGCCAGAAGTGGACCCTGACCATCATCGACCCGGCCTGGCTGAACTGGTATCTGGTCGCCCTGGTGCTCTGGCGGATCTCCACGCCCATCTGGACGCGGATGCGGCAACCGCTGCTGGTCGCGGTGACCATCTACATGGTGGCGGGCTTCTCGGAGATCTCCGGTGACTTCAGCCTCGACCGATTCTTCGGCCTGCTCCCGTTCTACGTGCTCGGACTGCTGCTCAAACCGGAACACTTCGACCTGCTCAAACCGCTCTGGGTACGGATCGCGGCCGGGGTCACGGTCGTCGCCGGCATGGGGATCGCCGTCCTCATCGCCCCCCGCGTCGGTCTCGACCCGGTCTACTTCCGCTACAGCTTCAAGCACATGCACCTGAACTGGTGGATGGGGCTCACCGTGCGCGGGGCCGTACTGGTCGCGGCGCTGGTCCTGACCGTCGCGGTGCTCGCGCTGGTACCCCGGCGCGAGACGTGGTTCTCCGAGCTGGGCACCCGCACGCTCTACGCCTACCTGCTCCACGGCGTCCTGGTGCTCATCGCCAAGGACCAGGGCTGGCTGAGCGTTTCCTGGCTGCACGGCCCGCTGGGCGTGCTGGCGCTCGCGTCGAACGCGCTCCTGCTGGCCTTCGTCCTGTGCCTGCCGCAGGCGCGCACACTGTTCCGATGGCTGCTGGAGCCCCGCCTGGTCTGGCTCTACCGCCGGCCGTCCGACTCCCCCGCCCACAGGAAGCGTTCAGCCCAGGTTCCCCGGTAGCCGACCAACGCGTCTACCGGCCCGGCCACACGGGCGAGTTCGTCGGGCGGATGCAGAAACGAGCGGGGAAACCGGTGACGTCCGGCGTGGAGATTGATCTACTGGAGGCATGGCACGCCATCTGATCCAGGGACGTGAGATCTCCACACCGGTGCGCATCCGGAATGCCACGGCGTGCAGCGCCTCCTACCTGGTCAGGGCGGACGCCGCCCGGGCGGTGATCGCCTACTCGGGGCTGGACGTGGCCGAGGTGCTGCCCGGCAAGGCCCTGTGCGTGCTGGGGTTCGCCGACTACGTCGACGGCGACCTGGACGCCTACCGGGAGTTCGGCGTCGCCTTTCTCATCCGGCCCGACACGGGGCCGCCACCCCGCCGGGGTCTGGGCGGTGGCCTGTCGGAGCTGCGCAGGACCGGAGCCGGGGCGTTCGTCCACTGGCTCCCCGTCGACCGGCGTTTCGCCCTGGAGGCGGGCCGCGCGATCTGGGGCCTCCCCACGGAACTGGCCGACATCGACCTGCGCCTGTCCTCCCCCTACAAGCGGTGCATCGTCCGCAAGGACGGCCGCCTGGTGCTGGACCTGCTCGTCAAGCCCGGCCTCCCGGTGCCCGCCGGCGGCGCGCTGGCCCCCGTCGACGCCTACACCCATCTGGACGGCGTCACCCGCCGCACCTCCTGGTCGATGTCCCCACGAAGGGTCCGCACCCGCCCCGGGGGCGCCCTGATCCGCCTGGGCAACCACCCGGTCGCCAAGGAGCTGAGCGAGCTCGGCCTGCCCAAACACGCGGTGATGACCGCCACGACCTCCCAGCTCACCATGTCCTTCGGCGAGGCCAAGGATCTCTAGGCCCGCCGGGCGGGGAAACCGGCGCTCCCGTCACCGGGAGTCCCGCCACCGCCGGGGCGTTTCCCGCACATCGTACGGACGACGCCTCCAGCGCGATCCCGTCCGCCCAAAGGGCTACGGAAACGTTCCGCGGTTGCTACATTACCTTCCGTCACCATGGGTTTACTCGCCGCACCGGCCTGGAGACCCGCCTCCCCCTCAGAAAGGACCCCGCATGCGCGGCATCGTGCGCCTGACCGTCCTGGCCCTGACCGTCGTCTGCACCTCGTCTGTGGCGCTGGCCGCCCCCGCCTCCGCCGACCCGGCTCCGCCCCTGGCGCCCGTCGCCACCTGCGGCACCACCACCGCCCTGACGGTCCTCAGAGTGGCCGACTCTCCCGACTGCTTCGGGTCCGACCCGGGCGAGTGGTAACAGCGGGAGGCCGGTGCGGCTCGGCGGCCCCACCGCCGAGTCCCCGCCTCCACGTCGAGAACACGCCGGTCCGGGGCGCGCGGGGAGTGGCGCGGGCGCGGAGCACCCCTCGCCGGGAGTGAGCGGTACGGCCCGGCCGGCGAGCGGGTCCTGAAGGGCGACCCCGGAGCGCTATCGGCTCTTCGTCGTCTTGGCGCGCATTCGCACGATGGCGCGGACCGTCAGCAGGGCGACGACGGCGACGAGCTGGCCGCCGAGGATGATGCGGTTGACATCGATCACGGGCTGCCAGCGGACGTGGGAGTCCTTGATGACGAACACACCGGCGGGTGTGACGCCGAGGCCGAACCCGCCTCCGGTCCCCTCCGAGGGGTGCTCGCCCTCCTGCTTTCCGCCCCCGCCGCCGCCCCCTCCGGCGACCCGGGCCACGGGGATGACCGTCACACCGTCCTGGGTGACGGGTTCACCGAAGACCCGCTTGACCGATGCGGTGTCCTGCACCTGGTCGATCATGTCTATGACGTCCACCGTGTCTGTTTCCCTTCCGACCGTTGCCACCTCCTCCAGGATCACGCGGAGCGGGGAAGGAGCAAAGGGACGAAGGTCCGGTTTCTCCGGCCGAAGGCCCTGTGGTCCCCGAGCCTCGCGGCCGGACGGGGCGTACGGGGGTCAGACAATCGGGGGACGGCCCAGGCGGAGCATGCGCCAGGCGGTCTTCCAGCCCATCGGACGACGTTCTCCGGCGGGTTCGCGGAGCCCCTCGGCGAAGCCGGTGAACCAGGCGCGCAGCGCGGTGCGGGAGCGCTCGCGGATCAGGGTGAGCACCATCCAGTTGAGGAGGTAGAGCGCGGCCAGCGGCCAGGGGAGGTTGCGGCGGGCCAGCCAGACGCGGTTGCGGGCGTTGAGACGGTAGAAGTCCGCGTGCCGGGTCGGCGGGACCTGCGGGTGATACATGACGGTCTGGGCGTCGTACTCGATGCGGTAGCCCTCGCCGAGCAGCCGCCAGGCCAGGTCGGTCTCCTCGTGCGCGTAGAAGAAACGCTCGGGGAGGCCGCCGACCTGGAGGAAGGCCGAGCGGCGGATGGCGCAGGCACCCCCCAGGAAGGTGGTGACCGGGGAGGACCTCTCCGGGTCGCCCGCGCGCAGGCGGGGGACGTGGCGGCGCTGGCCGACGCCGCCCTCGGGGTCCATGACGCGGAAGGAGATGACCGCGAGGTCGTGCTCGGTGGAGAAGCGCTCGCGCAGGTGGGAGACGACATCGGGCGAGGCGTACCAGCCGTCGTCGTCCAGGAAGAGGACCACGTCGCCCGAGCACTCCTCGACGCCGCGGTTGCGGCCCGCCGGGATGCCGGTGTTGTGGCTCAGCCGCACCGTCTTGATCGAGGCCGAGGAGCCCGCGGACACGCCGGCTGACAGCTCGGGGACGTCCGCGCCGTTGCCGACGATGACGACCTCCACGTCGCCGTCCGTCTGGTGCAGCGCGGACTCGACAGCCCGGTCCAGCTCGGGGACGCGGTTGCCCATGGTGAGGATGACGCACGAGATCTTCAACGGGTCATCGCCTTGACGCGTCGAGAGCACGTACGGAGCATACTTTCATGATCACCGAGTCTGCTGGGCGGGGCAATGCTGGCTTTGGTAACTCTTTCTGTTTTACCGAGAAATAAGCGTATCGGAACCGCAGGCGAACACCCACCAAATGGCAAGGTGTTCGCACCTACGACGCGCCGGCACGCCATTCGGTTCCTCATGAAAGCCGCCGGGAGGCCAGAATGCTCACCAGGTGCAGGGCCATCTGCACCACGGCGACCACGACACAGGCGACCGTGAGCACCCTGGTCGCGGCCAGTCCGCCGTTGAGCAGATCCCAGAGCGCGGCGATCACCACGAGGATGGAGAGCTCGACCGCCTGGACGACCCGGTGAAACCGCAGCGCCGCCGCGGCCCTGCGGGCCAGCCCCAGGCCGCGTGACCGGAACTGCTCGGCGGAGCTCTCGGTCGCCGCGACCAGGCCGGAGCGGGCGCGGGCCACGTCGACCAGGTCGGTCTCCGCCTTGATCAGGATGGCGCCGAGCGCGGCGGCGAAGCCCATCACGGTGTACCAGTCGGGCAGGATCTCCGACGCCCGGAAGCCCAGCCCGATGAGCAGCGCGGCCTCGGCGAAGTAGTGGCCGACCCGGTCGAGGTAGACGCCGGTGATGGAGGTCCTGCCGGTCCACCGCGCCAGCTCGCCGTCGGAGCAGTCCAGCAGCAGGTAGAGCTGGATCAGCAGGGCCGCGCCGACGGCGGCCCCGAGGCCGGGAAGCGCGAGGACCACGCCCGCCAGCACCCCGGACAGGATCATCAGCCAGGTGGTCTGGTTGGGGGTGATCGGCGTCTTGGCGAGGAACCAGGTGACGTAGATCGACAGCTTCCGCATGTAGAGCGAGCCGGCCCAGTGCTCGCCGCTGTTGCGGCCCATTGTCGAGTGCGGCTGGGCGACCGCACGGAACTCAGCGACCGACGGCCTGGACATAATCCCCCACCCGATCGCGAATCTCCGGCTCCGACAGGCGCAGGTGCTCCAGGATCGTGTAACGCCCTGGGCGGGTGGAGGGGGCCAGCATGACCGCCTCGGTGAACTGCCCCTCGGTCAGCCCCGCGTCGGCGGGGGTGACCGGCAGTTCGTGCCCGCGCAGGCAGCCGACGACCTGGGTCAGCCTCCGCGAGTCCTCGCGGAGGAAGAAACAGAAGGCGGCACCGATCCCGGCGAGCTCGCCGTGATTGGAGGTGCCGGGAAAAAGCTGATCCACGGCATGCAGGATCTCATGGTCTCCGCCGCTGGACGGACGGGAGGATCCGGCGACCACCATCGCCATGCCGGAAAGGATGAGCGCCTCGGCCAGCACGGTCAGGAAGGCGTCGGACTCGATCGAGTCGGCCCTGCCGACGACCGCCTCCGCCGCGGTGCGGGCCATCGCGCAGGCCAGGCCGTCGATCGGCTCGCCCCGCTCGGAGTTGCCCAGCTGCCAGTCCTCGATCGCCGACAGGTTGCTCACCACGTCGCCGACCCCGGAGCGGACCAGCGACGGGGGCGCGTCGTGGACGAAGTCCAGGTCCACCACGATGGCCAGCGGCATGGGCACTCCGAAGGAGCCCTTGCCGCCGTCGTGCGTCAGCGACGCCACCGGCGAGCAGATCCCGTCGTGCGACAGGTTGGTGGCCACCGCCACCATGGGGATCCCGGCGAGCGACGCGGCGTACTTGGTCGCGTCGATGGTCTTGCCGCCGCCGATGCCGACGACCGCCTCGTAGGCGCCCTTGCGCAGGTCGGCGCCGAGCGAGACCGCCGCGTCCACCGACCCGTCGGCCACCCGGAAGACCTGTGCCTCGCCGAGCGAGGGGGCGATCACCGAGGCGATCCTGTCCCCCTGGCTCGCGCCCACAGCCACCGCCACCCGCCCGGAGGTCGCCACCCGGCTGTCGGCGAGCAACGTGCCGAGCTGGGCGATCGCGCCCCGCCGCACCTCCATGGTCAGCGGGGCGGGCAGCATCCTGGCTAGTATCGGCACGCGATCTCCCGCGCCTTCGCCAGGTCGTCGTGGTTGTCGACCTCGACCCACGAGACCTCACCGATCGGGGCGACCGAGATCTTCTCGCCGCGGGCGACCAGTTCCTGGTAGCCGTCCTCGTAGTAGAGCTGCGGGTCGCGCTCGAAGGTGGCCTGGAGGGCGTCGGCGAGGCGGTCCCCGATGCCGGGGCGGATCAGGGTGGCGCCGATGTACTCGCCGGCGGCCTCGGCGGGGTCCATCAGCTTGGTGATCAGCTTGAGGTGGCCGTCCGCGTCGAGCGTGACCTTCATCTCCTCGTCGGCGAGTTTCTTCACATCGTCCACCGCGAGCAGGATGTCGCCGGTCGCCGGCGCGGCGAGCAGCGTCTCCTCGACCGAGACCGGGTGCACGGTGTCACCGTTGACCAGCAGAACCCCCTGGTCGAAGTAGTCGCGCGCGCACCACAGGGAGTAGGCGTTGTTCCACTCCTCGGCCTTGTCGTTGTGCACGAGGGTGAGCTTCACACCGTGCCGCCGCTCCAGCTCGGCCCTGCGCTCGTGTACGGCCCGCGCCTGGTAGCCGACGACGATCACGACGTCACGCAGGTCCGCCGCCGCGAGGTTCCGCAGCGAGATGTCCATGATCGTGATGTCTCCGTCGACCGGCACGAGCGCTTTGGGCAGCGTGTCGGTGTACGGCCGCAGGCGTCGTCCGGCCCCGGCGGCCAGCACCATTCCCAGCAACGTGCACTCCTCATTCAAAATTCAAGTGAGCCCCTCGACGGGCACTCCTAGGCCCCAAAGGTTAGTTGCCTTCGGACCCTGATCGTGTAATCAGAGGTCTGCCGGGTGTCCTCAATCGTGTGCTCCCAGATCCACGGCCTCCACCCCCGTCCTCGGCGCGGCCAGCCAGCAGGTGACACTCTCCCACCCGAACAGGCCCCACAGATACAGCGAGAGCAGCACGAAGAGGAACGTCACCTGCCCGGCGAGGGCGCCCAGCGCGATCAGCAGCATCCGCCCGTCCCAGCCGAGTCCGAAAGTGGACAGCCACGGCGGCGGGTAGACGCGCTGACGCAGCCGGTAGACGAGGTCGTAGTGGTGGAAGGCCATCGCGCCGAGCAGTACGAAGATCAACCAGGGGGGCACGTCGTGGGCGAACCCCACCGAGGCCACGAACCCGTACTCGGTCAGCCGCAGGATCGGCGGGACGAGCCAGTCGACCCGGCCGTCGTGCGGATGGGAGCTGCCCGGCCCGGCCAGCAGCAGCGCCACCGCCGGCGCGAACACCGCCAGGCCGTCCGACCCCGCCACGCCGACCATCAGCAGCACCCCGGTCACGAACATCCCGACCACCGCGGGCGGCAGCGGCGGCAGCTGCCCTGCCACCAGCGCGCCCATCGCCCGAGACAGCACCCCGTCGTCCCGGTAGGCCACGACGTTGCCGCGCGGCACCGGTGTCATGTGCACGGAAGCCATGCTCGGCCCCCTCTCCTCGCTCGTCTCGCGGACCGCCCGCCGTGCCTCGCCGTCCACCGGCCCCGGGCCCCGCCCCGGACCCGGACCCGATCCTCACCCCGGACCCGGCCGTCACCGAACCCGCCCGCCACGCTCATCGGCCGATCGACCTGCCGACCCGCCCGGCGAGGGTGTAGAGGGCGGCGACCGTGCCCCAGGTCAGCAGCGCGATGAAGGTCACCCGCGCGTTGAACACCGCCGCGGTCACCGCGATCAGGGCCATCCGCTCCCCGATGGGGAGCACGATGATCTTCTTGAACCAGCGGGTGGCCGAGTCCTGCTCCATGCGCCGCGACAGCCGCACGACCCAGTTGCCCGGATCGGCCCCGCCGCTGGAGACCGCCGGGTCCGGCGCGGGCCGGGCCGGAGAGGCCGAGGGCGCGGGAGACGCCGGGTGTCCGGGGGACGCCGGGGACGCCGGGGAGGCCGGTCGCGCGGAGGAGGTCGCGGAGGCCTGGGGCACCGTGACGTCGCCCCAGGCGGTCGGCGGGCCCGCCGTACCGGCCGGGCCCCGGCCCGCCCGGTCGGTGTCGGCGCGGGCCCCGGCATAGGAGAAGTCGATCATGTGGCGGAGCACCTGGAGGATCATCGCCGCCACCGCCAGCGCCCAGATGCCGTCCGGCCCGCCGCCCGAGTCGTCCAGCCCGGCCGCGTAGCCGAAGGCCAGGCCCACGTAGACGACGTACTCCTTGACCCGGTCGAAGGTGGCGTCCAGCCAGGCGCCGAGCGGGGAGAACGCCCGGGTGTAGCGGGCGAGCTGGCCGTCCACGCAGTCGAGCACGAACGACAGGTACAGCAGGACCGCCCCGGCGATCTGCGCCGGGCGGGTGCCGGCCGAGAACCAGATCGCGGCGAGCAGGGCCAGGCCGACGGAGATGCCGGTGACCGCGTTCGGCGTCAGGCCCAGCCAGGCCGCGGCCCTGACCAGGTGCGTGGACCAGGGGCTCACGAAGTGGGTGGTGAAGAAGCCGTCGTCGCTCTTGACCGTGGCGTGCAGCCGGGCGCGGCCCTCGTCCACCTCGCCCAGCCGCAGCGCGGCGGCGTCCGCCTCCGCCTGCCCGGTCACCCGGTCGCAGCGCAGCCGGCCGAGCCGGGCCGCGCGCACCGTGACCCCGGAACGGATCAGGCCGGCCAGGATCAGCTCGGTGGCCTCGACCGCGTGCGCGCCGTCGGCGCCGTCAGCCCCGTGGGTGGCGTGGGCGCCGTCGGCTGCGGCGGCGTCGGCTGCGGCGGCGTCGAACCTGCCGACCTCGGCCAGGTCAGCGAGCGTCTCCGCGGTCGCGGCCAGGGTCAGCAGGTCGGGCACGCCCACCTGGAGCACGCCCCTGAAGGTGCCGTTGACCCCGGTGACGTCCTGGAAGGGGGTGCCGGCAGCGGCCACCAGGCCCCTCTCGACGCGGACCGGCGGGCACAGCGGCCCGGACTCCCCGCCCCCCTTGGCCACGAGGGCGCCGGTGCCCCGGTCGGGATGCTCAAAGAGCAGGGCCAGCGCCTCGGTGTGGGCCACCAGGTCTCCGGCGACCACGGCCACCGGCCCCGTGGCCGTACGGGCGACCCGCGCGACCCTGCGCAGATCGTCGGCGAGGCCGTGCGAGCCCTCCGACCCGATCATGTAGGTGCCGCCGGGGGCGTGGATGACGTCGCTGGATCGGGCGATCACGTGCACGTCCCCGGTGGAGAGCGTGACGAGCTGGTCGGTCAGCCGATCGAGCAGCGTGCCGTCGGCACGGCGCAGCCCGGCCGCCGCGGTGGTGGCGAGCACGACGGCGGCGGTCTGGGAGGGGACGGGTGGCATGGAGGGCGTGGAAGACATAGAGGGCATGGAAGGTTCAGACTGCGCGAAAGCATCAGATTCCTGCAAATCGGGCTCCTTCGTATCCGACGGGGTAACCGTACGAATCGGGGAGTGCGCACTTAGCGTAGCGAGATCTTGACTGCATAGCACGGGACCGCGACCTGCGATCGGGTAGTCAACCGTTACGCTCGCCGTATCCGGACCGTTGAAGGAAGCTGACCTTGGCCGCTGTTGAACCACGTCTACGCACCGTCGGGGTCGTTCTGGCCGGCGGAGTCGGCCAGCGGGTCGGCCTCAACACTCCCAAACAGCTCCTCAAGATCGCCGGAAAGACGATTCTGGAGCACACCCTCGCCGTGTTCAACGCCGCCCCGGAGATCGACGAGATCATCGTGCTGATGACCCCGGGTTTCACCGAGGACGTCGAGCGGCTCGTCGCCCGCAACGGCTTCAGAAAGGTCGGCAAGATCCTGGAGGGGGGCGCGAGCCGTACCGACACGACCTGGCGGGCGCTGAAGGCACTGGGAACCCAGGAGTGCGACGTGCTTCTGCACGACGCCGTACGGCCGCTGCTGGAACCCCGGATCATCACCGAGTGCGTGGAGGCCCTGAAGGTCTACTCGGCCGTGGACGTGGCGATCCCGAGCTCGGACACGATCGTGGTGGCCGCCCCCGGACCGCGCGGGGAGATCATCCGCGACATCCCGGAGAGGTCCAGGCTGCGGCGCGGCCAGACCCCGCAGTGCTTCCGGCTCTCGGTGATCCGCGAGGCCTACGAGCGGGCGTTCGCCGACCCCGGCTTCGACCGGCAGCCGCCCACCGACGACTGCGGCGTGGTGCTGCGCTACCTGCCCGACGTGCCGATCTACATCGTGCCGGGCAGCGAGCACAACATGAAGGTCACCCACCCGGTGGACGTGTTCATCGCCGACAAGCTCTTCCAGCTCGCCGCGGGCGACGCCCCCTCGCACTCCTCCCTCGCCTACCGGGAGGCGATGGAGGGCAGGACCGTGGTCGTCTTCGGCGGCAGCTACGGCATCGGCGCCGACGTGGTGAGCCTGACCGAACGGCACGGCGCCGAGGTGTTCTCCTTCTCCCGGTCGCTGAACGGGGTACGGGTCGAGGACCCCCAGGCGGTGAGCGACGCCCTCGCGCACGCGGCCAAGGAGACCGGCCGGGTGGACTACGTGGTCAACACGGCCGGAGTGCTGCACATGGGCAAGCTGGGCGAGGTGAACGACGGCACGATCGCCGAGACCGTCGGCGTGAACTACCTCGGCCCGATCAACATCGCCAGGGCCGCCATCCCCCACCTCCGCGAGACCCGGGGCCACCTGCTGCTGTACACCTCCTCCTCCTACACGCGGGGCCGGGCCGACTACAGCCTCTACTCCTCGTCGAAGGCCGCCGTGGTCAACCTGACCCAGGCGCTCGGCGACGAGTGGGCCGAGTACGGCGTCCGGGTCAACTGCGTCAACCCGGAGCGGACCAGCACGCCGATGCGGATCCGCGCCTTCGGGGAGGAGCCCGCGCACACCCTGCTGTCCCCGCGCGCCGTCGCCCAGACCTCGCTGGACGTGCTCATCTCCGACCTCACCGGACAGGTGATCGACGTCCGGCTCGGCGGCCCGTGACCGTTCGGCGGGGCGCGGCGGCACGACGGGTGGCGGGGCGGGGGTGACGGGGCGGGCGAAAAAAGGTGCATAACCCTCTGTCACCGCACGTCGCCCCCCAGACCACGCCGGAGACACCCATCTATCACCCATCCATCACTTCAACGGACATGTGACACAGCGCGCCTACCAGGGTAAACACCGGTACACAGGTTAGCGTCAGAGGATGAAGCATGACCTTCGTCCACTTATGGTGTGCGCTGCTGTGCTTGGCTGGTATCCGCTACTGATCGTCACCGCCCTGGGGCCCCGGCCGTGGCCGTTCACGGTGTTCTGCGCCCTCTCCTACGCGGCGGAGATCGCCGCCAGGCGATACGCCCGCTCGCCGGTCGATCTGCTGAACAGGGTGCACCTGGGTGTCACGTTGCGGTTCGCGATCCGCGAGACGGCCGCGATCCTCCTGGCCGCCCGTACGGCGGGCACCGACTCGCCCTGGTTCGCGGCCCTGGTCCTGGGACTGCTGGCCTTGCACGGCCTGCGGGCGGCGCAGACCGGGATGGCGTTCCACTACAACCGCACCCTCACCCAGCTGCCGGTGCTGACCCGCAACCTCGACGCCGTGCGGCTCCCCGCGCCGCCGTGGAACGTCCTGGTCAACTACCAGGGGATGCGCCTCCTCTACCTCGACGTACTGCCGGTCGGCGGCGCGGCCCTGGGCGCGGCGCTCGGCGCCGACCACCTGGGCGCGGCGGGGGCGGCGCTCGGGCTGCTCCTGGGCCTGGCGGCCGTGACCGGACTCCTGCCCCACCTGCGCCGGATCCGGCCGCTTCACGACAGCGCCGCCGTGCTGAAGGCGGTGAACGAACGCCTCACGGAGTACTCACCCGAGGTGATCCTGTACTTCTCGGGGCCGAACGACTCGGCCTACCAGGCCGCCATGTGGCTCCGTCCGCTGGAGCGGATCGACCGGCGGACCGTGGTGGTGCTGCGGGAACGGGACATGCTCCACCTGCTGACCGACACCTCGCTGCCGGTGGTCTGCATCCCGGCCGCGGCCGACCTGATGAGCTTCGGGGCGCTCGACGCGGCGCGGCTGTGCCTGTACCCGTCCAACGTCGGGAAGAACATCCACATGCTCCGCATCCAGGGGATGCGCAGCGTCTTCCTGGGCCACGGGGACAGCGACAAGGAGGCGTCGTTCAACCCGTTCACCAAGGTCTACGACGAGGTCTGGGTGGCCGGGCAGGCGGGCCGCGACCGCTATCTCCGCGCCCGGGTGGGCGTCCGCGACGAGGACATCCACGAGGTGGGCCGTCCCCAGCTCACCGGGATCCACACCGCCGGGCCCGGCTTGCCGTACCGCACGGTGCTCTACGCGCCCACCTGGGAGGGGTGGACCGACGACCTGTTCCACACCTCGATCATCACCATGGGCCCGGCGATCGTCCGCGCCCTGCTCGCCCACTCACCCCCGGTGCGGGTCATCTACAAGCCACACCCGCTGACCGGCTACCGCAACGTCGCCGCGCGCCGCGCGCACCAGCGGATCCAGGCGCTGCTGAGGGCCGCGGAACTGTCCCGGTCGATCGCCCGCCACCCGGCCGGGTCCAGCAGCACCGGACTCCTGCGGCACCTGACCGTCATCGACGCGGAACCGGCCCTCTACGACTGCTTCAACCAGGCCGACCTTCTGATCACCGACATCTCCAGCGTGGTGGCGGACTTCATCGCCAGCGGCAAGCCGTACATGGTGACCAACGTGGCGGGGATGTCCGAGGAGTCGTTCCGCGAGCGCTATCCGAGCACGGAGGCCGGTTACCCGCTCACCAAGGGGCTGAGCGAGCTGCGCGCCGTACTCCTGGCACTGGAGCAGGGCGGGGAGGACCCGCTGGCGGCCACCCGCCGCAAACTCAAGAGCTATCTGCTGGGCCCCGACCACCCGGACGCCATGACCCGTTTCAACGACGCGGTGAACGGCGCCTGGGAGCGCGCCGCCCCCTCGGACGGCTGAGGTCCCGGATCAGCCGGGCTCCCGCTCCGGCCGCTCCGGCTTGCCGAGACTCCTCGGGCTGGTCAGAAAGCCCCACCCCCACGACATGTGCATGGTGGCGTAGACCAGCGGCAGCCGGACGAGCGCCCCGGCGGGCAGACCACTGCCGGTGACCACGGCCCCGGCCAGGATCGCCGCCGCGTATCCGCCCGGGATCAGCAGGCCGGGCCAGCAGAACGGCGAGACGAGCAGACCGGCGACGATGGCCAGCACGGCCGCCGGAGGGGCCAGGTAGCGCAGGTTGATCGTGCCCTCGTGGGTGCGGGCGACCACCCGCCGCCAGCGGCCGTAGTGGAAGTACTGCTTGGCCAGGGCCTTGATGGTGGGCCTGGGCCGGTAGGAGACGCGCATGCGGGGCTGGAACCAGACCAGGCCGCCCGTCTCGCGGATGCGGTGGTTCATCTCCCAGTCCTGCGCCCGCTGGAAATGCTCGTCGTAGCCGCCGACGCGCTCCAGCGCCTCACGGCGGAACACTCCGAGATAGACCGTGTCGGCCGGCCCCGCGGTGCCGCCGGTGTGGAACCTGGCCCCGCCGACACCGATCCTGGAGGTCATCGCGCGGGCCACGGCCTGCTCGAACGTCGTGACGCCCTCGGCCGCCATGACGCCGCCGACGTTGTCGGCCCCGGTCTCCTCCAGCGTCTCCACCGCGACCCGGAGGTAGTCCTCGGGGAGCATGGCGTGGCCGTCCACCCGGGCGATGATCCCGTTGCGGGACGCGGCGATGGCCGCGTTGAGCGCGTGAGGAGTGCGCCCCGTCGGATTCGGGACCACGGTCACCCGTGGGTCCTCGGCCGCTATCGCGTCGGCGACCTCCTGGGTGCGGTCGCGCGAGGGGCCGATCGCGAGCACGACCTCGATCGGTCCCGCGTAGTGCTGCGACAGGACCTGGCGCACCGCCTCCCGAAGATGGCGCTCCTCGTTCAGCACCGGGATGACGATGGAGATGGGCGGCCAGACACGTGTCTCGGGAGACGACGCCGGCGCGGGCGAGTCGGGGAACTGCTTCATGGCGTCGCTCACGCTACTGTACGGACGGGTACCTGATCGACCCAGCTGGAGCCTAGGGGGCCACGCATGCGCGACCCGCAAGAGGACGACTTGGGTGTGCGCGTGGGCGGCGACGCCTACGGGAACGTCCGGGTGAATCCCCGGCGAGAGCGCAGGTCCGCCCGGGGCGCCCGTTCCCGGCGGCGCGGCCTGATCGCCGCCGGCGCCCTCTCCTGCCTGGTGCTGGGCGGCTCGGGGACGACGTGGGCGCTGACCAGCTACGTGGGCACCAACATCGAGTCGGTCGACGCGGACGTGGCGGGGTCCGACGCCAAGGGCGCCATGAACATCCTGCTCGTCGGCGTGGACCGGCGCGACAACCTCTCCCGCCGCCAGCAGAACCAGCTCAAGCTGGGCCGCGAGAGCGGCGAGCGCACCGACACCATGATGCTGCTCCACCTGTCGGAGGACCACACCAGGGTCACCGTGGTCAGCCTCCCCCGCGACACCTGGACGACCATCCCCGGCCAGGGCATGCACAAGATCAACGCCGCCTATCAGTTCGGCGGCCCGAAACTCGCCGTACAGACCGTCCGGAACGCCACCGGGCTGACCGTCAACCACTACATCGAGGTCAACGTCCTCGGCTTCATCCAGGTGGTCGACTCACTGGGCGGCGTCTCGGTCTGCACCCCCGTCGCCATCGACGACCCGAAGACCGCGCTCAAACTCCAGCCGGGCACCTACTCCCTCGACGGCACCAGGGCCCTCGCCTACGCCCGCACCCGGGCCACCGCCCGCTCCGACCTGGACCGCATCGACCGCCAGCAGCAGGTCATCTCGGCCCTGCTGCACCAGGCCCTGAGCGGCGGCACACTGGCCAACCCCGTCAAGCTCGCCGCGTTCGTCAACAGCACCCTCGGCACGCTCCGGGTGGACGACGCGCTCCGCAAGGACCTGCTCGGCCTGGCCGACCAGCTCAAGGACGTCTCCACCGACGACGTGACCTTCGCGACGGTCCCGCTCGCCGACGTCGACTACAAGACGCCGACCGGCGAGTCCGCCGTACTGTGGGACAAGAAGGCCGCCGCCGACCTGTTCCGCCGGATCGGCGCCGACGAGCCGCTCATCAAACCCGCCAAGCCCACGACGAGCCCGGCCGCCACACCGTCGGCGACGCCGAAGGCCACCCCCTCCCCCACGACCACCCCGCTGACCGTGCCGCCCGCGCGCATCTCCGTCAAGGTGCTCAACGGCACCCTGATCACCGGCCTCGGGGCGCGGACGAGAGCCGATCTGCGGAAGGCCGGCTTCCTGGTCCCCGAGGGCGCCGGCGACACCAGGGAGAGAGATCACGACAAGACCCTCATCCGGTACGGCCCGGCCCGCGAGGACTCCGCGCGGACCCTGGCCTCCGCGCTGCCGGGGGCCGAGACGCGGCTGGTCGACAACCTGGGCGACCGGATCGAGGTGGTCGTCGGCCGGAAGTACTCGGGGGCCAGGAAGGTCACCGTCAAGGCGACCCCCACCGCGACGCCGAGCGCCACGGCCACCACCCCGGCCGCCGACCCCGCGGCCAGGACCGCGACCCAGAACATCTGCAAGAAATGACCTCCTCCCCACGCCTGAGGGCGAAGGTCTCATTCAGGGGGTCTGGACGAGCCGGGCATCCGGCGACCGCCCGCCGGGGCGGGTAAGCCCCGATCGCGACGCCGGCCTCCGCCCTCCGGAGGCGGCGCGGTAACGATCGGGGCACGCGGTAACCCGGGGCCGGGGTCGGACACGTCCGCTACGTGTGAAATTCGCGGGACACGACGTCGAGGCCGCCACCGAACGGCGCATGGCCAGAATGATCATCTATGCCCGGGTGGGGACCACGGCCTTTCTCCTGGTCCCGCTGACCTCCTGGCACCGGCTGGTGACACCGGCCGCGGCTCTCACCGCGACGGCCGCGGCCGTCGCGGAGGCCGGATGGTTCGCCCACCGGGCCTGGCGTACCGGCACGCTGCACGACCCCCTCCTGGTCTGGGCCGACGTGCTGGTGAGCCTCGTCGTGATGGCGGTCGGCTCACGTGCCGCCCTGCCGTACGAACGCAACGTGGTCATGACGGCCCTGCTGCCGTTCTCGCTGGCCACCTCGGCGGTTCTCGGCCTGGGGCTGGGCTGGAGCCGCCACGCCGCGGCGGCGGTGACGGTGCTCGCCGCCGTCTGGACCGCCGCCATCCATCCGAACATCACCCAGAAGCTGCTCTCGGACCTGCTGGGCTTCGCGCTCTGGTTCCTGATCGCGGTGCTGATCGGCCGGGAGCTGCGCGGCCTGGCCGCGCAGACGGTGCGGGCGCAGCGGCTGGCCGAGGAGGGGCAGCGGCTGCTGGCCGAGTACGAACGCCGCCAGGAGTCGCTACGCCAGCGCGAATCGGCTCACCGGGCGATCCACGACGATCTGCTGCCGATCGTGGAACGGGTCGCGGGCAGCCCGCTGCTGGACCCGTCCACCGCGCGCGCCGCCCGCCGCGCCGCCCAGCGGGCCAGGCGGTTCATCACAGACGAGCAGACCACCGCGTTCGCCGACCTGATGGCGGAGGTCGTGGAGAGCGCCGCCGACCTGGACCTTGAGCTCACCCACGTCCTGCGGATGCGCGCCGACCCGCCGCCGGAGGTCGGCCGGGTGCTCGCCTCGGCGGCCCGCGAGGCGCTGAACAACGTCGCCCGGCACGCCGGCAACCCGCGGGGCGTGCACCTCTACGCGGTGGCGGACGACGACGGGGTGGTCATCGTCGTACGGGACCGGGGCCGCGGCTTCTCCCCGGGGCCGGCACATCACGGCGGCGGGATGTCGCGGAGCTTCGCCGCCGTCGAACGGCACGGCGGCGGCTACGAGATCGACTCGCCGCCGGGCGGCGGCACCAAGGTCACCATCCGCTGGCGGCGGCCCACGCGGGGAGAAGAACTGTGAGCCGGATCGGGGAGAGGGACCGTGAACGAGACCGGAGGCGGAGCGGGGAACAGGGTGGGAAACGAGACGGGGAGCGGGCTGGTCGGGATCGTCGACGACCACCTCATCGTCTCCTACCCACTGGCCGACGCGCTGCGCCAGGCCGGGTACCGGGTGCTGGAGCCGGTGACCGCCGTCGAGGCGCTCGCCGCCGGGCACCCCGGAGACGTGGCGGTCTGCGACCACTCACTGCCCGAGGGCCGCATGGGCGCCGAGGCGGTGGCCCACCTCACCGCCGAGGGCTGGCGGGTGCTGTCCACCTCGGGGGTCGCGGGCCGCGAACAGGTGCTCGATGTGGTCGCCGCCGGGGCCTGGGGGTATGTGGAGAAACGCTTCACCACCCACCGCGAGTACGTCCACGCGGTCGGCGTGGTGAGCTCGGGCCGCCACTACGTCTCCGCGCTGCTGGCCGCCTTCCTGCTCGACGACGCCGAGGCCCGGCCGCTGGAACGTGCCGATCTGTCGGTCGGCCAGCGCACGGTGCTGCGGGCGCTGGCCGAGGGCGACAGCGAGGAGGAGATCCTCGCCGGCCTGCGGATGGATCCGGTCCGGCTGGAGAGCGCGCTGGCCGGCGCGTTCATCCTGGCCGGCCGTCGCCGCAGGGTGAACCGCCTGTCGCCGCGCGAACTCGACGTGGTCGCCGCGGTCGGCTGCCGCGGCCTGGGGTTGAAGGAGACCGCCAGGGAGCTGGGGATCAGGCCAGGTACCGTCGCCGACCACCTTGAGGCGAGCAAACGAAAGTACCTGGCCTCCCACCCCGGGGAGAAGAATCTCTCCCCCCGCGCCGCGGCGCTGCGCTGGGTGATAGAGCTGCGCCTCTGCTGATCCTGCCGTGCCGGCCGGCCCACCCGCCATCCCCATGATTGGGGATGGCGGGCGACCGGCGGGCCGGCGCACACTCGGCGCGGGGCCCGGTCTTTCCCGTCAGGAGCAGAAGCATGCGCGCACGCATCGTGTTGTCCACCCTCGCCTTGTCCAGCCTCGCCGCCGCGACGCTGGCCGTCACGGCTCTTCCGGCGCCCGCCCAGGCGGGTACGGCTCAGGCGGGTACGGCTCAGGCTCAGACTCAGGCGAGTACGGTTCAGGCCCGGACGGGTCAGGCGAGCACGGCCCGCGGCGCCATCACCTACAGCGTCACCCTCTCAGGCACCGTCAGCGGCAGGAACTTCCAGCGCTCGGGCACCGTCGTCCTGCGCGACACCGTCACGCGGGTCACCAACAACGGGGTCAACCCGGTGGAGGTCTGCCTGAAGTCGGGTTTCCCCGCCGGCACACCGGACGTCGGCGCCATCTGGTACGGCAGCAACTCGGCCTGCGTCAGGAGCGCCGCCTCCCTGGACATGGCCTACGTCACGGTCAACGGCAACACCGTGTCGGTCGTGCCCGACAGGCGGATCGCCGCCACCTTCGCCAACAACTTCACCGCCACCGGCAGCATCACCAGCTGTATCTACCATCCCACCGAGGGCGGCGCCACCTACACCTTCCGCGACAACGGCACCGTCTCGGGACGGATCTCGATGCGCGGGTTCGGCGGCTACCCGTGCGGCAACTCCACCTACACCGCCACCCTCTCCGGCCGCCGAGGCTGAGGCATCCCATGACGGCCGCCCCTGTTGGAGGTTGACCGCCACTTGCAGGGAGTGCCCGCTGTGTAATCGGTCGAATCGTTGTGATCCTCGGCCGCCCCGGAGGGTGACCGCCACTCTGGGTCGCCGTTGAGGTTACCGTCGCGCACGTCGTTGCGATCCTCGGTCGCCCAGGAGGGCGACCGCCACGGCGTTTGAGCAGGCATTACGCCTTCACGACACCGACTATCGAGACATCCCAATCTACTTTTTCAGGGGACACACGTCACGATATCTTCCCGGAAAGGACCCGCGTGTCGCGTGAGCACTCCAGATTCCGCAGCAGAGGTCAACCAACTACGTCCAGGCGAAATCCTCAGGTAACGCGTAGAAGAGCGCCTATTCCGCTCGCCCAAATCTTCTCGGCCTCGGTGAACGGGCCAGTGCGCGACCGAAGATCTGACGCATCTTACGGAGGCTACGCCGTTGTCCTCTTCACGGAAGTCGCCTTGTTAAGACGATCCTCGCCCTTCAGGCCCATAACGAACGGCGAAAAGAGGTGATGGGGGTGTTTCCCGGACTGGACCTTGGGAGGGCCATAATTTCGGGTCTGGAGTTTTGGGTTAGTCTAACTTTCCGGACTTCAGGCTGCTGATGAAAGACTCCCACGCGTCCGGAGAGAGGAGGAGAGCGGGGCCGGTGGGGTTTTTGCTGTCACGGACGGCGACGACTCCGGGGAGGTTGCCGGCGACCTCGACGCAGTTTCCGCCGCTGTCGCCGCTGCGGGAGCTCTTCCTCCACACGGCCTGGGAGAGGTCCACTCCGATCAGCTCTTTCTCTGCCACTGGTCTCTCGCTTCCTTAATCATCTCTAGCGACTGCCCGGGACGGTACGCTTCCGTTCGGATTTTGTCATATCTACCCCAAATGACAGTCACCAGTTCATGCTCCGCCGACACCTCGCCCGCCCCCGCCGACTCTACGGAGACGGTGGTCGGCGCGTCCGGCAGTTCCGCGAGAACGAAGCCGGACATCAGGCCCGCCGTACACGGCGAGTCGTGGGGAACGAGCTGAATCGTCACGTTCTGGCGCTCGGCGACGGCCACGAGGTGGTCGAGCTGCTCGACCATGACCTCCCGGTCCCCGATGAGACGGCGGATCACCCACTCGTCCAGCAGCGCCCACAGGACCGGCGGGCTGTCCCTCTTGAAAATCAGCTGGCGCCGCATGCGAGCGCTGATCTGCTCCTCGACCTGCTGCTCCGAGGCTGCCAGGCCACCCCGGAAGACGAACCGCGCATAGCTCGTGGTCTGCAGCAGGCCGGGGACCAGCAGTGGATCCCAGCTGCGCAGTATGCGCGCCCGGGGCTCGATCTCGTCCGACCACCTGAGGAACCAGCGTGGTCCGCAGGGGGAGGTGATGTTCCGGCAGAGACGGGCGAAGAGGTCGTCCGTCTTGAAGATCTCGTCGCACCGCGCGGCCAGCTCGGGCCTGGGTGTCCGGTTGCCTATCTCGATGTGTCCCACGAGCGACGACGAGACACCCAGGTGCGCGCCGAGCCGCGCCTGTGAAAGGCCCACCTCCCTGCGGGCCCGCCCCAGCTCGCGACCGAAGCGCTGAATCGGCGTCAAACGCGGATCTAGATCGTTGGCCATATCCACCCCTTAAGTGTGCGCATAGGGCGCGACGGTTTCTGTCGACGAATCGGCGACTAACAGATACATCATGCGGAGGTTTCTGTCAGCGGAATGTCCGCAGATTCCTCCTGCAATCTCCCCATCGACCTGGGCACCCTGTAGGCCTAAAAGTTTTCTTCGGGCGACTTATGACAAAAAAGCGATAATTTGCCCGAGATGGTGGGGTCAGCATGACAGGCAAAATGCGAATGCACACGCCGCACGAGGAACAGCTCATTCATCTGGTGCGGCTGGGCTGGGATCTGCGTTCCCTCGGGGTGGCCACCTCGCTGATCGTTCCCGCCGTCGGGCCGCCGGTCATGGAGATCATGTCCGCCTCCGGGGTACGGGTCCGCGTTCAGGTCGTCCGGCGGGCGTGGGGCTGGGTCTTCACCTGGCGGCCGTGGTGGTCCCGGCTGTGGAGACGGGACAAATGGGTATGGGCGTTCGACGAGCACGCCGCAGACATGATCATGGCGGCGGTGACCGCATGACGACCCGGGAGCGAGGTGAGCGCGTGGCGACACAGGAACGAGGTGTCCATGTGGCGATACAGAAGCGGGATGACCATGTGGCAGCACAGGAGCGAGGCGACCATGTGGCGATACGGGAACCGAGGGCGGCCCTGTGTCCAGGCTCATACCGGGTGAGGAGCGGGCGACCGGCCCAAGGGGGCGAACGACGGATTCGGCTGCACACCCTCCACCAGCGAGACTTCCCCGGCCTCCCGCGGTCGGCCGGGACGGTGCGGGGCTGGACGGCGGAACTACTGGCCGGCCAGGTGGCGGCCGAGACGCTGGAGACGGTCACACTGCTGGTGAGCGAACTGGTCGCCAACGCCGTCGTCCACAGTGACTCCTCCCTGCCGGGCGGCACGCTGACCGTCTGCCTGGGCATCGGAGACGGCGTCCTGCACGTGGAGGTCATTGACGACGGCTCGGCGACCAGCGTGCCCACCATGCGCACCACCGACGACGACAGCGACGGCGGCCGGGGCCTGAGCTGGGTGGACCTCCTGGCCGACGTCTGGGGCACCGATCGGGACGACGAGGCCGGCAACGCCGTCTGGTTCCAGATCACCTCCGCCGGACGGGACACCCCGGCCAAGCAGGATTCGTCGGCCAGGCGGACGCCCATGACGGCCGTGACGGACGCGGGCCGGCGCGACCGGGTGGAGTGAGGATGCTCCGCCCGGTGACCTGGTGGAGATCGTCTCCCTGGACGGCAATCTTAGGGACCTACTTCAGGAGCTGGCGGGCCATGACCAGGCGCTGGATCTGGTTGGTGCCCTCGTAGATCTGGGTGATCTTGGCGTCGCGCATCATGCGTTCGACCGGGTAGTCGCGGGTGTAGCCGTAGCCGCCGAGGAGTTGGACGGCGTCGGTGGTGATCTCCATGGCGGCGTCGGAGGCGGCGCACTTGGCGGCGCTGGAGAAGAACGTGAGGTCCTTCTGCGGCCGGCCGTGCATCGCCAGCTCCGACTTGGCCGCGGCGGCGTAGGTGAGCTGGCGGGCGGCCTCCAGTTTCATCGCCATGTCGGCGATCATGAACTGGACGCCCTGGAACTCGGCGACGGCCTTGCCGAACTGCTTGCGCTCCTTGACGTAGCCCACCGCGTAGTCGAGCGCGCCCTGGGCGATGCCGAGCGCCTGGGCGGCGATGGTGACGCGGGTGTGGTCCAGGGTGGCCAGGGCGATCTTGAAGCCGGTGCCCGGCTCGCCGATCATCCTCCAGGCCGGGACGCGCACGTTCTCGAAGATGACCTGGCGGGTCGGCGAGCCCTTGATGCCGAGCTTGCGCTCCTTGGCCCCGAAGCTGACGCCCTCGTCGCCCTTCTCGACGACGAACGCGGAGATGCCCTTGGCCCCCACGCCGGGCTCGGTCACGGCCATCACCGTGTAGTACTCCGAGACCCCGGCGTTGGTGATCCACATCTTGGCGCCGTTGAGCACGTAGTGGTCGCCGTCTGCCACGGCGCGGGTCTTCATCGCGGCGGCGTCGCTGCCCGCCTCCGCCTCGGACAGGGCGTAGGAGAACATCCCCTCGCCCCGCGCGACCGGCGGGAGATAGCGCTGCTTGAGCTCTGAGGAGCCCGCCAGCAGCAAAGGGACGGTGCCGAGCTTGTTGACCGCCGGGATCAGCGAGGACGACGCGCAGGCCCGCGCCACCTCCTCGATGACGATGGCGGCCGCGAGCGCGTCGGCTCCGGCCCCGCCATACTCCTCGGGGACGTGTACGGCGTGCAGGTCGGCCGCGACGAGCGCCTTGTAGACGTCCCAGGGAAACTCACCCGTCTCGTCGGCCTCGGCGGCACGAGGGGCGATCTTCTCGTCGGCAAGGGCGCGGACGGTCTCCCGGAGCATCTGGTGCTCCTCGGGCAGCGCGTAGAGAGGAAAGCTCATAGGAAAATAGTAGGACGTCCAACCAAATATGGATCGCTCCACCGCTGTGATCTCCAACGCTACCTGTTTGTGCAGGTGGCGACAGAGTACGCAGTCGGGGATGCCGATACCCTGACGACACACAATCGGGCAGAACCGAAAGGAACACCAGTGGCCTACCGCCTGACAATGGTGGGAACCGGATACCTGGGTGCGACAACGTCGGCATGCATGGCGGAGTTGGGCTTCGAGGTCCTTGGCGTCGATGTGGACACGGAGAAGGTCGCCCGCCTACAAGCCGGGGACCTGCCCATCTACGAGCCGGGCCTGGAGGAGATCCTCCAGCGCAACCTCGCCAACGGGCGACTGCGCTTCACCACCTCCTACGAGGAGGCGGCCGCATTCGGCGACGTGCACTTCCTGTGCCTGGGCACCCCGCAGAAACCCGGCGAGTACGGGGCCGACATCTCCTATCTGGACAGCGCGATCGAATCACTGGCCCCCCATCTGAAACGGGAGTGCCTGATCCTCGGCAAGTCCACGGTGCCGGTGGGCACCGCGCGGCGGCTGGCCGACAAGCTGGTACGGCTGGCACCCATCGGCGCCGGGGCGGAGCTGGCCTGGAACCCCGAGTTCCTGCGCGAGGGCTTCGCCGTGAAGGACACCCTGCATCCCGACCGGATCGTGCTGGGGGTGGCCTCCGACCGGGCCGAGAAGGTGATGCGCGAGGTGTACGCCTCCATGCTGGAGCGGGGCACCCCGCTGGTGGTCACCGACTATCCGACGGCCGAGCTGGTCAAGGTCGCCGCCAACGCCTTCCTGGCCACCAAGATCTCCTTCATCAACGCGATGGCCGAGGTCTGCGAGGCCTCCCACGCCGATGTCAGACAGCTGTCGCTGGCGCTCTCCTTCGACGACCGGATCGGCGGGAAGTTCCTCAACCCCGGCCTGGGCTTCGGCGGCGGCTGCCTGCCCAAGGACATCCGGGCGTTCATGGCCCGGGCCGGTGAGCTGGGCGCCGACCAGGCGCTGACGTTCCTGCGCGAGGTGGACGCGATCAACATGCGCCGCCGGGCCCGCATGGTGGACCTGGCCCGCGAGCTGGCCGGCGGCTCCTTCCACGGGTGTACGGTCGCCGTCCTCGGCGCCGCCTTCAAGCCCAACTCCGACGACATCCGCGACTCCCCCGCCCTCGACGTCGCCGTCAAGATCGGCGAGCAGGGGGGCCGGGTCACCGTCTACGATCCCATCGCCCAGGAGAACGCCCGCCGCGCCCATCCCGAGCTCTCCTACGGCGACTCCGCCCTGGACGCCGCCCGCGACGCCCACGTTGTGCTGCTGCTGACCGAGTGGCAGGAGTTCATCGACCTCGACCCCGAAACGCTCGGCGCCGTCGTCACCACCCGCAAGATCGTTGACGGCCGTAACGCTCT
Source organism: Streptosporangium sp. NPDC006007 (assembly GCF_040614315.1). Taxonomy (NCBI): domain Bacteria; kingdom Bacillati; phylum Actinomycetota; class Actinomycetes; order Streptosporangiales; family Streptosporangiaceae; genus Streptosporangium; species Streptosporangium sp. NPDC006007. The sequence continues at coordinate 119,851 of NZ_JBEXUG010000003.1, read as the reverse complement.
CGACGCCGAGATATGGCGTGCCGCCGGCTGGCACTACCGTGCCCTCGGCCGCCCCTGACCGGCGAAATCTCCCCAGATCCGCGGAGCCTCCCCTGACAACTGACGGAGTTTGACGACCGACGGAGCCTCCGGCACGCCGCCGTGTGACAAGCCCCCCGACGGTCACGGGGGAGGTGTTCCGGCGTGGTGGCGGGCTCCGGCGGCGTGCCGGAGAAGATGTCAGTCGAACTCGCCGAGCTTCACGCCGCCGACGAAGGCGTCCCACTCCGAGCGGGTGAAGAACAGCTTCGGCCCCTCGGGGTTCTTGGAGTCGCGCAGCACGTACAGGGAGCCGAGTCCGGCCTTGTGCCCGGCGCCGATGGCCTCCACCACGGCCACCTCGACACAGTTGCCGCCGTTGTCGCTGCTCAGGGCGGCCTTGCGCCAGACGGCCCCGCTCAGGTCTGTGTCCATGTCTCCATCACCTTCGTCATGAGGTCGATGCTCGCCCTCGGGGGGAGGGCCTCCGTGCGGAGCTCTTCGTAGCGCATGCAGACCTCCGCCACGTCACGTGGATGGTCCGTGACATGCCCTTCGGCGGCACAGTCCGCATAAACAGTATCCGCGCTGCCATCGACACTCGCTATGACGAACGCCCCACTCAGACCGGCCGTGACGGTGACGTCCCCGGGCACGATCTGGACCGAGACGTAGCGGTTCTCCATCGCCGCCACCACGGCCGCGATCTGGCCGCGCATGATCTCCGGACCGCCGATCCGCCGGTAGAGCACGCTCTCGTCGATCACCACCCAGAGCAGGGGCGGGTGAGCGCCGTGCAGCAGGCTCTGCCGCTCGATCCGCCCGGTCACCAGCTCCTCGACCCGTTCCTCGGCCGCGGCTCGCCGTCCCCTCAGGAGTGCGCGGGCGTAGTCGGGGGTCTGCAGCAGGCCGGGGAAGACCAGGGGCTCCCAGTTCCTGAGGGTGTGCGCCTCGCGCTCGACCTCCACCCACGGCCGGAACCACGGAGGGTAGGCCGCGTGGCTGAGCAGCGGCCAGACCCGCATGAGCGTCCCGCCGGTGTTCAGCATCCGGTCGCACCGTTCGGTGAAGTCACGTGACGGGTTGCGTCTGGCGGTCTCCACCATGCCGACCAGGGCCGTGGAGTAGGAGACCGCCTCGGCGAGCTGCTCCTGCGTCCAGCCTGCCTGGTCGCGCAGGCGGCGCAGCTCCGCGGCGAAGAACGCGAGGGGACTTGACCTGCTGTCGAGCTCACGCGAGGGGGGCATCACGAACTCCTGTCTCACGTCGGAATCACGCCGTGGCCGTTCACGATCACAGCCGCGGTTTTCGCAACGACTTAATCACGCACGGTAATGTCACGCCACGCCCTTGGGAAGCGCATCCTCCAAAAGACGTCAAGATCGGCCCCGCTAAATCCGACTATCCCCACCGCTCGACCACGAATCAGCCCACGTCACCGCCGACTTTGCCCTCAGCGGGACGACGACACCGCGCCAGAGAACAGGCCGGCGAGGAAAACGACATGTTTTTCACCTATCACGGAGCGTGACATCTCGTCTGGGCGATACCGGCTCGACACCACCCCTTCAGGCGATTCCCACCCCTTCCTTCCGGATCCGCCCCTTGTTCCCGTCATGTCACGTAGCAGAACCAGGGTGATGTCGAACCCATAACGGGATCTTGTCGACATACGGACATCAACGGAGATTGCGGATGTTTCCCTCTGTCTGGAGGCTTCGCGTGCCACCGCTCCGAGCAGTCCTCATCACCATGGCCGTCGTCGCGCTGGGCACCACCCCTGCCCACGCGACCGCCGCCCCCTCCATCACCGTCGAGCGGGGACGGACCCAACCGGTCTTCTCCTACACCGACGCCGTCCGCGAGCACGTCTACGTCGAGTCGGGCGTCGACAGCGACTCCGACGGGAGACCCGACCGGGTCCGCGTCGACATCATCCGGCCCAGGGAGTCGGGCCCCGGGCTCAGAGTCCCGGTGATCGTCGACGAGAGCCCGTACTATGACAACTCCGGCCGAGGCAACGAGGCCGAACGCAAGGTCTACGACTCCGCCGGAAACGCGGTGAAGTTCCCGCTGTTCTACGACAACTACTTCGTGCCGCGCGGTTACGCCGTCCTCAACGTCGACATGATCGGCACCACCAAGTCCGACGGCTGCCCCGACGGCGGCGGGCGGGCCGACGTGCTGGGCGGCAAGGCCGTCGTCGACTGGCTGAACGGCCGCGCCGCCGCCTACCGCGCCGACGGCACCCCGGCGGTGGCCGACTGGACCACCGGCAAGACCGCGATGATCGGCAAGTCCTACGACGGCACGCTGGCCAACGCCGTCGCGGCCACCGGCGTCGAGGGGCTGGAGACGATCGTCCCCATCTCGGCGATCAGCTCCTGGTACAGGTACCAGCGCTCCAACGGCGTGATCTACAACTACGACTACATGTCGTGGCTGGCGAAGTACGTGGACACCGACCCGGCGGCCAAGTGCGCCGCCGTACGGGCGGGTATGGACGCCGAGGACGGTGACGACACCGGCGACTACAACGCCTTCTGGGCCGGTCGCGACTATCTCACCGGCCCCCTGGCCAACGCCTCCAGGGTGCGTGCCGCCGTCTTCGCCGTGCACACGGTCAACGACCTCAACGTCAAGCCGGACAACTTCTCCACCTGGTGGCGGGCTCTGGCCGACGGGAACGTGCCCCGCAAGATCTGGGTCGGGCAGTACCAGCACGTGGACCCCTTCGACTTCGAGGGGCGCCGCGATCTCTGGGTCGACACGCTGCACCGCTGGTTCGACCGCTGGCTGCTCGGCGTGGAGAACGACGTCATGCGGGAGCCCCGCGCCGACGTGCAGACCGCCCCCGATCACTGGATCACCCAGCGCGACTGGCCGGCGCCGTTCACCCCGAAGATCCCCCTGCACCCCTCGGCCGACGGCTCACTCGGCCTCGCCCCGGCCGGGAGAGGGGGGACGGCCGCCTTCACCGACGTCCGCCAGTCCGAGGAGGCGATGGTGGCCGACGTCGGTACGGCCGGGCCGGGAAGGGTGGCCTTCACCACCGGCGCCCTGCCGCTGGACCTGCGCCTGTCCGGCACGCCCGTGGTGGACCTGCGCGTGGCGCTCGACCGGCCCACCTCGAACCTGACCGCGCTCCTCGTCGACTTCGGCGCCGACACCCGGGTCGACTGGCGGCGAGGCCAGGGCATCAGCACGACCGCCGAGGAGAGCTGCCACGGCGAGAGTACGGCCTCCGACGACGCCTGCTACCGCAAAGTCGTCACCAACCTGGCCACCCGCCCGCTGGAGATCGTCTCCCGCGGCTGGATCGACGTGCGGAACCGCGAGTCGCTCAGCGAGCCCGCGCCGCTGCCTCCGGGAACGTACGACAGGGTCAGGTGGGAGACCCTGCCGCAGGACTACGTCTTCAAGAAGGGGCACCGGCTGGCCCTGGTGATCGCCGGCACCGACTCGACCTACAGCGACGAGGCCGCCACCGGCGCGAACGTCACCCTCGACCTGGCCGGAAGCACGGTACTGCTCCCGCTGGCGGGCGGCGCCCTCGGCAGCGGTGACCTGCCGAGGGACAAGAGCGGATGGCACGGCCCGCGGCGGCTGAACCTGCCGGTCCCGGAGAACCGGTTCTTCTGACCTTTCCGCCCCACCTCCTCTTCCGGGGCGGCGGGTGAGCCGTCCTACGTCGCCCCGGTGAGATCAAGACGCCAGTCGTTGCACCGCATCGTGGTGCCCGGCGGATATTCGAAGTCGCATTCGGCGACGAGAACGAAGCCGAGCCTCCGGCAGATGGCGTTCGAGGCGGGGTTTCCGACGGAGGGAAACGCGTGAACGTATCGGTGTCTCCGCTCCGCCGCGGCATTCGCGACGGCGACCTCACCGGCCGCCGTCGCTATGCCCCTGCCCTGAAACCCCGGCAGGATGCCCCAGCCCGTCTCATACACGGTCTCGTCGTGCCAGACGCGTTCCCAATATCCAATGCTGCCGACCGTTTCAAGCCCGGGAAGCAGGAGGACGGCGAACATCCGGGCCGCCTTCCCCTCGCCGCTCTCGACATATCTCCGGTGCCGGGCGAGGAGCCGCTCCTCGCCCTCCGGCCCTCCGAGATGCGTCATCATCTCCGGGACGTTCAGGCGGCGCAGCAGGTCGAAGTGGGAGTCCCCCCAGGGCTCAAGCCGCACCCCAGGGGTGTTCGCGCGCTCTGTCATCCGTCTCACTCCCCGCCCTTGGCCAATCACCTTCGGGAACGCGCCGAGTCTGCCACGCGCCACCGACAATCGGCTTCCCCCGATCGAGGGCGGGCCCATCGAGCGGCCGGCGAACGCGGACTTCGCCCGGCGTGAGGGAGGAGGGACGTGAGGGAGGAGGGAGAGGCCCGGCCGGGGCGGTCGGCGTCCCGGGCAGGGCCGTCCCGGTCAGTTGTCGAACTCGCCGAGTTTCACCCCGCCGACGAAGGCGTCCCACTCCGAGCGGGTGAAGAACAGCTTCGGCCCCTCGGGGTTTCTGGAGTCGCGCAGCACATAGAGGGAGCCGAGCCCGGCCTTGTGCCCCGCGCCCGGAGCGTCCGGGGCCTCCACCACGGCCACCTCGACACAGTTGCCGCCGCTGTCGTCGCCCAGGGACGCCTTGCGCCAGACGGCCTTGCTCAGATCTGCTTCCACGTCGTCATCACCTTCGCCATGAGATCGACGGTCGTCCGCACCGACAGGACCTCCGGGCGGATCGCTCCGTAACGCTTGCACGCCGCCGTCACGCCACAGGGACGGTCCGTGGCGCGCCCTCCCCGATGACGGACTCCAGGAACACAGTATCGGGACCACCTACGGCGGCCGCAACGACGGGGGCACCGTGCGAGGCGGCCGGCGTCTCCCGGGAAGTGACGGGTTCAGCCGGTGAGGCCGGCGGCCTCCGCGCGGAGCTTGGCCCCCTTGGCGTGGGCCTGCTCCTTCAGCGACACCTGGAAACGTTCCATCTTGGCCCTCAGGTCCTCGTCGGACGCGGCGAGGATCCGGACGGCCAGCAGACCGGCGTTGCGGGCGCCGCCGACCGCGACGGTCGCGACCGGGACACCCGCGGGCATCTGGACGATCGAGAGCAGGGAGTCCATGCCGTCGAGATACTTCAGCGGCACCGGGACGCCGATCACCGGCAGGGGGGTCACCGAGGCGAGCATGCCGGGCAGGTGGGCGGCTCCCCCGGCCCCCGCGATGATCACTTTCAGCCCGCGCCCGGCCGCCTGCGCGCCGTAGGCGATCATCTCCTCGGGCATGCGGTGCGCGGAGACCACATCGGCCTCGAAGGCCACCCCGAACTCGGCCAGCGCCTCGGCCGCGAGCCGCATCACCGGCCAGTCGGAGTCGCTGCCCATGACGATGCCGACGGTGGTCATTCGCTCTCCTCGCGGTCTGCGGCCCACGAGCCGCGTTCACAGTGCTGCCGGGCTCTCGGCCGCCGGGCTCTCACGGGTGGACGCCCCCGGAGCCGCCCTCGGGGACGCTCACGTGTAGACGCCGTCGGAGAGGTAGGCGGCGGCGTGCCTGGCCCGGGCCCGGACCTCGTCCAGGTCGGTGCCGAGGGCGGTGACGTGGCCGATCTTACGGCCGGGCCGCACCTCCTTGCCGTAGAAGTGGACCTTGATCCCGGGGTCGTGGGCCATCACGTGCTCGTAACGGGAGAAGATGTCCTCCTCGTCGCCGCCCAGGAGGTTGGCCATCACCACGACGGGGGCCGACGGGGCGGGCGAGCCGAGGGGGAGGTCGAGCACGGCGCGCAGATGCTGCTCGAACTGGGAGGTGCGGGCGCCGTCGATGGTCCAGTGGCCGCTGTTGTGCGGGCGCATGGCCAGCTCGTTCACCATGAGCCCGGAGGCGGTGGCGAACATCTCCACGGCCAGCAGCCCGGTGACGCCCAGCTCGTGGGCGATCCGCAGGGCGATCCGCTGCGCCACCGCGGCCCGCTCGGGGTCGAGGCCGGGCGCGGGGGCGAGCACCTCGACGCAGATCCCGTCGCGCTGGACGGTCTCCACGACCGGATAGCTGACGCCCTGCCCGTGGGGCGACCTGGCGACCAGGACGGCCAGCTCACGCTCGAACGGCACGAACGCCTCGGCCATCAGCGGCACCCCGGTGGCCAGCACCTCGGCGGCCTCCCCGGCGGACCGGCAGACCCAGACGCCACGCCCGTCGTAGCCGCCGCGCACGGCCTTGAGCACGACCGGCCAGCCGTTCTCCCCGGCGAACTCCTCGACGTCGGCGACCTCGGCGATCCGCCGCCACGGCGGGCAGGGGGCCCCGATCGCGGTCAGCCGCTCGCGCATCACGGCCTTGTCCTGGGCGTGCACCAGCGCGTCGGCCCCGGGGTGTACGGCGTAGCCGTCCCCGGCCAGCGCGTGGATGTGCTCGGTGAGCACGTGTTCGTGGTCGAAGGTGAGCGCGTGGCACCCCTTGGCGAAGTCACGCAGGTCCGACAGGTCCCGGTAGTCGCCCAGCCGGACGTCGGCGACCACCCGGGCCGCGCTCTCATCCGGGGAGTTGGCCAGCACCCGCAGCTCCACCCCGAGGGCGATCGCCGCCTGCTGGGTCATCCGGGCCAGCTGACCGGCTCCGATCATGCCGACGACGGGTCCGACGGGGCTGGAGGAGGAGGTGCTGTTCACGACGGTTGAGTTTACCGGCCTCCCGTACGACGCCGACCGGCGGGCGAAGCCGGAGGAGGTCTGGGGGGTGAGAGGGCTGGAAGGCGGGTGAAGCCGGCGGCGGGGTGGAAGGTGAGATTCCTGGGAGGCGGGGAACGGGGTGGAGACGCTGGAATGCGAGATTCCTGGGAGACAGGGGACCGGAAGGTGAGATTCCTGGGAATCCGGTGTGCCGGGGGGCTCCCGAAAATCCCCTGGAGAGGAGTAGCCTCAACCACCCGGATACACCGTCAGCATCAGACATTTCCGTAAATATCACCAGCTGACGGGTATGCACAACATCTGGTCAACCCCCGCCCGGAACGGGCCGGTGGACCGGTAGCCTGGCAGAACAGTGCCCGAGGTCCCCCGAGTGGCGGATCGACAACCGACATCGACAACCGGCGTCGACGGCCGACGCCGACAGCCGCCCCCGGAAAGGACCGTGCAGGAGACGTGCAGTTTCTGCGACGCGCCTACCAGCAGCTCGCCGACCTGATCCACGAGCTGTCGAAGTTCGGGGTCGTCGGGGGAATCGCCTTCGTCATCGACACCGGCGGCTTCAACCTCCTCCACTACGGCCTGCACTGGGGCCCGCTGATCTCCAAGGTCGTCGCCACGGTGGTCGCGGCCACGTTCTCCTACCTGGGCAACCGCTACTGGACCTTCGGGCACCGCGAGCAGAGCGGGTTCGCCCGGGAGTACTTCCTGTTCTTCCTGCTCAACGGGATCGCCCTGCTGTTCGGGCTGCTCTGCATCGGCTTCACCAGCTACACCCTGGGGCTGACCGACCCGCTGAGCACCAACATCGCCAACCTGGTCGGCATCGGCCTTGGCACGCTCTTCCGCTTCTGGTCCTACAAGAAGTGGGTCTTCCTGGCGGCCACCGAGGACGTGCCGAGGGAGCTTTCCGGCGAGGTCACGCGGGCCCGCTGACCACCCGGTTCCTGCCGGTGTCGCCGACCTGCCGCAGGAAGAACGCGAAGGCCGCCGGGCGGGGCCGTACCAGCTCCAGCCGGCCGCCGTCGGCGGCGGCCAGGGCCCGCGCCAGGGTCAGCCCCAGGCCGGTGCCGCCCGCCCCGCTCACATTCCGCTCGAAGATCCGGTTGGCCAGCTCGTCGGAGACGCCCTGGCCCTCGTCCGTGACCTCGATCACAATGGATCTGTCCTTGTCGCTGGTGGTCACCGTGACGGCGCCGCCGCCGTGCTCCAGCGAGTTCTCCAGCAGGGTGGAGATCACCTGGCTGACCCCGCCGCTGGTGCCCAGCGCCTGAAGCCCGCGCGTGCCGGAGAGCTGCAGCCGCCGTCCCACCCGGCGGAACGCCGGCCCCCACTCGATGAACTGCTGGTCCAGCAGGTCGTCGAGGTCGACCACGTCGGTCTGGGAGTGCCGCTGGCGCCTGGCCGCGGCCAGCAGCTCGTCGATCACCGCGGTGAGCCGCTCGGCCTGCACGATGGCGGCCTCGCCCTCCTCCTTGACGATCCCGGGCTCGTGCGCGGCCGCCACGATCTCCTCAAGACGCATGGTCAGGCCGGTGAGCGGGGTCCGCAGCTGGTGCGAGGCGTCGGTGGCGAACTCCCGCTCCCTGGCCAGCAGGTCGGAGATGCGGGTCGCGCTGCGGTCCAGCACCTCGGCCACCCGGTCGAGCTCCTGGATGCCGTAGCGGTGCTTGCTCGGTCTGGCGTCACCGGAGCCGAGCCGCTCAGCGATCATCGCCAGGTCGCTGAGCGGGAGCGTCAGGCGGCGTGACTGCACGATGGCGAGCCCCACCGCCACCGCGAGCGCCGCCGCGGCGAGCGCCAGGATGAGCAGGAGCCACGCCCTGACCTCCCGCTCCACCTGGGTCTTGTCCCGGCTGACCGCGACGTACACGCCGTTCTCCGACTGGGCGTCCTCGGTCATCTTGCGACTCTCGGGGGGCTCGGTGCCCACCATCGTCACCTGGGGAGGAGTTCCCTTCGCATAGATCTGGATGTATCGGTCGGGGTACTTACGTTTCAGCTGCTCCGGATCAACGGGCTGATCCTGAATCCGGGCATACTCCACCTCCCCCAGCAGGCCCTTGGCCTGGGAGGAGAGCTCCTGGGTCGCCTCTTCCTCGATCAGCCGGTTGACCGCCACGCCCAGGGGGATGCCCAGCAGCAGCACCCCGATGACCGCGACGAGCAGGGTCGAGGAGAGCAGGCGGCGGCGCATCCCCTACTCTCGTTCGAACCGGAAGCCGACCCCTCGTACCGTGGTGATGTATCGCGGCTTGGCGGCGTCGTCGCCCAGTTTGCGGCGGAGCCAGGAGATGTGCATGTCCAGCGTCTTGGTGGAGCCCCACCAGTTGGTGTCCCACACCTCGCGCATGATCTGCTCTCGGGTGACCACCTTTCCGGCGTCACGGACCAGGACCCGCAGCAGGTCGAACTCCTTGGTCGTCAGGTGCAGTTCCTTGTCGCCCATCCAGGCGCGACGGGAGTCGGCGTCGATGCGCACGCCCTGCACCACGGGCGTCTCGGACGTGCCGCGCCGTAGCAGCGCGCGCACCCGGGCCAGAAGCTCGGCCAGCCTGAACGGCTTGGTGACGTAGTCGTCGGCCCCGGCGTCGAGGCCGACGACGGTGTCCACCTCGTCGACGCGGGCGGTGAGTATGAGCACAGGCGTGCCGTGCCCTTCGGCACGTATGCGCCTGGCAACCTCCAGGCCATCCATCTCTGGCAGGCCCAGGTCAAGAACGATCAAGTCGATGCCACCCGACAGCGCCCGTTCCAGGGCCTGCGGGCCGTCGGGGCTCACCTCAACTTGATAACCCTCGCGGCGCAGCGCACGCGCCAGTGGTTCGGAGATCGAGGTGTCATCCTCGGCGAGAAGTACACAGGTCATGTTGCGATCGTAGGACCTTAAGGGATCGTTTCCCGGGTACAGCGCGCGGTTTGACTCGTCATTGACCTATCCATTGACCTGGGCAAACACTGATAAATCCCGGATAGTCGTCCCGCAACGGCTGAGGCGTACGCGGTACGGCTCCCGCCTCGGAAGTCCATGGAAACGACAGGCGCGCCAAGGAGCCCCGCGCCGCTCCATCACAAAACCAAACACGCCCGCCGTAAGGGACCCGGCGGGCGTGTTCGGACAAATCAGCTCAAGAGGCCGACGGCGGCTCAGCGTAGCGGGCCAGGTAGAGCTGCTCACCGAGGCTGGTGATGAGCCCCAGCTCCGTCTCCAGATAGTCGATGTGGTGCTCCTCGTCCTCAAGGATCTCCTCGAAGAGACGCGCCGAGGTGGCATCGCCCTTCTCACGCATCAGGATGATGGCGGGCCTGAGCCGGGTGACGACCTCCAGCTCGATGTCCAGGTCGGCGCGGAGCTGCTCCTGGACGGTCTGGCCGATGTGCAGCGTGCCGAGTTTCTGATAGTTGGGCAGGCCCTCAAGGAAAAGAATCCGGTCGGTCAGCTTCTCCGCGTGGCGCATCTCGTCCATGGACTCTTCGCGGGTGTACTTCGCGAGCCTGGTGTATCCCCAGTTCTCCTGCATCTTCGCGTGCAGGAAGTACTGGTTGATCGCGGTCAGCTCGGCCGTGAGCTGCTCGTTGAGCAGCTCGATGATCTTTTTGTCACCCTGCATGGCCGGCTCCCTGTGCTATGCGGTCGGCATCAATTCCTCAGACCGCTTCAGGATCGCACAGATCTTACGCACGCAAGATGCGCAGTCGCCGCCGGCGCCGGTGGCGTCGCGGACCTGCCGGGCACTTCTCGCCCCCGCCGTGATGCAGTCGTGCACCTCGTTCTCGGTGACCGCACGGCAGACGCATACGTACATGGCGGGGGAGGCACCTTTCTCAACAGAGCACGCATAGGTAAGGCACACCTAACGTAACCCATGGAGTAAGGTCTGCCTATGTGACATGAGTCACACGAGCGTCCGCTCCCCCGCCATCCCGCCCACCGTCTCACCTGCCGTCCCGCCGTGGCGGGACCGCGATCAGTGCCCTCTGGCCAGCCACTCCTGAAGGTGCGGGGCCTCGGCGCCGATGGTGGTCGAGTCGCCGTGCCCGGTGTGCGCCACCGTCTGCTCCGGCAGGGTCAGCAGCCGCGTCCGGATCGACTCGACGATGGTGTCGAAGGAGGAGAAGGACCTGCCGGTGGCGCCCGGACCGCCCTTGAACAGGGTGTCCCCGGTGAAGACCGCGCCGAGGCCGGGGGCGTGCAGGCAGACGGCGCCGGGCGCGTGGCCCGGCGTGTGCAGCACGGTCAGCTCCACCCCGCCGGCCGAGAGCACCTCACCGTCCCGCAACGGGGTGTACGGCAGGTCGGGGTAGACCATCTCCCACAGGACCTGGTCGGCCGGGTGGAGCAGGATCGGCGCGCCCACCAGGGCGGCCAGGTCGGCCGCCGCGTTGATGTGGTCGTTGTGCGCGTGGGTGCAGACGATCGCCTTGACCTCCCGGTCGCCGACCCGCGCGGCGATGGCCTCGGCGTCGTGCGCCGCGTCGACGACGACGACCTCACTGCCGGAGCCGACCAGCCAGACGTTGTTGTCGACGTCCCACGTCCCGCCGTCCAGCGAGAACGTTCCCGAGGTGACGACGCGGTCGATCACAGGACCACCACCGAACGGAGGACCTCGCCGCGCTTCATCTTGGCGAACGCCTCCTCGACGTCGCCGAGGCCGATCGTCTCGGAGACGAAGCCGTCCAGGTTCAGCCGCCCCTGGAGGTAGAGGTCGATGAGCATGGGGAAGTCGCGGCTGGGCAGGCAGTCGCCGTACCAGGAGGACTTCAGCGCCCCGCCCCGGCCGAAGACGTCCAGCAGCGGCAGCTCCAGCGTCATCTCCGGGGTGGGCACGCCCACCAGGACCACGGTTCCGGCCAGGTCGCGGGCGTAGAACGCCTGCTTGTAGGTCTCCGGGCGGCCGACGGCCTCGATCACCACGTCCGCGCCGTTGCCGTCGGTGATCTCCCGGATCGCCTCCACCGGGTCGGTGTCGCGGGAGTTGACCGTGTGGGTGGCGCCGAACTCCTTGGCCCAGGCGAGCTTGCGGTCGTCCACGTCCACCGCGATGACCTTCGTGGCGCCGGCCAGCCAGGCGCCGTGGACGGCCGCGCCGCCCACACCGCCGCAGCCGATGACCGCCACGCTGTCGCCCCGGGTCACACCGCCGGTGTTGATGGCCGCGCCGACCCCGGCCATCACCCCGCAGCCCAGCAGGCCGGCCACGGTCGCCGGGGCCGCCGGGTCCACCTTGGTGCACTGGCCCGCCGCGACCAGGGTCTTCTCCACGAAGGCGCCGATGCCCAGCGCCGGGCTGAGCGGGGTGCCGTCCTCCAGCGTCATCCGCTGGGTGGCGTTGTGGGTGTTGAAGCAGTACCACGGACGGCCCCGGCGGCAGGCGCGGCACTCGCCGCAGACCGCCCGCCAGTTCAGGATCACGTAGTCGCCGGGGGCCACCTCGGTGACGCCCTCGCCGACGGCCTCGACCACCCCTGCGGCCTCGTGACCGAGCAGGAACGGGAAGTCGTCGTTGATCCCGCCCTCCAGGTAGTGCAGATCGGTGTGGCAGACGCCACACGCCTGGATGTTCACCACCGCCTCCCCGGGTCCCGGGTCCGGAACGTGGATCGTCTCCAGGGAGACGGGGCCTCCCTTGCCACGCGCGACCACGCCTTGCACGGTGTACGGCATATTTCCTGCACCTCATCTTCGAACTTGGTTACCGGGTTGGACGGCTGCTCGTCCGACGCGCCCCCGCGCCAATCCTGTCAGGCCCGGTGTGGCGCCCCGTGGCCCGGACCACCCGAACCCCTCCCGGGGGCTCCTACGGCTCCCCGTCGGTCGCGTCGTCGAGGGCTCGGAACAGCTCGGCCCGCACGTCCTGGATGCGGGGGATGTCGCGCAGCGTGATGTGGCCCTGCTCCCCCGCCGACTCGACGTTGAGCGTGCCGCTGCCGAACATCCGCTCCAGCAGGGTCTGGTCCGCGCTGACCGTGTTGACCTTGCTCATCGGGATGTCGTCGTTGGACTTGTTCAGCACGCCCGTGCTGATCGTGAGCCGGTGCGAGGTGAGCACGTAGGAGGTGTTCCTCCACCGCAGGTACGGCACGAACGACCACACGGTCAGCAGTCCGACGGCGATGACCGCGACCGCGATCCGGGCGTAGGAGTCGTAGGCGAAGGCGGGCATGAAGAGGATCGCGGCACTCGACCCGGCGATGATGACGACCAGGGCGAGGGACGGGACGACGAGGCGCTTCCAGTGGGGGTGGAACGCGCGAATGCGCTGTTCCCCCTCTGTCAGGTGGTGATCGGGGAGACCCATGGGGCAAATCGTGGCATGCCCAGACGCTCTACGTCATGAGGCGTGCGGGCGAACGTGCACGACGTCGCCCGCGCTCAGCGTGTGCGACCGCCCCTTGGACTCCACCAGCAGGTGGCCGGAGTCGTCGATGCCGGTGGCCCGCCCGGTGAGCACCCGCTCGCCCGGCAGCTCCACCCGGACCTCGCGGCCGATCGTCGCGCTGACCCCCAGGTAGGCGGCCCTGAGCCCGCACGCGTCGGCGTCGCCGTCCGCCTGGGACCACTCGCGGTAGTGGGTCTCGATCTCCCGCAGCACCGCCCGCAGCAGCGGGTCGCGGTCGACGCAGGAGGCGTTCTCCACGGCCAGCGAGGTGGCCGTCCCCACCGGCAGCTCGTCGGCGCGGACGCTCACGTTGAGCCCGACGCCCACGATGACCGCGCTGTCGATCCGCTCGGCGAGCACCCCGGCGAGCTTGCGCTCCCCGGCCAGCAGGTCGTTGGGCCATTTTAGCCGGGCGTCCACCTCGGCGACCTCGCGCACGGCCGAGACCGCGGCCAGACCGACGAGCAGCGGCAGCCAGCCCTGCCTGCCCGGCGGCGGCTCCGGCCGCAGGAGCACCGAGAACATCAGGCCGGAGCGGGGCGGGGCGCTCCAGGTGCGGCCGAGCCTGCCGCGGCCGGCGGACTGCGCCTCGGCGACGACCACGGCTCCCTGCCGGGCGCCGTCGCGCGCGGCCTGCGCGAGGTCGGCGTTGGTCGAGCCTGTTCTGCCGACGACGGTGATGCCCGACCACAGGCCGCCGGGGCGGACCAGGGCACGGGTGAGGGCCGCCTCGGAGAGCGGTGGGCGGTCGAGATCGGTGAAGGGCGAGTCGAGCATCTGGCCATCTTCCCGCCCCCGGCGACCCCCTGTTACCGAATTACGGCATTGAGCAGGGAATACTGTTAAGGGTAAGTGACACAAGGGGCAAAATCGGGCTATAGGCCCGATATGCCGGAGAAGGGGGACGGAGACGTGGTCAGGGGCCTCGACCCGCGTGACCCGGCCGGAGGGCGGCCCGCCGGGCCGGTGGGGCGTACGGCGGAGCGGACGGTGGAGCGTCCCGGCCCGAGCACCATGACCCGGATCCGGGAGGTGCGGGGCGGGATCGCGCGGGACCGCCGTGACGACCTGGCCACCGAGGAGCCGATGGAGATCCGGATCGTCTCCGGTGAGACCCGCCGTACGCTCGCGATCACCATGCGGACCCCCGGCGCGGACTTCGAGCTCGCAGCCGGGTTCCTGCACGGCGAGGGGGTGGCCTCCCCCGGCGAGATCACGTCCATCGCCTACTGCACCGACGACGACGTGGCCCCCGAGGCCCGCTACAACACGGTGACGGTACGGCTGCGCGGCCCCCTGCCCGACCTGCCGTCCCTGGAGCGGCACTTCGTGACGTCGAGCGCCTGCGGCGTCTGCGGCACCGCCGGCCTCGACGCGCTGCGCGACCGCTGCGCCCCGCTCTCCCCCCTGCCGGAGGACCTGCGGGTCTCCCCCGGGACCCTGTACGGCCTGCCGCACCGGCTGCGGGAGGCCCAGGGCGTCTTCGGCAGGACCGGGGGCCTGCACGCGGCCGGGCTGTTCACCCCGGACGGCGATCTGATAGTGCTCCGCGAGGACGTGGGGCGGCACAACGCGGTGGACAAACTCGTCGGCTGGGCCTCGCTGAACGGCCGGCTGCCCCTGGAGGCGCACCTGCTGATGGTCAGTGGCAGGACCAGCTACGAGATCATGCAGAAGGCCCTCGCCGCGGGCCTGCCGATCGTCTGCGCGGTCTCCGCGCCCTCCTCCCTGGCCGTCCAGCTGGCCAGGGAGTTCGGGATGACGCTGGTCGGCTTCCTCCGCGAGGAGCGCTTCAACCTCTACTCAGGCGCGGAGCGGGTCACCACCTGATCAGCCGGTGTTCTGCAGTCCGGCGGCGACGCCGTTGACCGAGAGCAGCAGCAGGGTGGACAGGCGCTCGCGCTCGCGCTCCGGCAGCTCCTCCTCCGAGCGCAGGGTGGACAGGGCGCGGAGCTGAAGGTGGGAGAGCGCGTCCACGTAGGGGTCGCGGAGCTGGACCGCGCGGGAGAGCACCCTGCGGCTCTCCAGCAGCCGGGTGTGGCCGGTGACCTCCAGGACCAGGCGGCGGGTGAGGTCGTACTCCCGCAGGAGCCGCCCGGCGAAGTCGTCCCGGCCGCCCAGCGCGAGGTAGCGGGCGGCGATGTCCCTGTCGGTCTTGGCCAGCGACATCTCCACGTTGTCCAGCAGCGAGGCGAAGAGCGGCCACTCGCGGTAGGCGGCGCGCAGCTCGTCCAGGCCGGACTCCGAGGCGACCGCCTCCAGGCCGCTGCCCAGGCCGTACCAGCCGGGCAGGTTGACCCGGGTCTGGGCCCAGGCGAACACCCACGGGATGGCCCGCAGGTCGTCCAGGGAGCGGGGCGCGCCGAGGCCGCGCCTGGCCGGCCGGGAACCCAGGCGGAGTGAGCCGATCTCCTCCAGCGGGCTGACCAGGGAGAACCACTCGGGGAAGCCCGGCGCCTCGGTCAGCGACCTGTAGGACCTCTCCGAGGCGGAGGCGACCTGCCGGGCCATGGCGCGGAAGCGTCCCGCGGCCTCGGCCGTCCGGGCCTCGACGGTCGGGGTGGAGGCCAGCAGCACCGCCGAGGTGATCTGCTCCATGTGGCGGCGGGCGATGGCGGCGTGGCCGTAGCGGGCGAAGATGACCTCGCCCTGCTCGGTGACCTTGAACCTGCCGCCCACCGAGCCCGGCGCCTGGGCGAGCACGGCCCGGTTCGCCGGGCCGCCGCCCCGGCCCAGGGCGCCGCCCCGGCCGTGGAACAGGGTCAGCCGTACGTCGTGCTCGGCGGCCCAGGCGGTCAGCGCCTCCTGCGCCTCGTACAGCTTCAGGGTCGCGGCGGCCGGCCCGAGCTCCTTCGCGGAGTCGGAGTAGCCGAGCATGACCTCCAGGCGGCGGCCTCCCGTGGCCAGCCGGCGCTGGACTCCGGGGATCTCCAGCATCCCGGTCAGCACGGCGGGCGCGTTGGCCAGGTCGGCCCCCGACTCAAACAGCGGGACCACGTCGAGCAGGGGGGCCCGGTCGCCGAGCGCGTGCTCGGCCAGCGAGTAGACCGCGGCGACGTCGTCGGCGGAACGGGTGAAGGAGACGACGTAGCGGGAGCAGGCGTCCACACCGAACCGCTCCTGGATCCAGGCGATCGTCCGGATGGTGGCCAGGACCTCGTCGGTGCGCTCGGAGGACCGCCCGGCGGTGAGCTCGGCCAGCGCCTCGGCGTGCACCTGCGAGTGCTGACGCACCTCCAGCTCGGCCAGGTGGAAGCCGAACGTCTCCACCTGCCAGATGAGGTGCTGCAGTTCGCCGTAGGCCTGCCGGGGCGCCTTGCCCGCGACCAGTGACGCCTGGGCGATCCGCAGGTCGGCCAGGAGCTCGCCGGGCGAGCGGTAGGCCAGGTCGAGTCCGCGCTGCCGGGTGGCGCCGATCCGGGCGGCGACGAAGAGCAGCCACTGCCGGTGCGGCTCCTGGGGGGAGCGGGTGGCCAGCTCCGCGACCAGCTCGGGGTGGTCGTTCTCCGCCGCGGCGAGCGCGGCCCGGAGCCCCGTGGAGGCCGGGGTGTAGGTGGACGTCAGGGTGAGTGTCCTGCCGACCCCGAGTGTGGCGTTCTCCAGCGCGGTCAGCACGTGCTCCGACTGGATGAGCACGGCGTCCCTGGTCACCTTGGCGGTGACGTTGGGGTTGCCGTCGCGGTCGCCGCCGATCCAGCTGCCGTAGCGGATGAAGGCGCGGGCCAGCGGCTCACGGGTGCCGGTGCCCTCGCCGAGCGAGGCGTCCAGCGAGCGGTAGATCAGCGGCACCACGCGAAAGAGCGTCTCGTCGAACGCGGCCATGGCGGTGCGGACCTCGTCCAGCGGGTTGAGCTTGGTGGATCTGAGCTGGGAGGTGCGCCAGAGCAGGTCGATCTCCTCCAGCAGCCGCCGCCGCGTCTCGGCCCGCTCCGCGGCGCCCCGCTCGGGGCTGTTGTAGGCGGCGAGCCGGCCGCTGATCCGCTGGATCGCGGTGACCACGGCGCGTCTGCGGGCCTCGGTCGGGTGCGCGGTCAGCACGGGGTGCAGCCTGAGCCCGTCCACCAGCTCGGCGACGCGCTCGCCGCCCAGCTCCTGCACGACCTGCGCCAGCGAGTCCGGCAGCGGCTCCTCGCCGGTGTCGCGGACCTGGAGCGTGCGGATCCTGAAGTGCTCCTCGGCGAGGTTGGCCAGGTGGAAGTAGCAGGTGAACGCGCGGGCGATCTGCACCGCGCGGTCGATGGGCCACCCGGCGACCATCGCGGTGATCTCGTCGCCCGAGACCTCCCCGCGACGGGCCGCGATGACGGCTTTGCGGAGGCGTTCGACATCGGCGAGCAGGTCGTCACCGCCGTGCTCGGCGACCACCTGTCCCAGAAGCCCGCCGAGCAGCCGCACGTCCGCGCGGAGCTCGTCGGGCATCTCGGTGACAGCGGATGAACGCTCTGCCTGGTTGTTCGCGATGGCAGACATATTCGTCAGCGTAACCAGTCCGCTTTTCCGGACGGCGACCGGTCTCATCCGCTGGGCCAGGCCGGTCAGCTCCCCTGGGAGATCGCCGCCAGGATCTCGGGATACCGGCGGAAACCACGATCACCGGCGAGGCGGCGGCCTCCCCAGGAGACCAGCAGCCCGTACGGCACGGCCAGCACGCTGACCCAGGTGACGCCGAGAAGCACCGGCAGCGCGATCGGCAGCGACAGCAGGCCGCCGCCGATCATCGCGCCCATCGAGGCCGCGAAGGCGACGCCGCCCTGCCCGGGGGCGGCCCCGGTGAAGGCGTTGAGCCGCTCGGGCACCGTGTACGGCACGAGCACGCTCGTCAGGGCGCCCACGCCGAGGCCGACGCCGAGGACTCCCCAGGCGCTGAGCGCGGCGGGGACGGCCCAGAGCAGGTCACCGGCCAGGAACGCGGCGACCACCGCGAGCAGGGCCAGCAGCGGTGTCGCGATCGTCGCGACGGCCAGGTGCCGCCCGGCCAGGTCGATCCGCCAGGCGCGGCCGGTGCCGTAGACCATGGAGTTCATCCAGAGCGAGCGGCCGTCGATGCCGAAGGAGTTGGCCGACTGCAGGCCGATCATCATCGCGCCCAGGCAGGCCGGGCCGACCGCCAGGGCGAGACCCGCCGCGCCGTCGCCCCTGCTCAGCGAGAAGGCCATGAGGCCGGTGACCGCGATGGAGGCGAACCAGCCGACCCGGCCCCTGGGGTCGCGGCGGGCGTACTTGAGCTCCTTGCCGGCGACCGCGGCGAGCGGGCCGTCCGGCAGGACACGGGCCAGCAGGCCCCTGGAGTTGCGGACCGAGGCGGCCTCGGTGGAGGCGTCCGGGGTGACCAGCGCCCGGCGGAGCGCGACGATCCAGAGCCACCCCACCACGCCGACCAGGACCGCGACGAGGGCCAGCTCGGCGAGGGCCGTCGGCCCGCCGCCGGTGATGGCGTGCGCGACCATGCCCGACGGGGTCCAGCGCAGCACCGAGGCGACCTCGTGCAGCAGCGCCTCCGGGTGGTTCGCCAGGCCGCCGTTGAGCAGCAGGTTGGGAAGCTGCGCGACCACGACGAAGAAGAGCACCGAGATGGCGAGCACGTCGCGGCCCCTGCGGGTGCGCAGCACGCCGGACAGGGCCGTGGTGACCAGCCGTGAGGTGACGATGCAGAGCGCGAAGAACAGCAGCACCGCGACGACGCCCAGGATCGCTCCGCCGACGCCGGAGGTCAGGCCCGCCAGCGCGCCGAACATGATGATCAGCGTGGCGATCGGCCAGACACCGGTGACCGAGGCGGCGAACATGCCGGCCGCCAGCTGCCCGGCCCGCAGCGGGAACAGCGAGAGCCTCGACGGGTCGAGCGTGTCGTCCAGGCCGAAGGCCAGCAGCGGCACGACCGCCCAGCCCACCAGGAAGGCGGTGAGCAGCACGGTCGCGACGTCGGTCGCGACGTCCTGCGGGGCCAGCCGCAGCATGGCCAGGACGAGGAACCCGAAGAACGCGACGGCGACGGCGGCGATCACGGTGAAGATGAAACCGGCCAGGCGCATGCCGTTGCCCCGCAGGTTCCCGGCGATCAGCCGGAGCTTGAGCCGTACGAAGAGCCAGGGCCCCACCCGGACGGCGGCGGAGCCCTCCGAGGCGCCGTGTCCCCCCTGACCCCCCGTACCCTCACCGAGGGCTGCGGCCCCTCCGGCCCCTCCGGCGACGGGGTTTCCGGCGCCGTGGCCCGTTCCCGTGGCGCTCATGCCGAGGTCGCTCCCAGCCATGACAGGCCCTCCTTCCCCTCGCCGCCGTCCCGGGCGCCGACCAGGGCGAGGAACGCCTCGTTGAGGCTCCGCCCGGCGCGGACCCCGTCCAGCGGGCCCTGCGCGACGATCTGTCCCCTGTTCATCACCGAGACCCAGTCGCACAGGCGCTCGACGAGTTCCATGACGTGGCTGGAGAAGACGACGGTCGAGCCGGAGGCGGTGTAGCGCCGCAGCACCTCGACCAGCGTGTTGGCGCTGACCGGGTCCACCCCCTCGAAGGGTTCGTCCAGGAAGAGCACCCTGGGGTTGTGCAGCAGCGCGGCGGCCAGGCCGATCTTCTTGCGCATGCCGGTGGAGTAGTCGACGACGAGCTTGTCCGCCGACTCCGTCAGGTCCATGACCCGCAGCAGCCCCTCGGCCCGCTGCTGCACCTCCGCCCTGGGGATGCCCCGGAGCTGGCCGTTGTAGGAGAGCAGCTCGCGGCCGGAGAGGCGCTCGAACAGGCGCAGTCCCTCGGGGAGCACGCCGATGCGGGCCTTGACCTGGGCCGGGTCGCGCCAGACGTCGAGGCCGTCGATGTGGACGACACCGCCGTCCGGCCGGAGCAGACCGGTGACCATGCTGAGCGTGGTGGTCTTTCCCGCGCCGTTGGGGCCGACCAGCCCGGCGAAGCTCCCCCGGGGGACGACGAGATCGACACCACCCACAGCCACCTGGTGCCCGAAACTCTTCAACAGCCGCTCTGTGCGTACCGCCTCGGCGATGTCCGTCATGACGCCTACTTTGCCAGAATTACCTGTTTAACGAACATGGCTCCGCTCACCGGCCGAACGGTCGCCCCCGGTGAATATCCGGGTTGGCGGAGGGTTAATCTGCTGAGAACGAGCGGGAGGCGGCCCCTGCGCCACGGGCGGGGCGGGTCGCGCGAAAGAGGGCGTGCCCCACCCGGGCGCGCCTGCGAACGCAGTGTGACCGAGCGAGGAGTGCTGAGCGGCCCGATGAGCGCTGAACCGATAGCCCCCGGGGTTGACATCCGCACCACCGCGGGCAAACTCGCCGACCTGGAGCGCCGCCTGGACGAGGCCGCGCACGCCGGCTCCGCGCGCGCGGTGGGCAAGCAGCACGCCAAGGGCAAGATGACCGCCAGGGAGCGGGTGCTGGCCTTCCTGGACCACGGCAGCTTCATGGAGTTCGACGAGCTGGCCAGACACCGGTCGACGAGTTTCGGCCTGGAGCGCGAGCGTCCGTACGGCGACGGCGTGGTGACCGGTCACGGCACGGTGGACGGCCGCCCGGTGGCGGTGTTCTCCCAGGACTTCACCGTGTTCGGCGGGTCGCTGGGCGAGGTCTTCGGTGAGAAGATCGTCAAGGTGATGGACCACGCGCTGAAGACCGGCTGCCCGGTGGTGGGCATCAACGACTCCGGCGGGGCGCGCATCCAGGAGGGCGTCGTCTCGCTGGGCCTGTACGCGGAGATCTTCAAGCGGAACGTGCACGCCTCCGGGGTGATCCCGCAGATCTCACTGATCATGGGGCCGTGCGCGGGCGGCGCGGTCTACTCCCCGGCGCTCACCGACTTCGTGCTGATGGTGGCGGAGAAGTCGCACATGTTCATCACCGGCCCCGACGTGATCAAGACGGTCACCGGCGAGGAGGTGACGTTCGAGGAGCTCGGCGGCGCGCGCACCCACAACTCCAGGTCGGGCGTGGCCCACTACGAGGCCGCCGACGAGGCCGACTGCCTGGAGTTCGCCAGGGCGCTGCTGTCCTACCTGCCGTCCAACAACATGGACGGGGCGCCGGTCCTCGACGCCGACGTCGCGCCGGAGACCACCGCCGAGGACCTGGAGCTGGACACGCTGATCCCGGACTCGGCGAACCAGCCGTACGACATGCACACGGTGATCGAGCACGTGGTGGACGACGGCGAGTTCCTGGAGTTGCACGCGCAGTTCGCGCCCAACCTCCTGGTGGGCTTCGGCCGGGTCGAGGGACGTTCGGTGGGGGTCGTCGCCAACCAGCCGATGAGTTTCGCCGGGACACTGGACATCGCGGCCTCGGAGAAAGCCGCCAGGTTTGTCCGTACATGCGATGCCTTTAACATTCCTGTTCTGACATTTGTAGATGTGCCGGGATTTTTGCCAGGAACCGACCAGGAATGGAACGGGATCATTCGCCGCGGCGCCAAACTGCTGTACGCCTACGCCGAGGCGACCGTGCCGCTGGTCACGGTGATCACCCGCAAGGCGTACGGCGGCGCCTACGACGTGATGGGCTCCAAGCACCTGGGCGCGGACGTCAACCTGGCCTGGCCGACGGCGCAGATCGCGGTGATGGGCGCGCAGGGCGCGGTCAACATCCTCTACCGGCGCGAACTCGCCTCGGCCGAGGACCCCGACACCGCGCGGGCCCGGTTCGTCGCCGAGTACGAGGACACGCTAGCCAACCCGTATCTCGCGGCCGAACGGGGGTATGTGGACGCCGTGATCCGCCCCTCCGACACCCGGGTCCAGATCGTCAAGGCCCTGCGCGCGCTCCGCAACAAGCGCACGACCCTGCCCCCGAGGAAACATGGGAACATCCCGCTATGACACATCTGAGAATCGTCCGCGGGGACGCCACCCCGGAGGAGGTCGCCGCACTGGTGATCGCACTCGCCACACAGACCGCTCCCACCCCAGAAGCACCACCAAAGCAGGAGAATTGGCGTAACCCCCTACACGCCATGCGAAAGCCCCTTCCTGTCGGACAAGGCGCATGGAGATCAAGCGGGCTACCCGGATAGATCCGCGGAACCGGGTGTCAAGTTACATGAGACTTGGGACTATCTAAGAAATGGGCGCATATAGTCAGCCCGATCAGCTGGTTCCGAGGCCTGGAGGACGACATGACCATCCTGGACCTCACGTCCCACCCCGTCGCCGCCAAGTACGCCGTCCTGGTGGACGTGGGGTATCTCTACGCCGCGGCGGGAGAGGTGCTGCTGGGCGCCAAGGAGCGCAAGGAGTACCGGGTCGCGGCCGACGAGCTCATCCAGGCCCTGCAGAAGCACGCGGAGAGCCGTATTCACGGTGAACTGCTGAGAATCTACTGGTACGACGCCGCCCGCGACCGGGTGCCCACCGTGGACCAGCGCGTCATCGCCCAGCTCCCCTGGGTCAAGGTGCGCCTGGGCAACCTGAACGCGCGAGGTCAGCAGAAGGGGGTGGACGCGCAGATCAGGAGCGACCTGGAGGCGCTGGCCAGGCACCACGCGGTGAGCGACACGATCCTGCTCGCCGGTGACGAGGACATGGTCCCCGCCGTCGAGGCCGCCCAGGCGTACGGCGTGCGCATCCACCTGTGGGGCGTCGAGCCGCCGTACGGCACCAACCAGGCCGAACGCCTCGTCTGGGAGTCCGACACCGTCGAGATCATCAGCGCCGACTTCCTCCGCTCCTTCTTCAGCCGCGCCCCGGCCTCCGTGCCCGTCCCGATCCCTCCGGCCACCCCCTCCCCCGCGCAGGTCTTCGCCGGCCGTCCGCCCGCCGCGGTCAAGCCCAAGGCCCCCGCGGGCCAGGTCACCAAGCTCGGCCCCAGCCGCCCACGGGTCGAGGAGGTCGGCGAGCACGTGGCCCAGAAGTGGATCCTCACCCGGGGCCGCGACAACATCCGCGACCTGCTGCCCGGCCCGATCCTTCCCACGGTCATCGACACCGAGCTGCTGATCGAGGCCGAGAAGGAGCTGGGTCACTCCCTGCGCCCCTACCCCGAGGCCCGCGTCTGGCTCCGGGACGGCTTCTGGGCCCGGGTCTACCGGGAGTTCGAGATCGGGGTCGGCGTCTCCTCCAAGTGAGGGCCGGCCCAAGGCTCATCGGCCTCCCCTGACCGTGCTCTGCACCTCTCCCACCGGAACGTCACGGGTGGCGCTCGCCTGGATCGGCTGGTAGGCGCCGGCCACGTCGCCCTGCACCGCGACGGTCCAGACCGAGGTGACCGTCAGTTCGTAGACACCACGCGGCCGGTCGGCCGAGGCGCGCAGATACCGGACACCGCAGGTGAAACTCTGCCCCTTGGCGTACGGCCTGCCGCCCGGCCCGCACCGCTCCTCCTTCTCGGCGCGGTCGGAGGTCGTGCCCGGGTCGATCCGCACGTCGCCGAGGGTCGCGGTCACGGTGGCGCTCATGAACCCCGGGATCGTGGCCGTCACCGACCGGGTGGTCGCGCCCACGTCGCCCAGCCAGACCCAGGTCGGGAGATTGACGTAGCTCCTGGCGTCCGGGTTGAGGCGAATCTTCGGCTCGGGCACGGTCAGCGCGGCCCTGGCGATCTCGATGAGCTCCTCGACGGTGATCCCGGCGGGCGGGGTCGTGCCGGGCGGCACCCACACGAAGGGGTTCAGGCCGTTCCAGCAGGACAGGCCGTCGGGGTCGGCGCCGTTGTAGGCGGGCGCCCACCAGCGCCCCTGTCTGCCGACCTTCTCCTTGAACTGCTTGAGGAACTCCTGGTACCTCTCCTCCGTGGCCCCCGGCGTGTAGCGGAACCACCAGTCCCGCGCCGTCTCCTGGTTCCGCAGCATGTCGGCGGCGGTCTTACCGGGTTCGTACCAGCACGGCCGCTTGATCCGGTAGCCGTCGCTCTTGCCGCTGACCCCGGTCCCGGTGATGACGATCTGGGAGTTCTCCAGGCGGAGCCCGACCGTGGAGCCTCGCTGGACGACCTTGCCGCCGCCCCCGCCGGGGTCGTCCCCTCCGGAAGAGAGCAGCAGCAGCCCCGCAACGACCACATTCATGATCATCGAAGACATCCCTTCGCGGCTTCACTGGGAAGTTCGGCGTGCCGGAGCAGCTTGATCCGCCACACTCCGTCGTCGCCCCGCCGTACCCCGGCCACCTGGAGGAACGGCTTCCTGGTCCAGTCGGGCTGGTCGCCGACCGCCTTACCGGTGCCGGAGTCCACCAGCCGCATTCCGGACTCGTCCACGCAGACGTCGAGCTGCGCCCCGGGGCCGGTGACCGAGGCGACGTTCAGGGCGTACAGGCGGGCCGTGCCGCGCACGGTCCGGCGCTGGTCCAGGAACTCCTGAACCCACGAGTAGGCGTCCCGGCTCGCGGTGTCCTGGACCGTCTCCAGGTAGGCGGTGTCCCGGCCACCGGTCACGACCGCCCTGAACGAGCCGGTGAAGTAGCCGCGGAACGCGTTGATCATGCCGGTGGTGTCCGGGTCGGCCGTGGCGGGCCATTCGATCACAACCCGGACGCCGGGCTCGACCCGGACCGTCTCCACCCTGGCCGCGGGCCCGGTCATCGGCTCGGTGGTGGCCCCGGTCGCGGGTCCGGCCGTGGACCCGGCCGTCGGGTCGGCCGTCGGGTCGGTCTCGGCGGCGGCCCCGGCTTCCGGCGAGGAGCTCCGCCCGTCGGCCGGAAGGTCCACCGGGGTGAACGGGCGGGCGGGCCGCGAGGAGCAGCCCGCCAGCCCGGCCGACACCAGCGCCACCGCGGTCACCGCGGCCGTCACCGCCCCTCGGCCGTCGCGGGCGCTCATGCCGACGGCGCCGAACGGATCCGCCACGAGGGCAGCAGCTCGTCGATCAGGGCCTCGGTCTCCGGGGCCATCCCACCACCCGGCTGGGCGGTGGCCCGCCGGTGGAGCGCCTCCACCACGGTACGCAGCCGGGCCGGGTCGCCGGCCAGATGGGTGGCCCGCAGCAGGTCCCGCCAGAGCCCCTCGTCGTCGGCGGCCAGCAGCAGCCCGGCCCGCACCGCGGCGACGGCCTGCTCGGCCGAGCCCTCGGCCATCCGGATCTCGCAGAGCCGGTGGGCGGCGTCCGCGACGGCGGCGGTCACGTCGTACTCCAGGTCGTCGTCGGCCAGCCAGGCGTATCTACCGCGCGGCCGGCCGTTCAGCAGCGGGCCGCGCACCAGGCTCAGCGCCCGCTCCAGGAGCACGGCGCGCACGGCGGCGTCCGTGTGGGAGCGGCGGACGAGGTCACGGAAGATCATCCAGTCCGTGCACACCTCGGGACCGAGGCGGATCCGCCCCGAGTCGTCGGCGTAGAGGTTGGGCCGTCCGGCGCTGTCGGTGCCGAGCCACGCCACGACCCTGGCGATGGTCGCGTCCCTGACCGTCGGCTGCACGCCGCGCGGCCACAGGATGCCGCCCAGCACGACCGGGTGGACACCGCCGGGGTGGGTCGCCAGATAGACGAGGAGCTCGGCGGCGAGCACACCCCGGCCCTCCTCCATCGGCGACGGACCGGTGATCTCGACGGGGCCCAGGAGCCCCACCTCGACCGAGACCGTCTGCGGCACCGGTTCCGGTTCCGGCTCGTCGGCCAGGGGCTCCCCCTCGAACCGGTCGGCGGTGCGGAAGAGGTCGATCAGGGCGCTGTAGTGGCGGCGGGGCAGAAGCTGTGCCGCCACCTCGAAGCCGAGCGCGTCGACCGTGGCCCGGCCGTCCTCGGTGATCTCCCAGTTCCAGGTGGCGTGCGGAACGTCACCGGCCACCACGTATCCGGCGGCGGTACGGGTGCCCTTCCTGGCGAGAACCGCCAGCCGGTGCCCCTCCTCGGCGGTCGGGGCGACCGCCGACAGCACGTAGTGCGGCGGCCAGATCGGGTCGGCGGCCCGCCCGTGGATCCGGCCGGTGAGCACCTCGCCGCCCTGCCCGCGCTCGTCGGCCCTGGCCTCCAGCTCGGGCAGGATCTCGGCCAGGCCGTCCACGTACCGGATCCGGTCGGGGGCGATCACGGCCAGCTCCTCCCCGAAGCCGACGAGCGTGATGCTCATCCGGTCCGACCAGCGGTTGGTGGCCAGCTCCACCGCGAGCGCGGCGAGGGCCTCGGTGGTCCGGAAACCCCTGAGACCGATCAGCCCGTGGGCCGCCTCAAGGTCCACCAGCACCCGGCCCTCGCCGTTGGAGCCCAGCGAGACCAGGCCCGGGTACGGCGCCGGCGCCTCGGAGAGCGACCGCTCGTCGAGCATCCGGCCCTCGTGGGCGGGGAGCCGCCAGACCTGGCCGCCGTCGTGGGCGCCCCAGGGCGCGGGGGCCTCGGAGTCGGGCGGGTGGATCCACAGGTCGAGGCTCTGCGGGGACAGGTGCGCGGCGTAGATCGTGGGCGGGACGCGGTCGTGGGCCGCGAGCGACCTGCCGAGGAGCCGGAGCCCGATGTCCAGCATGCGGCTGCCCGGGGCGTCGGCGCCGAGCCGGAGCGCGAGCTCGGCCTGGGCCGCGTCCTTTCTCGGCCGGGTGATCCGCCGTCCGAAGGCCCGGTGCCACAGCTGCTGCCTGCGCCTGCGCCCGAGGGCGGCCAGCAGGCCCGCCGCCGCCAGCGAGGCACCCGCCAGGTAGTCGAGCACGCCGAGCCCGGAGTCCTGCCCGGACTCCCCCTGGCCGGCCGCGACGTGCGGCCCGCGCTCGGCGCCGGAGGCCGTGTCCCCGGACGAGTTCCGGGAGGAGGGGGCCGTCTCACCGGACGGGCTCTGAGAGGGCCGGCCGGACTCTCCGGGTGACCTCTGCGAGGGGTGGGCGGGCCTGTCGGGTGTCTCGGCGGAACGGGCCGCCCCGTCACGGCCGGAGCCGGGCAGGACGGAGGTGTCCGGGGACCGGGTGGCCTCGGGGCTGGACTCCACCGGCAGGTCCGTCCGGCCGGGGGCGAAGGTCTGGGTGCGGCCGTCGAGCTCGGCGGGCCTGCCCGGGTGGTCCTTGAGGGTCTCGTCGCGCCCCTGGGCGGCCGGGACGAGGTGGACGTTCCTCGCGTCGTCCGGCATGTCGAGGACCCAGCCGGGCCTGATCAGGTCGGCCATGTGCAGGCGGCTGCCGTCCGGCTGCTCCTTGTGCTGGTTGAGCCGGTAGATCTCCGGATAGCGCCGTCCCTCGCCGAGGCACTTCTCCGCGATCTCCCACAGGCTCTCGTGGTGCCGTCCGTGTGGCGGCTGCACCACGTAGACCTTCTTGGCCTTCCGCACCGGCGCCAGGGGCGGCCGCTCCTGGTCGACCGGGGCGGACAGCGCGGTCGAGGCGGCGACGGGAGTGGTGGCCGGCGGACCGCTCGGCCGTATGATCGGCACGACCACCGCCGAGACGGTGAACAGCACCAGCACGGCCGAGACCAGCCGGTTGGCCAGCATCTGGGTGCCGCCGGAGAGCGGGACCCTGGCGGGCATCCCCACCCTGCGCAGCCCGGCGTAGATCTCGACGATCACGCAGACGGTCAGCTGGAGCCAGGCGAGCCAGACCAGCAGCACGAGGATCGCCACGACCGTGCTGGTGCCGACCTGGCTGGTCAGCAGGTCGAGCTTGAGCAGTTCGGCCGGGAGCGGCGGCCCGGCCAGCCGGAGCAGCGCGTAGGGAACCCCGCCGACGAGCGCGACGAGCACGACCAGCGCGCCGAGTCCGGCGAACAGATCGCCCACCGTGCGCCTCGGCTCTATGCGCGTGGGCTGTCGCGTGGACATGTGCCTCCCTCCTCATCCAGATTCGTCATCCGTCGTCCGCTCGACCAGTGATTCACGGCAATCGGTCTGGAACGTCCTCGGCGCTCCCACCCGGACGCGCTCCGGCGGCGCCGGGTCACGGAGGGGCCGGCCATCAGGCGCCCTGTCCGATGTCCGGACCGGCGGTGGCCGTGGCCTCCATCTCGGACCCGGGAAAACCCAGGGCGGCGAGGAAGAACGCCGTCCATCCGACGGAGATCCGTACGGTGACCTCGCCCTGACCGGCGCCGACCGCGCACTCGCCGAGCCGGACGTCCGAGGTGGCGTGGGCGGCGATGACCTCCCCCGCCTTGGCGCAGACCGTGTCCTGCCCCAGCAGCCGGGCCTGACCGGTGGCGCGGAGGTGTTCGACGTCGATCTGGTCGGCGGCCGACCTGGCCGCCTGCTCGGCGATGTCGGCGGCCCGCAGCCGGGCGTTGATCGCGGCCCCGCCGTCCACCAGGAGCCCGGCCAGCAGGAAGACCACCACCGAGAAGATCACCGTGAAGACCGACATCGACCCCCGGTCACCGGCGGCCCCGCGAGGGCGGTTCATTCGACCCTCCGGAACCGCTCCAGCGGGACGACCGAGTCGCCCTTCATGTCCTTGGCCGCGCCGAAGCCGAGGAAGTCCAGGTCGAGCGGGCAGCTCACCACCGCCCGGACCTGGCCGCCCGCCTCCCAGCGCGTGCCCTCCAGGCTGACGGCGGGCTCGCACTCCCCCGACAGCGCGGTCCTGGCCGCCTCGGCGGCGGCCGCCTCGGCGGCGGCCCGGGTGCGCTCGACGGAGGCCGCCCTGGCGGCGTCCCTGGCCGCGCCGTTGACCTCGCCCTGGGCCTCGACCACCCGTCCGGCGCCGACCACGAACAGCAGGAACAGCAGGAAGACCGGTGCCAGCAGCACCGTCTCGGCCGACAGCGACCCGCGGTCACCGGGATGCCCCTGCCCGGCCCCCCGCGAGGAGACGGCCTCGGAGCCGTGTCCGTGCCGTCCCCGCCGGGCGGGGGGCCGCGAGGTCACCGGCACCCCTCGCTCCCGTCGTCGGGGCGGAAGCACTCCACGGGACCGCCGAACCGCGAGGTAACGGTGAAGGTGGTGGACGGCAGCAGCGGGACGACCTGGACCGCCGTGGCCGTGATCTCGACGCCCCTCCGGTCGCCCTCCTCCCAGGTGGTCACGGTGGCGCCGTCGAGGAGCTTCGGGCCGATGGCCTTGAGCACCCGCTCGGCGCGGTCCGTGGCGTCCCCCTGCCAGGACTCGGTGTCGATCCGGGCGAGCCTGGCCCCCTCCCTGGCGGCGGCGTCGGCCACCTGACGGCCGTGGAACCAGAGGGCGAACTGCACGATGAGCAGGACGGCCGCCAGCACCACCGGCATGATCATCGCTAGCTCGACGACGGCGGCGCCCCGCTCGCGATCACGATTTCGGACCGCCATCAGGGACACCTCCGCCGTCCGTGCCGCCGTTGCCGAACTGGTCGGAGATCTCCGCCTGCCGGCCCTCGACCAGGCTCTTGATGAGCGTGGCCAGGCCGAGCGCGACCCCGGCGATGATGGCCGTGATGATGACCCACTCCACCGCCGAGGCGCCTCGGCTGGGGGCGGTGCGGGCCTTCTCGATCCGCACGCTCAGGAAGGCGGTCGCGTAGACGATCCACGGATGGCTCAGCATGGTCAGGACCCCAACATTTTCATAGCTGCCGGAAAACTCAAGAAGATCACAAAGCCGGCGCAGAGCAGAAGCTGAGCGACGAGCATCGACTGGGACCGTTCGCCCGCCTGTCCCTCCACCTCGGCGAGCTCGCGCCGCCGCAGGGTCGCGGCGCGGGCGGCCAGGGAGGCGCGGACCTTCGCGCCGTCGTCGGCGACCAGTCCGAGCGCGGCGGACAGGTCCCGCAGCTCATCCACGTTGATCTCGTCGCCGAGCTGCCCGAGAGCCTGCCAGGGGGTGATGCCGACGATCCTGGCGTTGCCCAGCGCCTCACGGATGCGGGCCATCGCCCAGTTGGCCCCCTCGTCGTCGGCGCCCGGGGCGCCCACCGAGACCGCCATCATCAACGCCTCGGGCACGCCGCGCCCACCGGCCAGGTTCATCGCGACCAGGTCCAGGAAGGCCCCGACGACGTGCCGGAAGTCACGGCGCATCCGCGCGGCGTCCCGCCTGGTCTGCAGGTCGGGCAGGACGAAGAAGACCCCGGCCACGGCGAGGGCGGCCCAGAGCGGCATGGTGAGCGAGACGCCCCACCCCATCAGCGCCAGCCAGCCGAGCAGCAGCGGGAACGCCAGCAGCCCGGAGACCGCCAGCAGCACCTTGGTGGCCAGGAACCCCTCGAACGACCTGCCGAGCAGCGCCAGGTCGGCCTTGGCCGAGCGGACCTCCCAGCCCCTGGCCGCGTACAGGCGGGCCAGCCGTACGCCCAGGCCCCGGCGGAGCGCGCTGACCTCCTCGTCGGGCAGGACGAGCCGGGCGCGCGGGACCTCAATGCCGTCCCTGGCCGCGTCCAGCGCCAGCAGCCGGGTCACCAGCCCGGGGCGGGGCGGGAACAGCGCCCGCGTCAGCAGGAACAGGCCCAGCCCGAGCACTCCTCCGGCGAGCACCGCCCTGGTGGTCTCACTCACCGCGCGCCTCGCCTCCGGTGGACAGGCCCAGCAGCCGGGCGGGTTTGTCGAAGCGGGCCAGGCGGCGCATCCAGGCGAACCCGGCGCCGAAGAACGCGGCGACCACCACGAGCACGGCCTGGCCGAGGGCGTTGTCGTACTCGGCGACGTAGGAGGGGTTGAACACGACCAGCACGACGGCGAAGGCGACGGCCGTGCCGACCACGATCTGCACGCTGCGCCGGGTGGAGCGGCGCTCGGCCTCGACCCGGCGGCGCATGTCGAGCTCCTCGCGGGCCGAGACCGCGAGCGCGCCGAGCACGTCGCGCAGGCCGGGGCCGCGGAGCTTGGAGTTGAGGATGAGCGCGGCCACGACCAGGTCGGCCGAGGGGTCGTCGAGCTCGTCGGCGAACATCCGGAGCGCGTCGGGCAGCGCCATCCGGGTGTGCAGGCGGTCCACCAGGTCGCGCAGGTGCGGGCGGAGCGTCGGGGCCGCGGCCCGGATCGAGGAGGGGATCGCCTGCTCCAGACCGGCGGCCCCGGCGATGGTGTCGCGGAGCGACTCGGTCCAGGCCGCCAGCCCCTCCAGACGGTGCATCGCCGTGCGCTCCTCGGCCGCGCCGCCGGACAGGCCCCGCCAGCCCAGGGCGAGCAGTACGGCCCCCGCCGCCATGACCGGCCACCCGGTCACCACGAGCACCGCCACCCCGGCGATCGCGCCGACCGCCGACCGGGTGGACAGGGCCCGGATCAGCTCGCGCCTTCCGGCCCTCCTGCCGGGGAGGGCGGGGCGGGCGCGCACGCCGTACAGGGAGAGGCCGAGGAGGAACAGTCCGGCGCCGATCGCGGCTCCGGCGAGCATGACGAGCGGGTCGAGCAGCCCCGGGGGGAGGGGGATCACGTCCAGCCTCCGGGGTCGTAGCCGTGGTGGGCGAGCTCCTCCAGGCAGGAGAGCGGGGCGTGCGGCAGGACCCGGCCGTCGGGCGAGAGGGCGAACACCTCCGAGGAGAGCACCCTGCCGTCGACGCCGGCCACCTCGCGCACGCTCGACACGTAGCGGCGCAGTCTCCCGCCCGCCGCGTAGTCGTTGCGCTTCTCGACGAAGACCACGAAGTCGATCGCGCCGGCGATGAGCATGTGGGTGGCCTCGATGGGCAGGCGCTCGGTGGCCTGGAGCGCGTAGGTGGCGATGCGGTTGAAGACCTCCATCGAGGAGTTGGCGTGGATGGTGGAGAGCGAGCCGTCGTTGCCCTGGGTCATCGCGTTGAGCATGGTGACGATCTCGTCGCCGAGGACCTCGCCGACGATCACCCGGGACGGGTTCATCCGCAGCGAGCGGCGCACCAGCTCGGCCATGGAGATCTCGCCCTGGCCCTCGGAGTTGGGCAGCCGCTGCTCGAAGGCCACCACGTTGGGGTGGAGCTCGGCGAACTGGTCCAGGCCGAGTTCGAGGGCGCGCTCCACGGTGATCAGCCGCTCGGACGGCGGGATCTCGTTGGCCAGCGCGCGGAGCAGGGTCGTCTTTCCCGCGTTGGTGGAGCCGGAGATCATGATGTTCTTCCGCGCCAGCACGGCCGCCGAGAGGAACCGGCCCAGCTCCGGGGTGAGGGTGCCGTTTCCCACCAGGTCGCTGAGGAAGACCTTGCCCAGCCGGGAACGGCGGATGGACACGCTCGGGCGGACCGTCACGTCCATGACCGCCGAGAGCCGGGAGCCGTCCGGCAGGCGCAGGTCCAGCTGCGGGTTGGCGGTGTCGAACGGCCGGCTGGACAGGCCGCTGTAGGCGGCGAGGATCTGGATCAGCTCGATCAGCTCCTCGTCGGACTCGGCCACCGGCTCGCGCATGATCTCCTGGCCGTCGGCGTAGCCGACGAAGACCCGGTCGCAGCCGTTGATGTCGATGTTCTCGACGTCGGGGTCGTCCAGCAGCGGCTGCAGGCGGCCGACGCCGAACAGCGCCGCGTGGATCCCGGCGGCGAGCGCCTCCTCCTCCTCGGCGGTGGGCGGGGTCCGGCCGACGCCGATCTCTCCCCTGGCGAACTCCTCAAGCACCTGCGCGATCAGCGCGCGGGCGAACTGGCGCTCGTCCTCGCCGGTCATCGGTGTCAGGCCGCCGGCCTGGTCCAGCCGGCGCTGGTGGGCCAGGCGGTCTCCCACCTCCTGCCGGAAGCGCTTCACCAGGGTGTGGTCGATGGTCATGCGGCGGGCTCCGGGGCACGGACGTGGGCGGCGAGGCGACCGGCCAGCTCCCGGGCGGTGCGGATCAGCAGGGAGCGGTCCAGGCGGCCTCCCCACTGGCCGCGCAGCAGCTCGGCGCCCTTGGGGTCGTGCGCGAGCCCGCTGACGAAGGCGACCTGCCTGCCGGTGGAGAGGACGATCCGGCGGACCTCGTCGATCGTGGTGCGGTACTGACGGGGGTCGGCGATCACCACCACCCCGGCCCGCACCGACGGGGGCAGCACCTGCAGGCGCTCCCGCAGGTGGGCGACGTGGTCCAGGCTCGCCCTGGTGAACAGCACCACCAGCGCGGCCTCCGTCAGCAGCTCGGCGGTCTCCGGGTGGCCGCCGAGACGGCCGCGGTCGGCCAGCACGTCGGCGTGGGGCAGCGCGGCCAGCGCGCGGCCGAGCGGCCCCCAGAGCCAGGTCAGCCCGGCGGCCTGCTCGCCGTGGGTCAGCCCGGCCAGCACGTCCAGGCCGCCGACGATCCTCTGGGTGTGTTCGTGGATCTGCTCGGGTCGCAGGCCGCGGCGGGCCGTCGCCCCCAGGGTGAGCAGCCCCCTCCCCGGGTTGAGCACGCCGCCGTCGGCGGCGGGCAGGCGGTAGGCGAGGTCCCCGCCCGCGGGGTCGCACTCGGCCAGCAGCACCGGGCGCGGCCAGATCGCGCCGAGCGCGGTGGCGGCCGTGGTCACGCCGGGAGCGCCCTTGTCCGCGGCCAGCACGATGAGCGCCACGTCAGCGCGCCCCCGGCAGCACGGCCAGCGCGATCTCACCGGTGGAGGAGTAGGCGGCGATCACGGGCGACAGGGTGGCGTCCACGATGATCGCGACCTGGCCGGTCGAGCCGTTCCTGCCGGGCGCGCCGATCCGGTGGACGAGCGCGCTCGCCGCGAGCGTACGGCTCTGCGGGGTGCCGCCGCCCCGGCCCGGCACGTAGATGACCTGGACGCGGTCGCCCTCGGCGAGGGTCAGGGGCATCTGGCCGGGCTTGAGGGAGAGGCCGACGACGGCCTTGCCGGGGCCCAGCTCCCGGCTGGAGGAGACGACCATCTCCCTGGTGAGCAGGGTGCCGGGCAGGAGGGTGACCCTGGCGAAGTTCTCCGCGACGCGGGCGCGGTCGGCCCAGGCCACGTAGGCGACGCCGGTGTCGGCGATCTGGACCTCCTGCATGGCCGTCTCAAGCATGGGCTGGCCGGCCCCGATCTGCCGGCCGATCTTGATCGCGGAGATCCGGTCCCCGCTCCGCAGGACCAGGAGGGTGGTGGCGAGCGCGCCGCCCAGGATGAGCAGCAGGGCGAGGGCCGCGAGCGCGGGTTTGCGCTCGCGCGGGGGCACGGGAAGCTTGCGCGACGCCGGCCCGGAAAGGGGGGCCGGCGAGCCCGGCCGCTCGGCGCCCGCCGGAGCGCGGCCCGAGGGCTTCTCACTGGTCCTCATGGGCAGGGGGACTCCCAGAGTGATCTCAAACACGGAGGCTACCGCTCGAATTTACGCCATTATCCGCACCGCACCTCCGAACTTCCGGACAAAAGCCAGGACCCATGCTCGTTTGACAGGAACGGGTCTGTCAACGTGGCCTCAGCGGAAACCACCGGCTTCACTGGATGACAAGTGACTTATCGGGATGATAAGGACTCCAATTAACTCACGTACCATCTATCCCAGTGTTTACCCGCCCCATTACCAGGGAAGGCCCCACCCCCTTCACCCCTCAAAGTCCGACATAGTCGACAAACGTGTCGAATTGTCCGTTTCAGTCTCACTGCTCGAAAACCGTGGAGAAAGTTTACGTTGCCGGGGACCGGTCCCGTGGAAGGCCAGGTCAACCGGATCGTTATGCGGAATCCGACGTGTGCGCCCAGGAACGGTGGAGCGATCCCCAGTCTGGGGGCTGGGCCGGAGGCGAAGAGCGAGTTCAGTCGGTGATTGCCTTACGGAGCGCGTCACGTAGCTGGCCGCGGGTGGTCACACCGAGCTTGGGAAAGACGTTGTAAAGGTGCGATGCGACAGTGCGGTGTGACAGGAACATCTGGTCGGCGATCTCTCGGTTGGGCAGGCCCGCTGCGGCCAGTTGCGCGATCTGGTACTCCTGCGGAGTCAGCCGCACCAGTCCATCGTCCGGCCTGCGACGCGTATTGACGCCGGCGCCCCGCAGCTCGGCGCGCGCCCGGTTGGCCCACGGCTGCGCCCCTTGCGTTTCGAACAGCTCCAGTGCCTTCCGCAGTTCGGCGCGCCCGGCGCTGATACGGCGGTGCCGGCGCAGCCATTCACCGTAGACCAGTCGGGTCCTGGCCTCCTCAAGGGGCCATTCGGCCAGGCCGGGCTCGGCGAGGGCCATGTCGAACGAGGCGATCGCCGCGTCGTTGCCGGAGGCGAGGAGCCCATTCGCCCGATGGAACCTGACCCGGAGGTAGGAGGAATCGTACGCGCCGAGGTCGGATATGAGGGCGGTGACGAGCTTTCTGCCTGCGACGACCAGGTTCGCGTGGACCGCGGCCTCGGCCAGGTCGGAGATGGCCCACAGCTCGGTCAGCCCGTCCACACAGGGTGATCCGGGCTTGGCGAGGTCGCTGAACGCCTCGAACGCCTCCCGGTAACGGCCGCCGACGAGCGCGGAGATGCCCTCGGCGCGACGGATGTCGGCGCGGATGAAGGCCGGCGGGGTGCTGTCCAGCAGCTGTTTCGCATGGTCGAGTGAGGTCAGGGCACGCTCATCGTCGCCGCGGAGCGTCAAGACGTGCGCGTTCAGCACAGCGCAGATCCCCTTGTAGTACTTCTCATCGGACTCGGAGGCCAGCCGCGACGCCTCTTCGATGGCCATGTTCGCGGAACGGAGGTGCCCGCCGGCGATGTGGAGCCTGGCCATCCGATACAGCGTGACCGTGAGCTGGCCGGCCGCTCCGGCGCGCCGGAGCATCTCAACGACCGCGCGCCACGCGGCGGTCGCCGTCGGAAGCAGCTGAAGCGCCTCGGCGGCACAGCCGAGTCCCATCAGGAGCGGTGCGAACGGCGGGGCCCGCTCGACCATGGCGACGACCGTCGGCGCCAGGGACCGGTGTTCCCGGGGCAGGACCATGCTCAGGTTGACCACCCGCACCGGATGGTCGGAGGGCTGGCCGAGCGCCTCGATCGCGGCGACGATCTCACGCCGTGAGACGAGGGAGCCGGCGTTCTGGAAACATTCGGCGGCCGCGCAACCGACCACGTACGAAGCCAGGTCGGGATCGCTCGTGGCGACCCGGCGGGCGACGGCCACCAGTTCGGACAGGTCGACGACGGACCCCCCGCGACTCATCGCCTCGGTTGCCTCCGCGAACAGCAGTCGCGCGGTGAGCACGGGGTCGTCGGTGAGCGCGCGCGTCTCGTGGATGAAGCGGCGCATCACCGAGGTCAGCCCTGCCCGTTGTGCCGCCTCCACCGCCATGGTGAGCCGCTGTGCCCGGCGCTCGGGCGACGGCGACAGCCGAGCGGCTCGTTCGAAGGCATGGACCGCCGTACGGGTGCCACCCCGTGAGCTGGCGCTTTCGGCGACGGACTGAAGGGTGGCGGCGACCCGTTCGTCGCGTCCGGCCGTCGCGGCGGCGCGATGCCAGACCGACCGGGTGACATCGTCGGACAGGACGTCGGCGAGGGTACGGTGCGCGCTCATCCGTTCGGAGAACGCGGCGGTGGTGTACACGGCGGACTGGACCAGCGGATGCCGGAACGAGATGGTGTCGCCGACACAGAACACGAGTCCTTCGTGCTCCGCCGGCGCCAGGTCTTCCACACCGAGCCCGTGCTGGGCGGCGGCCAGGAGGAGTTCGGTCAGCGACAGACTGTCGTTCGTCGCGGCGAGCAAGAGTACCTGCCGGGTACGTGCGGGTGTGGCGGACACGCGAGCGGCGAAGACCTCCCGGAGCCGTTCGGTCAGCGGCAGCCGAGACGGCAGGCCCGTCACGTCGGGCAACCCCTGGTCCCGCACCGCTTTCGGGAGCTCGACCAGCGCGAGCGGGTTGCCCTGCGCCTCGGCCAGGACGTGACCGCGCAGCGCTCCCGCCAAGGGCACCCCGACCTGGTCGAGCACCCGGTTGGCCTCGTCGAGCGCAAGCCCGGTCAGATACAGGCGTGGGATGGCCAGCTCGGTTATCGGGCCTCCTCCCCTTGACCGGCAGGCGGTGAGCAGCACGGCCGGGCTCGGGGCGAGGCGACGCGCGACGAAGCGCAGGACGTCGGCGCTGGAACGGTCGAGCCAATGAAGATCCTCGACCACCAGCAGAAGGGGACACTCGTGTGCCACGTCCTCCAGCAGGCTCAGCGCCCCGAGCCGGACGAGGAACGCATCGTGGGAGACATGGTCATCGAGGCCGAGCGCGGCACGCAACGCCGACGCCTGGAGGCTGGGCAGAGAGTCGACGCGGTCCCTGACCGGATGGAGGAGCTCGTGGATCCCCGCGAAGGCGAAGCATGACTCCGTTCTTGTGCCCCTGCAACGCAGGATGTGAAAGCCCTGCTCCGAGGCGGTGCCGACGGCGGCATCGATGAGTGTGCTCTTGCCAATGCCGGCGTCGCCGTGAATGAGCAAAGCCGAACCGCTCGTGCGCACGCCCTCAAGCATGGCGCGTATCCGGCGGAGCTCGGCGTCTCGGCCGATCATGCGCCCATGATCCATTGAGTCGGCTCCCGGGGCAATCCGCTTCTACGCCCAGACCTGAACTCCCAACATACCCAGGTTCAGTAATTTGACGGAAGAAGTCGGCATGCTCATATCCATACGGTCTTGATAGGTAAACCGCCTAATTACGGGGTCTACCCAATTGCGTCATGGAAAGGCGCAGCCCTGAAGGACCGCTCCGGTGCGCAGCCGGCCGTCCGCCGGCCCGCGAAACACCGTTTCGTCAGGACACGACGTCACCAACAGGGCCGGGGCCGTGCGCGCCGGTCTCCGCAGAAGGAGAGTCTGTGATCTCGAAGAGCAAGAAGAACATCCGTTCCATGGCCGTGGCGCTCGCCGCGACCGCCGCCTTCACCATCGCCATCCCGGCCGGCCCCGCCTTCGCCATCAATCACGTCCGATGCGTTGGCGGTGAGAACTTCCTGAAGATCTGGTCACACCTGGGCGGCCGCTACAGCGTCGACTGCTACGCCAACGGCGGAAAGACCGGCTTCGGCGGATGGTGGGTCGACCGGATCTCCACGGGCAACAACGACCTGATCTACTACGACGCCAACGGCGACTCGGTGAGGATCAATCGCTGGAACGACATCACCTTCCCGAACCGGCCTCCGAAGGTCATCGCCATCCAGATCGTGTGACACGCCGACATCCGGCCACCGCCGGAGTCGCCGGCCGGTCACGCCCCGCAGGCGTGACCGGCGGCGGGCAGGGCGACAGGCCGGCCAGGGGTGGGACCGGCGGGCACCGTGGGATGCGGATGGGCTACCTACGGGGGCGAGGCGTCCGCCGGTTCCGCATGTGGCCGGCGGGCGGAACGGCCGGGCGCAGAGCGGTTTTGCAGCGCGCTCCGTTGATCAAATTCGACCGGTTCCATGATCATCTTCTGAGAGGGGCAGCACAGACTTGCCAAACCTTTCCGCCAAGGCCAGGAAAGTCTGGTCGCGCACCCTTCCCGGCCTCCCCCGAAGCCGGGGCCGGCGTCTCCCGCGCCGGCCAACGGCCCTGATCGCAACCGCGGTCACCGTTGTCGTGGCGACGCTCGGCGCCCTCATCCCGGCCTCGCCCGCGATGGCCGCCGACCCCGCCCCACCGCGCGCGCTCCCGCAGAACGCCACCGAGGCGGACCTCAAATGGCAGCCAGCCCTCGACTACGACACCAACGGCTGTTACAACGTCCCTGCCATCGGACCGGACGGTCAGATCGCCGAGGGCCTGGACAACCACAACACCACAAGCTCCTATCTCTGCCGCGACAAAGCAGACCTGGACAACACCAACGCCTACTCCCGTCAACGGTGCAACTCCGGCTGGTGCGTCTATCTCTACGACTACTACTTCGAGAAGGACGTCTCCGTCGAGCACGTGCACGACCGCGGCGGCCATCGCCACGACTGGGAGCACATCGCGGTCTGGGTCCAAAACGACCAGGCGAAGTATGTGGCCGCGTCGGCGCACGGCAGGTATGAGGTCAGCCCGGCCGACAAGGTCCGCTGGGACGGCAACCACCCCAAGATCGTGTATCACAAGGACGGCGGTTTCACCCACGCCTTCCGCTTCGCCACGGCGAACGACGAACCGCCCGAGAACCATTACCAGCAGTGGCGCCGCTCGACCCTGGTCTCCTACAACGGTTTCCCAGATGGACTTCGCGACAAGCTGTTCAATCACAACTTCGGCGGCGCCACGATCGCGATCAAGGACTCCGAGTTCGCGAGTAACCTCAAAAATGCCATCCCCAAAGACAGCCGCATCGTGTGCATCCCCAGGGGGCAATGCTCGGAAATCCTGACCCCCAAGTTCCCGTTCGACTACACACGCGACGAGAACTCCCCTGGCGACCCGCCCGACACCTCGGCCCCGACCGTGCCCGGAAACCTGCGCTCGACCGGCGTCACCGCCGACAGTGTCGCGCTGGCCTGGAGCGCCTCCACCGACAACGCCGGAGTCACCGGCTACGAGGTCTACCGGGGCACCACGCTCGTCACCACCGTCACCGGCACCACCTACACCGACACCGGCCGGAGCGCGAGCACCGCCTACACCTACACCGTCCGTGCCCGCGACGCCGCCGGTAACCGCTCCGCCGCCAGCGCCGCCGTCACGGCCACCACGGGTGACATCGGCGGCGACAAGGTGCTCGGCTACTTCGCGGAGTGGGGCATCTACGCCCGTAACTACCGGGTCAAGAACATCGACACCAGCGGCTCGGCGGCCAAGCTGACGCACATCAACTACGCCTTCGGCAACGTGACGAACGGACAGTGCACGATCGGCGACAGCTGGGCCGCCTACGACCGCGCCTCCACGGCGGCCGAGAGCGTGGACGGCGTGGCCGACACCGGGGACATCGGCGCGCTGCGCGGCAACTTCAGCCAGCTGCGCAAGCTCAAGAAGAAGTACCCCGGCCTGAAGGTGCTCTGGTCCTTCGGCGGCTGGACCTGGTCCGGCGGCTTCGGCCAGGCCGCCCAGAGCCCGGCCGCGTTCGCCGACTCCTGCTACAAGCTGGTCGAGGACCCGCGCTGGGCTGATGTGTTCGACGGCATCGACATCGACTGGGAGTACCCGAACGCCTGCGGCGTGACCTGCGACACCAGCGGCCCGGCCGCGTTCGGGAACGTCATGTCGGCCATGCGCTCACGCTTCGGTTCCGGCAACCTGGTCACCGCCGCGATCACCGCTGACGGCACCAGCGGCGGCAAGATCGACGCGACCGACTACGCCGGCGCGGCGCAGTACGTCGACTGGTACAACGTCATGAACTACGACTACTTCGGCGCCTGGGCGGCGCAGGGCCCGACGGCCCCGAACTCGCCGCTCAACAGCTACTCCGGCATCCCGATCGCCGGTTTCCACGGCGACAGCGGGATCCAGAACCTCAAGAGCAAGGGGGTGCCGGCGAGCAAGATGCTGCTTGGCATCGCCTTCTACGGCCGCGGCTGGACCGGCGTCACGCAGGCCTCGCCGGGCGGCACGGCCACGGGGCCCGCGCCGGGGACGTACGAGGCGGGCGTCGAGGACTACAAGGTGCTCAAGGCCCGATGCCCGGCCACCGGCACGGTCGCGGGCACGGCGTACGCCCACTGCGGCGACCAATGGTGGGGCTATGACACGCCCGGTACGATCGGCGGCAAGATGAGCTACTCGAAGAACCAGGGCCTCGGCGGCGCGTTCCTGTGGGAACTCAGCGGCGACACCACCAACGGTGAGCTCATCACGGCCGTGAAGAACGGCCTGGGCTGACCCCGGCGGGCCGGCTCCCGCGATGCGGGGCCGGCCCCTTTGGCGAACGTCAGCCTCACGATCATGCTGTGACCAGTGGACCGCCTCAGGGGATGAAAAAGGTTCACTGACAGTTGTCCCCAGGTTGTCATGTTTTCCACATAGCACGTCACGCCCCACGGCATTGCCGCAAACCGCTCCTACGAGCCGGTTATCACTCTGTACGGTGGACCGGAGCTCCGACCCGAGGAGAACAACGATGCGGCTCATGCTCACCGTGCTCAGCCGGCACGCCGACCGCGACGTCGTGGTCGAGGGCGACGAGACGACCACGGTGGCACGGCTCGCCGACTCACTCGCCGGACAGACCGGTGAGCGGCCGAGCAACGTGGTGCGGCTGACCCGCAGCAAGGCCCCCTACGGGCTGGGAGACGACGCCTCGGACGCCGAGCCGGCCACCCTCTGGCTGGACGGCCGCCCTCTGGACCCCTCGGCGCCCGCGCTCGGCCTGCTCCGCGACGGCGACCTCGTCACCCTCGACCGCGACCTGGCCACGGCCACGGTCACCGAGGAGCCCGGTGGCGTCGTGGAGATCCGGGTGATCGGCGGACCGGCCGCCGGGTCCGTGCACCGCCTCAGCCTGGGCGTTCACACCGTCGGATCCGACCCGGCCTGCGCGGTGGCCGTCGCCGACCCGCGACTGCCCGGCGAGGCCGCCGTGGTACGGCTCACCCCCGAGGTCATCACCGTGGAACCGGTGGCGGGAGCCGCGGGAGCCGTGCCCACGCTGGACCGCGAGCCGCTGGACGGCCCGGCGCCGTGGCCCGAGCACGCCGTGCTGACCTGCGGCACGACCGTGCTGACCCTCAGGGCCGTGGAGCCGCCCGACGCGCACCTGGACGCCCAGCCCGACGGCGGCCTCGCCTACAACCGGCCGCCCCGGCTGCGCCCTCCGGCGAGCCCGCGCCGGTTCGAGGTCCCCGCCGAGCCCAGACGCGCCGAGACCATGCGGCTCCAGCTGCTGACCGCGTTCCTGCCGGCCGCGCTCGGGGTGATCATGGCCTGGGCGTTCCACATCTGGTACTTCCTGCTGATGGCGCTGATGACACCGCTGATCATGATCGGCCAGTGGTGGAGCGACCGGCGGCACGGCCGCAAGCAGTACCGGCTGCGGATGAAGGAGTACCGGGAGCGGCTGAAGGTCTTCGAGACGGACGTGGAGCGCGCCCGCGCCGCCGACGAGGCCGAACGCCGCGCCGCCGCGCCCGACCCCGCCGAGGTGCTGCTCACCGCGACCGGCCCCCGGCGGCGGCTCTGGGAGCGCCGCGACCACGACTCGGACGCCCTCCGGCTCCGGGTGGGCCTCGCCGACCTCCCCGCGGACCTGGAGTTCGCCGCCGAGCGGACCGCCCCCGCCGACACCGCGCTGCCCGACCCGCCCAGCTGTCACGCGGTGCCGGTGGCCCTGGCCATGCGCCGCCTGGGCGTCGCCGGCCTGACCGGGCCGAGACAGGCCACCGCCGGGCCCGCCCGGTGGCTGGTCGGCCAGGCCGCCGCCCTGCACAGCCCCCGCGACCTGGCGATCGTGG
This sequence comes from Streptosporangium sp. NPDC006007, assembly GCF_040614315.1. NCBI lineage: Bacteria > Bacillati > Actinomycetota > Actinomycetes > Streptosporangiales > Streptosporangiaceae > Streptosporangium > Streptosporangium sp. NPDC006007. Next base: position 77,809 of record NZ_JBEXUG010000003.1, on the reverse strand, counting down.
TGCTGTCGGTCCACCGCGACGGGGACGAACGCTGGAACTGGGTCCGCTGGCTGCCGCACTGCGCCCCGCACGGCGGCGAGGACTGCGTGGCGCTGGTCGGCGCCGACCCGGAGGCCGCGGCCCGCCGGGTGAGCGAGCTGACCACGCTGATCGACGAACGCCTCGGCGAGGAGGACGGCCCGGCCGCCAGGCTCAGCCGCGTCCCGGCCGGCTGGGGCGACCCGGGCGGCGCCCCGGGCCAGGCGGAGTCCGCCCCGGTCTACGACGAACGCCCCTACGACGTGCTGGTCGTCCTGGACGGCGCCCAGGTCCTGCGCGCGCTGCCCGGCATGCCGCAGGTCCTCCGCCAGGGCCCCCGGGCCGGCGTCTACACCCTGGCCGTCGACGACGACCAGCGGCTGCTGCCCGAGGAGTGCGCCACCGTCGTCGACGTGGCGGCCGACGGCACCGTACGGCTCCGCGGCGGCGGCCTGGACGGTCTCGGCGAGATCCTGGCCGACCAGGTCTCGGCCTCCTGGTGCGACCGGCTCGCCCGCTCCCTGGCCCCGGTCCGCGACGTCAGCCGCGACGACGCCGGACCGGCCCTGCCCGGCGCCGCGCGGCTCCTGGACGAGCTGAGGCTCCCCTCGGTGTCGGGCCAGGCCCTCGCCGAGCGCTGGGGCCGGACCACCAAGGCGGTGATCGGCGTCGGCCCCGACGGGCCGTTCTCCGTCGACCTGCGGGTGGACGGGCCGCACGCGCTCATCGCGGGCACCACGGGGGCCGGCAAGTCGGAGCTCCTGCAGACCCTGATCTGCTCGCTCGCCGTGGCCAACCGGCCCGACGAGATGACGTTCGTGCTGATCGACTACAAGGGCGGGGCCGCCTTCAAGGAGTGCGTACGGCTCCCGCACACGGTCGGCATGGTCAGCGACCTGGACGGCCACCTGACCCAGCGGGCCCTGGCCTCCCTGGCCGCCGAGATCCGCCGGCGGGAGCGCCTGCTGCTGGCCGCCGGGGCCAAGGACATCGAGGACTACCACGAACTACGCGACGCGCAGCGGGCCCGCGCCTCCCGCGACCTGCTCGTCGCCGGGGGCGGCACGTCGGTCAGGCAGCTGCGCGGACGGGCCGAGCCCCTGGCCGCGCTCCCCCGGCTCGTGCTGGTCATCGACGAGTTCGCCGCCATGGTCAGCGAGCTGCCCGACTTCATGACCGGGCTGGTGGACATCGCCAGGCGGGGCCGCTCGCTCGGCATCCACCTCATCCTGGCCACCCAGCGGCCCGGCGGCGTGGTGACCGCCGACATCCAGGCCAACACCTCGCTGCGGATCGCGCTGCGGGTCACCGAGGCCGCCGAGTCCGCCGACGTCATCGACCGGCCGGACGCCGCGCACATCTCCAAGTCCGCCCCCGGCCGGTGCTACGTGAAGTCCGGAGCCGGCGGGGCGACGGCCGTGCAGGCCGCGAGGATCGGCGGGCGCGCCCCGGGCGGTTCGAGCGACGTCAGGGTACGGGTGACCGAGGTGGACTGGCGGTCCCTGGGGCAGCCGCTGTCCGCCACCGAGCAGGTCGCCGAGGGCTCCGTGGTCACCGACCTGTCCGCGCTCGTCGACGCCCTGGTCGAGGCGGCCCGCGTCGCCGCGGTCCCAAGGCAGCCCAGCCCCTGGCTCCCACCGCTCGACGACCTCGTGGTCGCCCCCGAGCTGGCCGGGTTCGCCGGGCCTCCCGGGCTCTCCGGTGACGCGTCGCCGTACCGGGCGGGGATCGACGAGGTGCCGCCGCTGGTCTTCGGGGTGACCGACCTGCCGTGGGCGCAGGACCGCCGGGCGCTGGCGCTGGACCTCGCGCACGGCGGGCACCTGCTCCTGGCGGGTGCCTCCCGGAGCGGCCGGTCCACCGCGCTGCGCACACTGGCGGGGGCGATCGCGGCGGGGTCGTCCCCGGAGGACGTGCACGTGCACGCGATCGACTGCGGCTCGGGGGCGCTGCTGCCGCTGGTGGCGCTGCCCCACTGCGGGGCGGTGGTGACGCGCGACCAGCTCGACCGGGTGGAACGGCTGCTGACCCGCCTGCGCGCCGAGGTCGGGCGGCGCCAGCAGCTTCTCGCCGAGGCCGGATACGCGTCGCTGGCCGAGCTGCGCGCCGCCCGCGGGGAGCCTCGGCTGCCCTGGATGGTGCTGATGCTCGACCGGTGGGAGGGGTTCGTCGCGGCGTTCGAGGGCTACGACTACGGGCGGCTGATCGAGTCGATGATGCAGCTGCTGCGGGAGGGACCGGCGGTCGGGCTCCACGCCGTGGTGACCGGCGACCGGTCGGCGCTGATCGGGCAGATCTCCACGGTCTTCGACGACCGGCTGATCCTCCGGCTGGCCGACTCCGCCGACTACGGCCTGGCCGGGCTGCCCGTCAAGGACCTGCCGGCCTCGCTCGGCCCCGGCCGCGCGCTCTCACCGGGCGAGCACGGCGTCACCGAGAGCCAGCTCGCGCTGCTCTGCGACGACCCCTCAGGGCCCGCCCAGGTCGCCGCGCTCCAGGCGTTCGCCCGTTCGGTGCCGGCCCGCTTTCCCGGGTTCACCGGGGGCCCTCCGGGTGCCGGGGCCTCCGGGACTCTCGGAGCCGCCGGGGCCTCCGGAGGCGCCGGGGCTCCCGGAGTCACCGGGGGTGCCGGGGGTGCCGGGGCGGAGTCCGGCGGGTGGGTCTGGCCCTCTGAGCCGCCGCTGCGGGTGGACCTCCTGCCGACGCGGATCACCGCCTCCCAGGCGCTGGAGCTGGCGCCGTTCTCCGAGCCCTCCTCGCCCCTGTGGGCGCTGCTCGGCGTCGGAGGCGACTCGCTGGCCCCACTCGGCGTCGACCTGCTCGCGCACGGCCCCGGCGCCGTCGTGGCGGGGCCGTCCAGATCCGGCCGCTCATCGGCGCTGCTGACCGCCGCCCGTTCCCTGCTGTCGCGCGGTACGCCGGTGGTCCTGGTCACCCCCCGCCGCAGCCCGCTCAGCACGCTGGTGGACGCTCCGGGGGTGCTGGCCGTACTCGACGCCGGGGGCGACCTGGAGGGGGCGGTCGCCGGGCAGGAGCGCTACGTGGTGATCGTCGACGACGCCGAGCTGGTCTCCGCCGACTCACCGCTCGGCATGGCCCTGGAGCAGGTGCTGCGCACCGGCCGTGACAGTGAGCACGGCCTCATCGTCGGCGGCACCACCGGGGACCTGACCACCGCCTACCGGGGCTTCGTGGCCGAGGCCCGCAAGGCGCGCACCGGCCTGCTGCTGTCGGTCCAGAGCCCCGCCGACGGCGACCTGTTCACCATCCGGCTCCCCCGCGGCGCGGTCGGCGGGCCGCCCGGGCGAGGCCTGCTGGTCACGCTGGGCGCGGTGACGGCCGTCCAGACGGCGCTGCCGGGATGACCCCGGGAGCCGGGACGCCCCTGAACGTCCCCGGCCACGGCACCGGACGACCTCGGGCGGAGAGCCGGCGCCGGAGCGCCCCCTTCAAGGGGGATAACCGCCTTTTCCCCGCTTTTCATGAAAAGGGGAAACGCCACGGCGCCGCTCCGGGCGGAATGCCGGAACGGCGCCGTGGCGAACGAGGTCTGCCGGGGTCAGCGCGTGGCGGACTCGATGTTGCCCCGGTAGGTGTTGATGACCCGGGACGCCTCCGCGAGCTCCTCCGACATGCGCTGGAAGGCCGCGCGGTAGTTCTGCCACGCCTCGGTGAAGCGCTGGGCGCCGGGACCGGTCCAGGCGGTGCCGACCTTGGCGGCCTCCCGGTCCAAGGCGGCCATGGTGGCCCTCACCTGGTCCGCCTGCTGGGTGAACTGGGTGGCCATCTGCTGCATTTCCGCGGGATTGCCGCCGAGCAAGTTCTGGCTCATGCCAGTCTCCTTCGGGATCGGTGTCGGGGGGCTCACCAAACGAAATCACGATAGGCGAGTGCATTACAGGAACACCCGGATTATGCCGAGCGGCTATGGATCTTCCCACACCTACCGACCCACTAACACTCTTCTTTCGCTGAATTTCCATGACACATGGGGTTATAGGGGCATGAGAAGCCACTGTGGTGGACAGGCGGACCCCCCGCTTTCCTGGGATGAGGGGACGCTTACACTCCGTTGGAGGTCCACCAGCCCCCAGTTCGCGTGATGAAGGGAACGAAGCCGGTGCAGAAGGTCCTGATCGCCAACCGTGGTGAGATCGCCGTCCGGATCGCCCGAGCCTGCAAGGACGCCGGGCTGACCGGCGTCGCGGTCTACTCCGACCAGGACCTGGACGCGCTGCACGTTCAGATCGCCGACGAGGCCCACGCGCTGAACGGTCACACCCCCGCCGACACCTACCTGTCCATCGGCAAACTGCTGCGGGTGGCCGCCGACAGCGGCGCCGACGCCGTCCACCCCGGCTACGGATTCCTCGCCGAGAACGCCGCCTTCGCCCAGGCGGTCATCGACGCCGGCCTGACCTGGATCGGGCCGCCGCCCGCGGCGATCACCGCGCTGGGCGACAAGGTCCAGGCCCGCCACATCGCCCAGCGGGTCGGCGCCCCCCTGGTGGCCGGCACCGCCGAACCGGTCGGCGGGGCCCAGGAGGTCGTCGACTTCGCCCGTGAGCACGGCCTGCCGATCGCGATCAAGGCCGCCTACGGCGGCGGCGGACGCGGCCTCAAGGTCGCCCGCACCCTGGAGGAGATCCCCGAGCTGTACGACAGCGCGGTGCGCGAGGCGGTGGGCGCCTTCGGCCGGGGCGAGTGCTTCGTCGAACGCTACCTCGACCGGCCCCGCCACGTGGAGACCCAGTGCCTGGCCGACGCGCACGGCCAGGTGGTGGTGGTCGGCACCCGCGACTGCTCCCTGCAGCGCCGCCACCAGAAACTCGTCGAGGAGGCCCCGGCGCCGTTCCTCACCCCGGAGCAGGAACGGCTGCTGTACGACTCCTCCAAGGCCATCCTGCGCCAGGCGGGCTACGTGGGGGCCGGGACCTGTGAGTTCCTCGTCGGACAGGACGGCACCGTCTCCTTCCTGGAGGTCAACACCCGGCTGCAGGTCGAGCACCCGGTCAGCGAGGAGACCTCCGGCCTGGACCTGGTGCGCGAGATGCTCCGCATCGCCGCCGGCGAACCCCTGGGCTACGACGACCCGCCGCTGCGCGGGCACTCCATCGAGTTCCGGATCAACGCCGAGGACGCCGGCCGGGGGTTCCTGCCCGCGCCGGGCACGATCGCGGCGATGACCCTGCCGGGCGGCCCCGGCGTGCGGGTGGACGCCGGCTACGCGGCCGGGATGACCGTACCGGACGCCTTCGACTCGCTGGTGGCCAAACTGATCGTCACCGGCGCCACCCGTTCCCAGGCGCTCCAGCGAGCCCGGCGGGCGCTGGCGGAGTTCACCGTGGAGGGCATGGCCACCGTGCTGGACTTCCACCGCGCGGTGGTCGACGACCCGGCCTTCACCGCCGAGCCGTTCGCGGTGCACACCCGGTGGATCGAGACCGAGTTCACCGGGGCGATCGCCCCGTACGCGGGGCCGCACGCCCAGCCGGGTGAGGCGGCCGAGCGGCGGCGGGTGACGGTGGAGGTGGGCGGCAAGCGCCTGGAGGTGGTGCTGCCGTCCGGCTTCGCCCCTACCGGCGCCGCCGGGGGCGCGGGTTCCGGCGCGTCCGGTGCGGGGCGCAGGGAACGGCCGGGGCGCCGAGGCTCGGCCGGCCGCGCCGTGGCCGGTGGCGACGGCCTGGTCAGTCCGATGCAGGGCACCATCGTGAAGGTGACGGCCGCCGACGGGGACGTGGTCGCGGCCGGGGACACCGTCGTGGTGCTGGAGGCGATGAAGATGGAGCAGCCGCTGACCGCGCACAAGGCCGGCACCGTGGCCGGGCTGACCGCCGCGGTCGGGCAGATCGTCACCGCCGGCGAGGCCATCTGCGACATCAAGGACGACTGACCCACCGTCCGCCCCGGGCCGCCGATAGGTGTCACCGGGCGGCGATATTTCGGTCACGCCGTAAATCCGGGGCCACCCAAGCGGCGCCGACCGGTCGCGGCCGTCTCCCGGCATGCCATCGGGGCGATATGTCCCGGTCGTACGGTGTGACCGGAACCTGCGAGGGAACCGGGGCGCCGGGACCACGGAGCCGGTACCGGGCCCGGATCAGGACCGGATACGGTCAAGGAGGGAACTCTGACGTCCACTCACTCGTCTCTCAGGACGAAGGAGGCTTTCTGCCGTGACCACCACAAAATCCGTGCCGGGTCGGTTCGGGGCCGCGTTCATCGCGTTGCTCGCCGGGCTGCTGGCCATCTTCATGATCGCGCCGGCGGCCAACGCCGCGGCGCCCGATCCCAGCACGATCTCCGCCGGGCTGAAGGACGGGGATCGCTTCTACGCCGATCCCGCGGCCAACCTGCCCGGCAACGCCGTCGACGCCATGCGCACCGCCGTCGAGCAGACCTCGTCGGTCTACCTGGCGCTGCTGCCCAAGGGCTCGGTCACCAGCAAGTCCCAGGCGACGACCCTGCTCACCTCGATCCGCAAGGACGTGGGCGGCAAGTCCACCATCCTGGTCATGAACGGCACGATTCCACTCGGCACGTCCAACATCAAGGGCGTTGACGTCGACGAGCTTCTCGGCCGCGCCAAGACGAGCCAGAGCCCGACCGACAACGTGATCAACTTCGTCAAGCTGGCGGATGACGCGGGCACCGGCGCCGGCCTCGGCTCCAACTCCGGTTCCGGCTCCTCCTCCGGTGGCGGCGGAGGTGTGCTGATCGGCATCCTGGTGCTGGCCCTCGCCGGCGGCCTGGGCATCTTCTTCTACTCCCGCAAGAAGAAGAAGGAGCGCGAGGCGCGCGAGGCCGCCGACCTGGCCGCGGTCAAGCAGACCGTGGACGAGGACGTCACCAAGTTCGGTGAGGAGATCACCGACCTGGACACCGACGTCAAGCTGCTGGGCGACGGCGCCGACCACCAGCAGGACTGGCAGCGCGCCCTCGACTCCTACGAGCGGGCCAAGACGGAGCTGACGGCGGTCAAGCGCCCCGACGAGCTCCGCGGCGTGACCACGGCGCTGGAGGAGGGGCGTTACGCCCTGGCCTGCGTGAAGGCCCGGGTGAACAACCAGCCGATTCCCCAGCGGCGCTCGCCGTGCTTCTTCAACCCGCAGCACGGCCCCTCGGTCCGCGACGTCCGCTGGGCTCCGCCCGGGGGCGCGGTGCGCGACGTGCCCGCCTGCGCGGCCGACGCCGAGGCCGTTGAACGCGGCTTCGAGCCGCAGACCCGTCAGGTCATGGTCGACGGCCACTCCCGCCCCTACTACGACGCGGGCCCGGCCTACCAGCCGTACGCCTACGGCTACTACGGCGGTTTCGGCGACGTCATGAGCGCGATGCTGGTCGGCACGATGATGGGCAGCGTGCTGAGCGGCGGCTGGGGCCACGGCGGCTACGGCGCCGGATACGAGCAGGGCGTGGCCGACGGTGGCGGCGGGGCCGACTTCGGCGGTGGAGGCGATTTCGGCGGCGGCGGCTGGGGTGACTTCGGCGGTGGAGGCGACTTCGGCGGCGGTGGTGACTTCGGCGGCGGCGACTGGTAGTCACATCGGTCACGGCTGAAACGCCGGGACGGGCGCGCTCCCCTGAGGGGACGCGCCCGTCGTCACGCCCGGCCCCATCACCCCGGAACCCCTCATACCCGGGCTCGTCGTCCCGCCTCACGGTGCTCGGACCCGCCGGACCCGAACCCGTCATGTCCGGGGCGCGAGGGGAACGGCCGGGCCGTACGGAAGTGCAAGCGTTCGTCTAGCGGGATGCAACGGTCCTCCGGCACCATCGGGACTGCTCCAAAGGAGGCTTCCGTGCGTCGTTCCATCCCCCTGACACTCGTCGCAGCGATCTTCGCGCTGTCGGGGACCATGATCTCCCCCGCCCAGGCCGCGGCGGGGCCGTGCAGGCCCGGCCAGGGCGCCGACCTGCGCGGCAAGGACTTCACCAGGGGCGCGCAGCTCCCCTACAGCCTGCGCTGCGCCGACCTGACCAAGGCGAGGCTGAGGGGCGTGGAGCTTCTCCAGAAGGATCTGACGGGAGCGATCCTGCGCGGCGCCGACCTCCGGCAGGCCAACCTGACCCAGGCCACGCTGAAATACGCCGACCTGCGCGGCGCCGATCTCAGCGAGGCCGACCTCGGCCAGATGCACGCCGACCACGCCGATCTGCGCGGTGCGATCCTGGTCGACGCCGAGGCCGGGCAGGCCGAGTTCCCGCACGCCGACCTGACCGGGGCCAAGCTGACCCGGGCCGAGCTGACCCAGGTCAACTTCACCAACGCCAAACTGATCGACGCCGACCTCAACGAGAGCAGCCCCGGCCAGCTCAAGGCGCGCAAGGCCGACTTCACCCGGGCCAAGCTCCACGAGGCCAAGATGGGGCAGTCGAACCTGGGCCACGCGACGTTCAAGGACGCCGACCTGAGAGAGGCCGTGTTCACCCAGGCCGAGCTGGACGGCGCGGACTTCACCGGCGCGCTGGTCGAGGGCGCCTCCTTCGTCCAGGCCGACGACGCGGACCTGACCGGCGCCAGGGGCACCCCGACGGGCGTCACCGGACTGCCGACCACCCCGCCCCTCGTCACCGACACCCTCACCCGCACCTCCCCCGCCGAACGGCCGTCCACCACCTCCCCCGGCGGCCTGTCCGTCGGGCTCGTCATGGTCGTGCTCAGCGCCGTGGGGCTGGCGGTCACCGTGGTGATCTGGGGAGTCAGCGCCCAGCGGCGGACCAGGCGCAACACCCGGTTCGCGCTCATGCGGCGCGGAGCCGAGGAGGACATCACCCGGCTGGGCGAGGAGATCGACCAGCTCGACTACGAGTTCCAGGTCAGCGGACGCGGCGGCATGACCGCCGACGGCGACTGGCGGCGCGCGATCGACGCCTACGAGGCGGCCAAGAACGCCCTGGCCGTGGCCAGGCGGGGTGAGGAGCTGCACTTCGTGGCGCGCGCCGTACAGGACGGCAGAAACGCCCTGGCCCGTCTCCGCACAAGATCATCCCATCGGTGAGACACCCCCGGCGGTGCGACCTCACACCCGCCGCGGGGAACGCCCGGCGGCACGCGGCGCCGGGTCAGGCGGATGATGCCTGATACGACGCTCGCCGGCGGCCGTACCCGGCGGGAAGATCAGTGGTGGCCGGTGTCGATGACGCAGAAGCGGTTGCCCTCGGGGTCGGCGAGGACGACGAAGTCGGCGTCGTCCGGATAGAGGTCCCAGTCGACGTGTTGCGCACCGAGGGAGACCAGCCGCTCCACCTCGGCCGCTTGATCGGCGGCGTCCCCGGCGTAGAGGTCGAGATGGACACGGGGGTGTTCCCGCGCGGGTGTCTCGCTGAGACCGAGCGCCAGCCGGGCGCCGGGGCCGCCGTCCGGCGGCACCAGCACCACCCAGTCGTCCTCGACCTCTCCGGCGCGCGGGACGTATCCCAGCGCTCGGCTCCAGAAGTCCAGCGCCCGCCGCAGATCCGCGACGCCCAGCACGACCGTTCCGATGCTCAGCATGCCCCGATCCTCGCAGAGACCGACGTCGGAGGCCCACGCGGAGACGGGCTTGGAGACCGGCGCGGGCGCCGGCATGGCCCGCACGTCGAACAGCACGGCGGGCGTTGCCCACCGCATCTCCAGGACAGCCTCATCGCGGCCCACGGCAGACCGAGATGGACGGCCCTCGTTTCCATCACCTTTCAGGGCGTTTCCCGGCACCTCTGGTCAAACCGGAAATCGCTACTTAAAGTGATCATGCATACCGCCTGAGATGAGGAACCGATGCGCGAGATCACCGCCACCGTCGACATCGCGGCCTCCCCCGACCACGTCTGGGACACCCTCACCGACTTCTCCCGATACGCCGAATGGAACCCCATGTTCACCGGCGGTTCCGGCACCCTGACCGCAGGCAGCCCCCTGGCCCTCCGAATGCCCTTCGGGGGCATCTCGATGACCTTCAAAACCCTCGTCCTCGCAGCCGACAGAGGCCGCCTGCTCCGCTGGCGCGGACGGCTGATCGGCCCCTCGATCTTCGAGGCCATCCACGAGTTCGCCCTCACCCCCGGCGGGAAGGGCACCACCGTGGTCCAGCGGGAGACCCTCGTGGGACGGCTGGTACCCCTCGCCGCACCGATGATCGACAAATACGAGAAGCAGGTCGTCCGCCTCAACGAGGCCCTGAGAACCCGCTGCCAGACGTGAGCTTCCCCCTGCGCGACGGACACCTCGCCTGAGTCGACTCTGTGTCGGCTCGGAAAAAGGGGTCCGTGCCTGCCCCACACCGCTGGTGTCCGGGCTACGGGAGGAAGCTTAATCTCCGGGGAGCCGAGATCCTCGGCACCGCCACACCCGCCGGGACCAGACTGGAGGACATGGGCCAGTTTTTCGGGCACGTCGGTCCCGACATGGTCCAGGCGGCCGAGCACCGGCGGCAGGTCCTCTCGGTACGGCGAACAGCAGATCGTTGGTACGACCGCCATGGCGTCCCTCAGGGATGAAGGGCGCCGTCTGGGTCGGGCGGCACGCAGCCGGCCACGGAGAGCGCCTGTACTCAGCTCTTCGACCTTGAGGGGGAAGGGGCCGGGCTCACCCCTCACACACCGAAGGTTATGCCTTGACCCTTGGCACGCCTCCCTTTCTGCCAATGGAGAAGGCGATGCGATAAACATCCGGAAGGTCGATACGGCCATCTTTGCGGCGTCGCATCACGCCCAGTTGAATGAGTTCCTCGATGAGTCCTGGATAGCGGTCGGGATATCGTGGACCGGTTCTCACCTTCTCACCCTCGACGAGACGTGTCGCCTGTCCTTGAAGCACCTCTGTCAGCCCGTGTTCAGTCCACAGGTCGATCACGCTGCTCTCATCGATCGGCACCTGCTGGCCCGCCAAGGGGTCGATGGCCGTCTGCACCCACGGCAGGTCCTCCTTGATTTCCCCCACACGAGTTGTGGACGCTGCCTGCACACCTCGTCGGATACCTTCGTGATGAATGGCGTATTCATGGGCGGCGTACTGGGCGGTGGTCTCCTCCACGGCTTTGGTCAACGCGCTGAGAAAGCTGCGTGGGCTGACCTGTTCGGCCCCGTCCATCAGATGATTGGGTAGCCAGGTGTAGGTGTGGCCTTTACGGAAGTTCGCCCCCATGTAGGGGCCGGCGATCGTTGTGAACAACTCCGACTGTTGTTGTTCGTCACCGAGAAGGGACGGCGGCGGAAGGTGCCGTCCAGGAGTGGGTTCGCCCCAGCCGGGGGTGGCCGCACGGAATCGCTCCGCCGAAGAGGAGAAATGATTGCCAAGATAGTGGAAGAGCAGTCCATACAGGTTGGGGGGCGACCACTTGAGGTCGGCAGCGTTCGAAACGAGCTTCGACGCATCCGGGAAGAACAGCAGCGCCCCGTCGAACATGTCAGGCCGAATGAAGATTTTAAACCGTATGTTGCGGGTGCTCAGGCGTAGTTCCAGGGCGACCTGAAGAATGCCGGCAACGAGTTGGTCCGCCTGACGACGGTCGCGATGGAGGTGCTCCAGGGCGTCGAAGAGAATCAGCCGCAGGACCCCGTCCACCTTGGCCCGGCGGTCGGCTTCGGCGATGGCCCGGTCTCGCATGGCGGGATGTTCCCGCACCCATTGGACGCGGTCCTTCCAGGAAGAGATGTCGTCGAGATCCGGCATGCCGAGCGCGACGAGCAATACTGTGTTCCACAGGTCCCAGGGAGCGACGCCACCGTCCACAAGGCTCCGAAGTTCCGCAGACCCCGGATAGCGCTCGGGGACATTGTCCGCGCCATAGCCCGCGTGGACCGTCATTCGGGTGAGCCGGTCGATGCGGTACTCATGAGCCGCCACTGCGCGCAACCGCTCGTCGAGCAGCGACCGAAACCAGAACGTCTTACCAACGCCACGCCCGCCCTTGACGATTGTGGCGTCCACATCCAAAGCGAGGCGGTGAGTATCCGGGGTGAACAGGGTGTTCACGGTCGGCTCGATGGTATCCGCGTCCTGTGCACTCGGTAGCGAGGCGCTGAGCAGCGCGCGGAGTTCCTCGACTCCGAGAACGGCGGTCATTACAGCCCTTCGATGATGAGGCGAGTGGCGGTGTTCAGGAATTCACCATACGCGGCCTGCACAAACGTCTGCTCGCTCCATCCCGGACTGCTCGCTCCGTCGAAGCCGACCAGGTCCAGGGTGAACAGGATCGGGATGGGAGAGTGAGGGGCGGAAGTATCCTCGGGGCTCGGGTTGAACCCGGTCGGATCATCGGCCGGTAGGTCGTCGTAGAGCACGGAGAAGCACGTCCAGGCATGATCACGAAATGTTTCCAGGTAGTCGGCGCGTCGCTTGTCTGGAACCATCGAGGCGACCATCCGCAGTTTCTCGCGGATTGCCTCTGCTTGGCCGGACATTCTCCAGGCAGTGAACAGGTCCTGGTAACCCCGCCACGTCTGGCCGCTGTCGGAGCCGAAGAGCAGCGCGAGGTCACACAGCCGGGAGATGGCAATAGCGGCGATGTCGTGAATGCCTGCTCGACTGTCGAGCAGGATGATGTCCGGTTGGCGGCTCCGCTCGGCGACAGCCGACTCACAGGCCGCCACGGCTCGCTCCAGCCGGTCGGCGAAGGTGAAGAACGCACTACCGGGCACGTCCGCGTAGACACGGTTGAGCTTGTCGACATACGCGTAAGCCCCGCCTTCCTGGCCACGGCCTCGCGCCGGGGCGACCCACAGCTCGCCGTTGCCCTCAACCGCCACACCGGACGCCCGCGCCACCAGGTCCAACCCTTCGGCATTGCCGAGGGCGAACTCGACGAGGTGGTCAACCAGACCGTACTGGGGCATGGCCTCCTCGCCGAGGAGGAGAGGACCGGAGCCCGGCGACTCCAGGTCGAGGTCGATGACAAGAACACACTGTCCCTGGTCGGCAAGGTGCTTTCCGAGCATGAACGTGGCCGTGGACCGGCCGACACCGCCCTTGAATCCGTACAGCGCGATGCGCGCGGTCCGGACGCCGGCCACCTCGGCCAAGGGCATCGTGACGTGGGCCCAGTCCTCACCCACCACGGTGTTGTCGAGCGCACGTACGCACCCTCGCCCTGAACCGCTTCCCAGCCCCGGTTCATCGACTATGCGAGGAGAGTCAAAGACGGCTTCCGCCGCAAAGAGCTCGGAGGCCAGTAACACCGTGTTCGGAGCGGCGTACCGGCCGAGACGCTCGGTCAACTCGGCACGCCATCGGGCAACGCCGTCCGCCGGCAACTCCCTGCGCCGGTCATCGAGAGCCAGGCAGAGACGCCCAAGAACATCCCGCACCAGCACGCTGTCAACACCTTCGGCCGCCACCTCACGAGCCGTGATGAGGGCAATGGGCCGAGCCTCGTCGAAACGTACGACGGCAGAGGAAGGACTCATTGGAGGACTCCGGTGATGAGCGCCTGCTGGTGCAGAGCGAGGATCTGTGCGGCCGCCGCCTTGCGCCGACTCATCATGGTCACGGTAAGCGATGGACCGCCATGTAGCGGTCGGCGACATCCCAGGCGGCGAAGGGGGTGCTGGCGGTCAACACGCCGACCAGCGTGCTACCGGACCGGCCACGGGCCAGAATCGCCACGTCAGACCAGATGTCAGGCAGGTGCCCGTACTTCTTGGCCTTGCCACTCGCGTCGAGGGTCCACGGGTAAGGTGACGGCCTACCACCAGCCCTCTGCGACGCCATGGTCGCATTCAGGTACCGCAGCAGAAGACTTTTCAGAGCACACTCCACCGAGAAGCCATAGTGATGATCGGCGCGTTCGCACGCTCGGCGCGTCCCCGGAGGAACCCGCGCGCTTGATCATTCCGCTGTGCGGGCTACGTACCGTGGTCAATCCTGGGCCTGGGCCATCAGGGAGTCGATGGCCGCCTTCGCCTCGGCGGGGGTGGCTCCTGTCGCCCCGCGCCATGTCCTGATGGCGGCGAGGCGGTCACCGGCGCGGGCCTGGGCGACCGCGAGCCTGACGTGCGGAGGCCGGCCGGGCAACAGGGCGGGGACGGGCCGGCCGCGCGGTTCGCCGCCCCGGCCGCTGGGGTCGTGCTCGGCGAGCGAGGAGTGCAACTCCTTCAGGGGGCGGCGGTCCGGCGGCGGTGCGGTGCGCACGGCGATCAGCTCCCAGCCGGGCTCCGCCTGTTCGGGATCCCGGCCGGTCCGAATGCCCAGCAGCGCCGGATCGTCGAGCAACTGGCAGACGTTGTAGACGATCTCGTACTGCATGGTCCGCACCACGTCGGTCAGATCGTCCACGTCGGCGCCGGAGGCCAGCAGCCGGTGCAGTGCGGCAGCAGTCGGGTGGTCCGGGACGCCGTCGGACGGAGTGCCGCGGAACCAGGACTCGATCCACGACGGGTGACCGTCGACGCGGGCGTCCTCATCGATCAGCAGACTCCACAGATCGGTGAGAAACAACTCGCGGCTACGGGTCGGCCACTCGTCATGACCAGGGTCTTCGGGTGATGCCACGCCGCCAGCCTGCCATGCCGGCGTTGGCCGAACACAGTCGGGCGTGACCTTGAGCTCCCCTTTGAGGCCCGCACGCCGTACTTACGCGCCGGCGTCCGAGTCGGCGGACCGGACTCCGGACTCCGCCCTCCTTTCCCCGGCGGTCCCGCCAGGGGGCGAGGGCTCAGCGGCCGGAGTCGGCCAGGTGGGCGAGGAGGAGGGCGTTGACCCGGTCGGGGGCCTCCAACTGCATCCAGTGGCCGACGTCTTCGAGGCGCTCGTAGTGCCAGGGCCCGGTGACGTGCGCGGCCGTACCGGTCATCGCCTCCTCGGTGAGGAAGCGGTCGCGGGTGCTCCACACCCCCAGGGTGGGGGCCTGGATGGGCGGCAAATCGAGGGGTGGGGCGATGAGGGTCTCGGGCCTGACGCCGGTACGGTAGATCGCCAGGGCGGCGGTGAGCGCCCGGGGGTCGCGCATGCGCTCGACGACCTCGCCGGGGTCGGGGTGCTCGGCCAGCATCTCGCGGAGGTTGCGGAAGTCGTTCTGGCTGAGCCACCGCTCGGCGATGCCGACGAACTGGAACAGCAGCATGTACCAGGACTTCTCCCGCTGCGGCAGGCCCGCGGCGGCCAGTGCGGCGGGGTGCCCCACCGACAGGCAGGTGAGGCCGGCCACCCGCTCCGGTGCCGTCATGGCGAGGATCTGCGCGAGCGCCGACCCCCAGTCGTGGCCCACCAGGTGCGCCCGGTCGATCCCGAGATGGCCGAGAACGGCGAGGAGGTCGCCGACGTACCGGTCCAGCTCGTAGTTCTCCAGCCCGGCCGGCTTGTCCGAGGCGCCGACCCCGCGCAGGTCGGGGGCGATCGTACGGTATCCGGCGGCGTTCAGCGCGGCCACCTGGTGCCGCCAGCAGGCGTGGGTGTCGGGGTAGCCGTGCACGAGCAGCACGGCGGGCCCCTCCCCGCTGACCTGCACGTGGAGACCTACGCCGTTGACGTCGACACGCATCGCGCCGCTCCGATCACATCGAACGACTCCGGGTCAGATACCGCTGGGGGTCATGGGCTGCATCAGACGGCGGGCCGCCTCGGTGATGGAGCCGGACATCGAGGGGTAGACGGCGAAGGTGTGGGCGAGCTGGTCCACGGTGAGCCGCTGCTGGACGGCCACCGAGACGGCCAGGATCAGCTCGGACGAGCTCGGTGCGACCACCACGCCGCCGAGGATGATGCCGGTGTTCGGGCGGCAGAACAGCTTCACGAAGCCGTCGTTGAAGCCCTGCATCTTGGCGCGGGCGTTGGTGGCCAGCGGCAGCTTGACGACGTTCGCCTCGACCTCACCGGCCTCGATCGCCTTCTGCGTGACGCCCACGGCGGCGATCTCCGGATCGGTGAAGATGTTGGAGGCCACGGTCGCCAGGCGGAGCGGCTGTACGGCCTCGCCGAGCGCGTGCCAGACCGCGATCCTGCCCTGCATGGCGGCGACCGAGGCGAGCATCAGCACGCCGGTGCAGTCACCGGCCGCGTACACGCCGGGCGCGGCGGTGCGGGAGACCTTGTCCACCTGGATGAAACCACCCCGGTCGAGGACGACCCCGGCCTCCTCCAGGCCGATCCCCGAGGTGTTGGGGACCATGCCGACCGTCATCAGGCAGTGGGTGCCCTCGGCGGTTCTGCCGTCCTCCAGGGTGACGACCACGCCGTCGGCGGTGCGCTTGACGGACTCGGCCCGGGAGCGGCCCATGACGTGCATTCCCCGGCGCCGGTAGACCTCCTCCAGGACCTCGGCGGCGTCGGCGTCCTCGTTGGGCATCATCAGGGCGCGCGAGGAGACGAGCGTGACCTCGGAGCCCAGCGAGCGGTAGGCGCCGGCGAACTCGGCACCGGTGACGCCGGAGCCGACCACGACGAGGTGCTCGGGCAGCTCCTCCAGGTTGTACATCTGACGCCAGGTGAGGATGCGCTCACCGTCCGGCTCGGCGGTGGGCAGGATGCGCGGGGTCGCGCCGGTCGCCACGATCACGACGTCGGCGTGGACGGTCCGGTTTCCGGCCCTGACGACCTGCGGGTCGACCAGCCTTCCGGCGGCCCGGATCACCTCCACGCCCTCGGCCGCCAGCCGGGCGGCGATGTCGGCGGACTGCGCCTGGGCCAGCTTCTTGACGCGCGTGTTGACCAGCGGCATGTCGGCGATGACGCCGCCGACCTCACCGTCGGGGCCGCCGGTGTAGTGCACGCCGAGCATGGTGGCGTCGAGAAGCGCCTGTTTACGCACCGAGGTGGCGATCAGAGTTTTCGACGGCACGCAGTCGGTGAGGACGCAGGCCCCTCCGGGGCCGTCCTGTTCGACCACGGTCACCTCTGCCCCGAGCTGCGCGGCCACCAGGGCCGCTTCATAGCCGCCGGGCCCGCCACCGATGATCACGATCCTTGTCACATGCACCATTCTCCCGCATCTGGGGACCAACCGCCTCTGGGTCTCCCGGAAAAGCACGAAAGCCGCATGCTTCCAGCGGAAATCAACACGACACCGAGGCGGAGTGAGCGTCCGGCCGATCTTGGATTATGTTGGATGCCGTGCCTGTCTACGCCGCCTACGGCAGCAACATGGACCCAAAGCAGATGGCCCAGCGGGCCCCTCATTCTCCCATGCGGGGGTCGGGCTGGCTTCAGGGCTGGCGCCTGACGTTCGGCGGGAACGACCTCGGCTGGGAGGGCGCTCTCGCCTCCATCGTCGAAGACTCCGGCGAGCAGGTGTTCGTCGTGCTCTACGACGTGCCCGAATGGGACGAGACCACTCTCGACCAGTGGGAGGGCGCGACGCGAGGGCTGTACCACAAGGTCAAACTCCGGGTGCAGACCCTGGACGGCGAGGTCGTGGCCTGGTTCTACGTGCTCGACGGCTACGAGGGCGGTCTGCCCTCCGCGCGCTACCTGGGCATCCTGGCCGAGGCCGCGGAGAAGGCCGGCGCGCCGGACGACTACGTCAAGGACCTGCGCAGCCGTCCCTGCACGTCAGGAGGCTGACCGGCATACGGTCCGCTCACCCATACCTGTCGGCCCGCACCGTCCCGTTCCAAACCACCTACGGTGGGGAAATGTCGTGATCGGTCTGGAAGCTCCCCGGCAGGATCCGGCGGGAAACGGCGAGTACGCTCGGTGAGGTGACCAACGACCCGTATGCACTCGCCACGGACGCCGCGACCGCGCTGAAGGACGCCGTCGGGGTCGCCTCCTTCGATGTCGCGCTGGTGATGGGTTCGGGCTGGGTACCGGCCGCCGACGCGATCGGCGAGACGATCGCCGAGATCACGGTAACCGACCTGCCTGGTTTCGCACCCCCCGCCGTGGCCGGCCACGCGGGCAGGATCCGCGCCGTGCGCGCCGAGTCGGGCAAGACCGCGCTCATCTTCCTCGGCCGCACCCACCTCTACGAGGGCCGGGGCCCGGAGACGGTCGTGCACGGCGTGCGAACCGCGATCAGAGCGGGGGCGGGCACGATCGTGCTGACCAACGCCGCCGGTGGGCTGCGTCCGGAGACCCAGCGGGTCGGCGAGGCGGTGCTGATCAGTGACCACATCAACCTGACCGGTGCCTGCCCGATCACCGGCGCCACCTTCGTCGACCTCACCGACGTCTACACCCCGCGCCTGCGCGACCTGGTCCGCGAGGTGGAACCGTCGATGACCGAGGGGGTCTACGTGGCCTTCCGCGGCCCGACCTACGAGACGCCCGCGGAGGTCCGCATGTGCCGGGCGCTCGGCGGCGACATGGTCGGCATGTCAACGGTGCTGGAGGCCATCGCGGCCCGCGAGGGCGGCGCCGACGTGCTCGGCCTCTCCCTGGTCACCAATCCGGGCGCCGGGCTGGTGGGCGAGCCGCTCAACCACGAGGAGGTGCTGGCGGTCGGCGGCGCCACCGCCTCGCGCATGGGCGGGCTGCTCGCCGAGGTCGTCGGCAAACTGTAACCCGGCAGGTCACTGTAGACCGGCAGGTCACGGAGGCGGCCGTCGGTCCGTCCGCCGGAACGCGGAACGTCAGGCGACCCTCCATCCGGAAGCGGACGGCCTGGGCTTCACCGGGGACACCCGAGATGAAACCGGTCATCCTGCCCCGGTGGTGGAGGAGACGGCCGGGGAGTGAGTGGGCGGTTCTCCCGCCTGAAGCGAGATCCACCTGGAGCGGGAGGGTGACGATGAGCAGCGATCTTGTACGGCTCGCACGGTCCTGGCTGGCCCAGGACCCCGACCCGGAGACCCGGGCCGAGCTGGTGGCGCTCCTGGAGAACGGCGACGACGACGCGCTGCGCGAGCGGTTCGGCGGCAAGCTTGAGTTCGGCACCGCCGGTCTCCGGGGCGAGCTGGGCGCCGGTCCCAACCGGATGAACCGGGTCACCGTCATGCGCGCCGCCGCCGGACTGGCCGAGGTGCTGGGGCCGGGCAGGCATGTCGTCATCGGTTACGACGCCCGGCACAAGTCCGACGTCTTCGCCCGCGACACCGCGGCCGTGCTCACCGGTGCCGGTCTGCGCGCGTCCGTTCTGCCCTCGCCACTGCCCACCCCGGTGCTGGCCTTCGCCGTACGGCGTCTGGGCGCCGACGCGGGGGTGACCGTCACCGCCAGCCACAACCCTCCCCGGGACAACGGCTACAAGGTCTACTGGGACGACGGCTCCCAGATCGTGCCGCCGATCGACGCGGAGATATCCGCCGCCATCGACGCCGTCGGCCCGGTCTCCGAACTGCCCCTCGGCTCGGGCTGGACCGAGTTGGGGGACGACCTCGTGGCCGCCTACCTGGCGGCGATGACGGCGCTCCCGCTCGGCGACGCCCGCGAGCTGCGGGTGGCCTACACCCCGCTGCACGGCGTGGGCGGAGCCACGTTGACCCGGGCCTTCCTCGCGGCCGGATTCGACGCCCCGGCGACCGTCGAGGCCCAGGCGGCCCCGGACCCCGACTTTCCCACCGTCGCCTTCCCCAACCCTGAGGAACCCGGCGCGATGGACCTCGCCCTTGAGCTCGCCCGGCGCGTCGGCGCGGACCTCGTGCTGGCCAACGACCCCGACGCCGACCGCTGCGCGGTGGGGGTGCCGACACCCGGCGGGGACTACCGGATGCTGACCGGCGACGAGGTGGGCGCCCTCCTCGGCGAGCACGTGATCCGGCGGACCTCCGGCGACGGACGGCTGGTGGCCACCACCATCGTCTCCTCGTCGCTCCTCGGCGCGATCGCCTCCGAGTACGGCGTGCGCCACGCGGAGACCCTCACCGGCTTCAAGTGGATCATGAAGGCCGGGGAGGGACTGGTCTTCGGGTACGAGGAGGCCCTGGGATACAGCGTCGGGTCCGAGGCCGGGCTGCCGGTCCACGACAAGGACGGCATCGGCGCCGCGCTGACCGTGGCCGGGCTGGCCGCCCAGGCCAGGCTGGACGGCCGTACCCTGCTCGACCTGCTCGACGACCAGGCCCGCCGGTACGGCCTGCACGCCACCTCCCAGCTCTCGGTCAGGGTGGACGACGTGTCGCTGATCACGGGCGCGATGGCCCGCCTCCGCGCCGCCCCGCCGGTGGAGCTCGGCGGTCGCGAGGTCGAGTCGTCCGACGACCTGAGTGAGGGCTCGGCGGACCTTCCCCCCACCGACGGGCTGCGTTACCGCCTGTCGGACGGTGCCCGCGTGGTCGTCCGCCCCTCGGGGACCGAGCCCAAGCTCAAGTGCTACCTGGAGGTCGTCGTCCCGGTCACCGGCGAGGTGCCGGCGGCCAGGGAGCGGGCCGTGAGGGCCCTTGACGCCCTGAAGGCCGACCTCTCCGCCGCCCTGGGCCTGTGACCCGTCCCGCCCCCCTGGCCCGAACCCCTCCCACCCCTGGGCCTGTGACCCATCCCGCCTCTGGGCCTGTGACCCATCCCGGCGCGCCGGGCGGAGCCTCTCCCACCGCGTCGGCCCCGCGCCCCTCAGACGGTGACGAGGAGGAGCACCACCAGGATGAGCGCGGCCAGCAGGGCGGCCAGGGCGGTGGGGGCCCAGGTGACCTTCACCCGCTCGGGTTCACCGGTCTCCGGCGCGGTGGGCTCGTGGGCGGCGGCCGTCCGTCTGACGGCCTCCGCGCGCTCGATGATCTGCTCGCCCACCCAGTCGGCGTGGGTCTTGCCGGCCAGCGCCTCGGCGGCGGCCTGCTCGCCCTTCGAACGGGCCGGCTCGGGCTGGTGGCGGCCCCTGGCGCTCACCGGACGTGCCCGGCGTGCCGCCGTCGCCCGCTCCCGGCCCGAGGCCTGCGGTGTCCAGCAGCGGACGCTCCGGCCTCCCGCCGTGATCTTGATCGAATGGGAGACCGTGACCTCCTCCACCTGCGACCACGGCACGAAGGTGTTCCTGAGCGGGTTGCGGACCAGCACGCCGTCCTCGGTGATGATGATCGCCGGGCGCAGGCAGGTGACGAAGACCAGCACGGTCAGCACAGCCAGCACGACGGCGGCGATCGCCGAGGCCGGCCCCCTGTAGCGGAGGACCAGATCCACCGTGTTGAGCGCGGCGAACACCATCCAGATCCAGCCGAGGAGCAGCGCGGCCTTCGACCGGAACACCTGTTTCAACTCGTTACTCCACTCGGGTGAACCCGCTCACGCCTGCCACTTGAGCCGCGCGAATCCGGGCTTGATGACGCCGTTGATGAGCGCCAGGCGCTCGTCGAACGGCAGGAACGCCGACTTCATGGCGTTGATGGTGAACCACTGCAGGTCTTCCCAGCCGTAGCCGAACGCCTCCGACAGTTTGGCGAACTCCTCGGAGACGGTGGTGCCGCTCATCAGCCGGTTGTCGGTGTTGACGGTGACCCGGAAGTTGAGACGGCGCAGCAGGCCGATCGGGTGCTCGGCGATGGAGGAGGCGGCCCCCGTCTGCAGGTTGGAGGTCGGGCACATCTCCAGCGGGATGCGCTTGTCACGGACATAGGCCGCCAGGCGGCCTAGCTTGGCCTCACCGTCGCCCCGCACCGTGATGTCGTCGATGATCCGGACGCCGTGGCCGAGCCGGTCGGCGCCGCACCACTGGATCGCCTGCCAGATCGACGGCAGGCCGAAGGCCTCCCCGGCGTGGATGGTGAAGTGGGCGTTCTCCCGCTGGAGGTACTCGAAGGCGTCGAGGTGGCGGGTGGGCGGGTAGCCCGCCTCGGCGCCGGCGATGTCGAAGCCCGCCACACCGACGTCACGGTAGCGGACCGCCAACTCGGCGATCTCCATGGACCTGGCCTGGTGGCGCATCGCGGTGAGCAGCGTGCCCACCCGGATGCCGCGGCCCTCGGAACCCGCCCTGAACCCCTCAAGCACGGCTTCGATGACCTCTTCGAGGCTCAGTCCCGCCGAGGTGTGCTGCTCGGGGGCGTAACGCACCTCGGCGTAGACCACGCCGTCGTCCGCCAGGTCCTGAGCGCACTCGGCGGCGACCCGGACCAGCGAGTCGCGCGTCTGCATGACGCCGACCGTGTGGGCGAAGGTCTCAAGGTAGCGCTCCAGCGAGCCGGAGTCGGCGGACTCCTGGAACCAGGCGCGCAGGGCGTCCGCGTCGGTCGTGGGCAG
This sequence comes from Streptosporangium sp. NPDC006007, assembly GCF_040614315.1. Lineage (NCBI taxonomy): Bacteria > Bacillati > Actinomycetota > Actinomycetes > Streptosporangiales > Streptosporangiaceae > Streptosporangium > Streptosporangium sp. NPDC006007. Next base: position 55,770 of record NZ_JBEXUG010000003.1, on the reverse strand, counting down.
CCTGTCGTATCCCGACTCGCGGGCCAGCTCGACGATGGTCCCGGGCCGCAGGCCGCCGTCGAGGTGGTCGTGGAGCAGCACCTTCGGAGCCTGGCGGATCTCCTCCAGGGTGGGTGACTGGCTCATCGAGAGTCCTCTCTCTGGCGGGCGGTTCTCTGGTGGACGTTCGGCGGTGAGGCGGGAACCCCCGCGGATGATCGCGGGAACCCCTCGCACGCGAGGGGGATGTCAACATCCTAGGGTCGAGGCCCCCGTCACAGCTCGGGAGGAGCCCCGGCCGCCTCGCGACCGGCTCCCCGGCCGCTTCTCAATGCGCGGCGCCGGACACGGACCACACAGGGCGATGACGCCGGTCATCCAGGTGAGTACCCGCCGTCGCATGGCTTCGGTGGCGGGTCAGCCGTCGATTCGCGCCGGCTCGTACGACATAATGTGATAGTGGAAACTGGTTCTAATCTCATGCCAGTGGTGCGTGGCCGTCACCGGCCCATGACGTGGCGGACTGTGGGACCGGCGCTTCAGCCGCCGTCGACGGCGAGCTCCGGCCACGCGGGAATGTGCGCCCTTCGCGCCGCGGGTACAGCGCCGCGCCCCCGGCATGAGTTCGCTCATCAGAGAACGACAGGCAACAGAGCAGGGAGCATGTCCGAAATATGAGAGCGTTCGTCAAGGTGGAATCCGGCGTCAACGGTATCGAACCGGCAGAGGTGGCAGTCCCGCGGATCGACGACGACGAGCTGCTTGTGCGCGTCAAGGCCGTCGGCGTCGGCATTCACGACTCCTACTTCCTGCCGGGTGACGCGAAGTACCCGTTTCCCATCGGGATCGAGGCAGCCGGTGTCGTCGAGCAGGTCGGCAGCGACGTCTCCGGTCACCGGCCAGGCGACCGCGTCGCCTTCGTCAGTTCGATGCAGCCGAAGGGCGGAACGTGGGCTGAGTACGCCGCGGTCAAGGCCGGCTCCCTCATCGTGCCGGTCCCCGCCGGCCTGGACTTCGTCGAGGCGGCGGCTGTCCCCGTGGCGGGTAATACCGTCTTGCGGGCGGTGAAAGCCCTGGAGGCGGTACCCACCGGCGGTTCATTGTTCATCGCGGGAGGTTCGGGGGCGATCGGCACCTTGGCCATCCAGGTCGCGCGGACACGAGGATGGCGGGTCGGCGCCTCGGCCTCCGAACGCAATCACGACCACATGCTCTCGCTCGGGGCTGAGGCGGTTGTCGACTACCACGATCCAACCTGGCCCGAACAGATCCGGCGGTGGATGCCTGGCGGGGCCGACGCGGCGATGGCGGTTCAGCCCCATACCTCGGCGGACAGCCTGAGCGTCGTGAGAGACGGCGGGAAACTTATCACCATCTCCGGTGACGTCGTGGCTCCGGAGCGCAACGTGCGCGTGGAAATGGTCCCGCACGACACCGACGTCCGAGGCGAACTGACGCAGCTGATGACGGAGATCGCCCAGAACGAGAAGCGAGTGGAGATCGAACGGGTGTATCCGTTCGAAGAGGCTCAGGCGGCCCTGGCGAAGGTCCAGACTCGACACGCTCGGGGCAAGCTCGTCCTGCGCCTGGATTGACGCGCTCCCCGGCGTGAACGCCGGGGATTCAGCCCGTGCCGCGTCATGCGGCACCTCTGAGGCTTCCTGCTTCGCGGGCGTCCGCCGGGCCGGGGTCCGGTCTTGAGCGCCAACGCAACGGCCGTGGTGTAGTGAGCCGACGTGGGCGGAGACGTCGCCCGGCTATCCCTCGCGGTTGGCGGTGCCGGGTGAGAAGGCCGGCAGGCAGACGGCGACGTACTCGGCGCCGTCGGGGCCACAGCTGTAACGGATCTTCTCCCCCGGCTCGCTGACGAACGCCTGCCCGGCGTTGACCTCGGTCGTGCCCCCCTCGTGCTCGACGACGACCGCGCCCTTCAGCACCAGGGTGTACTCGGTGAACCCCGGTGTCTGAGCCGGCTCCTCCCAGCCCGCCGGAGCCGTCATGTGCGCGATCGAGATCCGGCCGTCACCGCTGTTGACCCGGCCGACGTACTCGTCGATCGTCTTGCCGCCCGGGACCGGGATCCGCGTCGCACTGTCGATTTTGCGTACCATCAGGCCAGTTTGCCACTGCTTGCCACCGCGCGGGCGGCCGGCGTGCGACGTGCCACCGCGCGGGCGGTCAGTGGGCGACGTCGACGACCAGCCGGTTCGGGTCCCGCTGCTCCAGCACCCGGAAGCCCGCCCTGTGGTCGAGGACGATGCCCACACCGACCACACCCTCGAAGTCGCCGGTCCTGACCACGTTTCGCAGGTTGCCCAGCCTGGCCGGGAAGACGGGCCCGCCCGCCCAGGTCGGGGAGCCGGACTCGGTGTGGGCCTGGGCCATGCTCATCGACACCTGAAGGTAGGCCCCGCCCTTGACGGCGATCGGTTCACCCGAGCCGTCCTGGACGAGTCCGCGCGTCCAGCGCACGGTGTATCCGGGCGGTTCTCCCCTGAGGTCGATCACCACGCGGTCGAACCCCCGGTGTTTGGCGAACCTCACCCCGGTGACGATCGCCGGGGCGCCTCCCGGCCTGCTGACCTCGACCTCCTTGGTGCTCGCCGGGGGTTTCGGGTCCGTCGCCCCGGAGGGGGTGGGGGCCGGGAGGCTCGGCGTGGCCGTGGCGGTGACGGTGACCGTGGGAACCGGCGCTGGAGAGGTCGCGGACGGCGCGGTGGTCCCACCGCAGCCGGTCAGCAGGACGAGGGGGGCAACGGCAACGACAACGGCAAGGGCGGCGTGAGCACGCTTCATCATGAGCCTCCTGCCTGGATAGATGCCCGAATTTCCGGAGTTGTTCACCCTAGAGGAAGATCCTGCGTGACCGGATCCTGACAGCCGTCGAAAGAACACGTCAGGGGCACGGAAGCCGTCCAGCGGGTCGGCACCCGCGCTGGAGGTGAACCCGGCCGTCACCACCGCCCCGCCGACCTGGTCTGCGATGTTGAGCGGGCCGGAGGCCGGCTCCCCTGGCGGACGTCACGGCGACCAGCGGCCCGGCGGGAGGGAACGCCGGTGCGGCCTCCGGTGCCGGCCAGTACGGGAAGTCCTGGAAGTACCGCGTGGAGAGTTTCATCGGCCCTGACCACGGTAACCCTGTTTAAAGCACCGGCTGACGACATGTAGGCGGTGACGGGTTTCACAGACGGGGAACGTCGGCGCGGAGGCAGTCCATTAAAGCCGCTAAAGTTACACTATTCACTACTTAACCCGCACATAGCGCGGTTAGCGTGAAATAAATGAAATAAAGCAAAAGGAACGGTGAAGCGCATGTCATCGGGAACGGGGCCACTGTCGCCGGACTTCACCGGGATCGACCCCGACCTGATGCGGGGCTTCATCACCGCCCTGGAACACGGCCGCGACGTGATCGGCGAACAGTCCGAACGGGTCCGGCGGCTACTCGCGGCGGCAGAGGTGTCCGCGGTGGGACTGCGCCCCCTCAAGGAAATCGAGGACTGGATCGACAGCACGCTTCCAGATCTCCGCAAACGCAACGAGACCATCCAGATGGGCGACAAATCAGCGCCCTGGATGCCCGGGGCGGGGCTGGTCACCTACGACGAGAAGACATTCCTCTCCCCCGCCGAGGCACGGAAACGAGGCACGGAACTGGGTGAACGCCTCCTGGCGACCGAACCGGACGGCTTCTTCACCACGGGAAACACGTCGAAGGAGTACACGAAGGTCTTCGAGGAACTGACCGCCAACAGAAACGACGCCGACTACACCGCCGCCTTCTTCGCCGCCCTGGGCCCGGAGGAGACCCTGAAACTTCCCGCACGACTGCGCGAAGACCTGCGCTTCGGCGCTCCCACCGCGCCCGCCGCCCCGATCAACCCCGAAGAGGACGTCCTTCGGATCGTAAGCCAGGCGTTCGGCACCGCGGTCACAGCGGGCGCGCACGTCCCCGGCTTCGCCAAGGTCAAGGACGCGGTACGGCAATCGGGCTCCAAAGCCGGAATGCTGCTGTGCGCGGGAAGGTTCCCCACCGACTGGCTCACCGACATGGCGAAACAGGAGCTGGCCCACCCGAAGCACATCGGCCCGGGCATTCTCTACGCCTTGGGCAACAACCCGGCCGCCGCGCGGAAGACGATCGCGGCCCTGGCCGGGCCGTACACCAAGGACCAGGCGAAGCTGAGAACCCTCCTGAAGGGACTCTACGACCACGCCGGCGGCAAATATCTGAGTGGCGGTGACCAGAAGGACGCCTTCGGGCGGATGCTCGCCGCCGCCTCCGGCGCCTACGACGAGAAGGACGGCGGGCACAGCCCGGAGTCGACCGCGTTCGCCTTCACCGTGATGACGACATTCGACGACTTACGCCTTTTCCAGGAGATCCGGCCCCACCTGGCGGAGATCGCGGGCGCGTACGCCACCGAGATCACCGAGGGCGCGAACATCGGCGACGCGAACATGGCCGAACCCAGCGCGTTCAAGCCCTCGGCCTCCTCCTTCGGCACCAGGTCGGCTTTCACCCTGAGCCCGAAGGACACCTACCGCTTCCTGAGAACCTTCGCCGACTCAGCCGCAAGCCTTGCCCCGTTCGACGAGGGGATGGGACGGTTCTCCCAGAAGCTGATCGCCGACGCCTCGGCGGCAACCCGGCGAACCGGGGACACCAAACACCTGGACCAGGTGTTCACCGCCCTGGGCAACGTGCGCGGTTTCGAGCTGGCCGCCGTCGAGAAGGTTCAGGGCAACCTCGACATGATCGACGAACAGCGGGACAAGACCGTGACCTTCATCCGCGACACCGGCATCGGACTGGCGAGCACATTCCTGGCGCCGACCATGCCCGCGGGCTTCGCCTGGCTGGCGCTGAGCACCACCCTCTCCGCTGAAGGCGCCTTCGGCTCAGAGGACGAAACCCGGATGGACCGGGTCAGCAAACAGGACGCCCTCGAAACCCTCGGCCGCCAGCACACCTACGCCCAACTCCTCATGGCCAACGGCTTCACACCGAAGGTGACACCCGCCGAATGGCAGGCCGCCTGCCCACCCGGCGTGGCCGTTACCGACGGGCACGGCAACCTCAGACCATTCTCCGACCTGATCAAACAGGGTAACAAGGGATTGGAGAGCTTCGAGAGGTGGATGACCGCCAACGGCATGGGCGACGATGACGAGCTGTCATTAGGAGTGCTGTCCAACCGGTTCGCGGATTCGTTCGAAAGTCGCAACAAACGAGGGCGGGAACGCGGCCTGGCCTTCGACAGCTAGCTCACGAGATCGGGAGGCACTCAGTTTCGCCCCGGACCCCGTATTGTCCGCTGCCCGGCGACTCCAGGATGATCACCGTCTTATGTTCATCATTGGCGAGCCTGATAGGAGCATTGCCACGGTCTTCAACGATTCGGTAGGGAGCGACCCGAGAGAGTGCACCCAGTAAAAGGTCATTGAGCATATCCCCCTCGGTCTGCGGTGCGGCATCTCTGCCGGCGGCTGCGAAGGTCCGCTTGGCTCTGCCCTCACCGCAGGGAACGTCACGCCCGCCGGAATCGGTGATTCGGACGTCCAAAGCGTGACGCTCCTTCATCAGCTCGGTGATGTGCACCTTAAGGGTCTCCCCCGCCTCGGCCGCCGTCGGGCCGCTGTTCCCGCAACCGGACACCGCCAGCAGCGTCGCCGCGCAGACCAGGACGCCACGCCGCACAGAACCTCTCACCAATTCCTCCAGAGCCGGCCGACGTACCGTAGACCCAATGATGTCCAACAGACCTGCCCGATGTATCGGCATCCGACGGCTCCGCCAGACGGTCAGGGCGCTCGTAGCCCCCTCGAAGAGAAGCTCCGTCCCGGCGAAGGTTCCTCCATCCTCACCGACGTGGAGATCCACGGCCCGGCCAGGAGGCGGACGTCCCGGCCGGCACGGTGGACGGATCATCGGCGGCCTACGGCTTCCGCCGCGCCGCCTCACACCTCGCGGCGCGCGGTCAGGTCGTCGAGGCCACCGCTTCTGACCGCCCGGAGAAAGCCATCCCACTCGGACGGACCGAAGGACAACATGGGGCCGTCGGGGTCCTTGGAGTCACGCACCAGGAAGAGCCGATCGACGTCCTCCCCAGCCTCGGCAGGAGCGTTACCGAGGGCCGCAACCTCGACACAGTCCGGGCCGTTTCCGCTGAGGGAGCTCTTCCGCCAAACGCCGACCTCTACACAGTTCGAGCCGTTACCACTAAGGCTGCTTTTACGCCACACGATGCGGGACACGTTCACTTCAGCCTCTATTTTTCTCTTAAGGGCGAACCGCTTCAGGAGATCGTTCGATCATCTCCGCGATCAACGCTTTCGACCCCTCGATGTCAAGTGCCGCTGCCCGCAAGTGATCGAAAGCAAGGGTGTACCAGTACATCTCTTCGTCTTTCTCCACATACAGGCTACTCGTCATGCTTTCGATGTACACCACGTCAGGATCGTAAGGTTCGCGGAACTCCATAACAGCGAACGTTCCAGCGGTTGCGGGATGGACTCCTGCGGTGAACGGCAGCACCTGGATGGTGACGTTGTCTCTGTCGGCGAGTCCGAGGAGTCTGTCGTACTGCTCGCGCATAACTGCCCCTGAACCGATCCTGCGCGTGAGGACAGCTTCGTCGATCACCGTCCAGAACCGAAGTGGGCTGTCCTCACGGAGCAAAAGTTTCTGGCGAGTCATACGAACTTCGACCCGTCGCTCGACCTCCGCCGGCGAGGACAGTCCCATCAAAGCTGAGCGGATGACCTCGCGAGCATAGTTTTCGGTTTGAAGGAGGCCATGTACGAGCGTGCCGTCAAAGCTGCGGATGAAAGCCGCTTCTGCTTCAAGCTGGATGTAGGTCGCATAGTCACCCGGCAGAGAGTCCGCGTAGGCGTCCCACCATCCTCTCGTACGCGCCGTTCTGGCCAGCGCGTGCAAGCGGGCTTCCCGGTGGTGACGCGGTCGACCGTCAGGCGGTGACGCGGTCGATCACCAGCGGCAGCAGGCCGGGGTCGGCGGCCGTGCCGACGGCGTAGCCGCCCTCCAGGGCGGCGAGCGCCCGCTCGAAGCGGAAGGTCTCGTCGGCGTGCAGGGTCATCAGCGGCTGCCCCTCCCGGACGAGGTCGCCCGGCCTGGCGTGCAGCGTGACACCCGCGCCGAAGGAGACCGGGGCCTCCTTGCGCTCCCGGCCCGCGCCGAGCCGCCAGGCGGCCAGGCCCACGGCGTAGGCGTCGAGCCTGGTCAGCACGCCGGACGAGGGCACGGTGAGCTCCATGGTCTCGGCGGCCCTCGGCAGCGGGGCGTCCGGGTCGCCGCCCTGCGCACTGATCATGCGGCGCCAGGCGTCCATCGCCGAACCGTCCTGGAGCGCCCGCTCCGGATCCCTGCCCCCGGACACTCCGGCGGCCTGGAGCATCTCGCGGGCCAGCCGTACGGTCAGCTCGACCACGTCGGCGGGGCCGCCACCGGCGAGCACCTCCACCGACTCGGCCACCTCCAGCGCGTTGCCCACGGCCCGGCCGAGCGGCCGGTCCATCGCGGTGAGCAGCGCGACGGTCGTGACGCCGGCGTCGGTGCCCAGCTCGACCATCGTGGTGGCGAGCTCGCGGGCCCGCTCCACGGTCTTCATGAAGGCGCCCGAGCCGACCTTCACGTCCAGCACCAGCGCCCCGGTGCCCTCCGCGATCTTCTTCGACATGATCGAGGAGGCGATCAGCGGGATCGACTCGACGGTTCCGGTGACGTCGCGCAGCGCGTACAGCTTCTTGTCGGCCGGGGCCAGCCCGTCCCCCGCGGCGCAGATGACCGCCCCGGCCCTGCCGAGCACGTCGAGCATCTCGTCGTTGGAGAGCGAGGCCCGCCAGCCGGGGATGGACTCCAGCTTGTCCAGCGTGCCCCCGGTGTGCCCGAGACCCCGGCCGGAGAGCTGAGGCACGTAGCCCCCGCACGCGGCGACCAGCGGAGCCAGCGGCAGCGTGATCTTGTCGCCGACACCGCCGGTGGAGTGCTTGTCGGTGGTCCGGCCGGGCAGCGCCGACCAGTCCATCCGGGCCCCGGATCGGATCATGGCCTGGGTCCACCGGGCGATCTCCCGCCGGTTCATTCCGTTGAGCAGGATCGCCATCGCCAGGGCTGCCATCTGCTCGTCGGCGACGACGCCCCCGGTGTAGGCGTCGATCACCCAGTCGATCTGCTCGTCGGACAGCTCGCGACCGTCGCGTTTGGTGACGATGACGTCGATCGCGTCCATGGTCAGGCCCCCCGGCTCAGGTCGTCGGGCCCGAAGGCGTACGGCAGGATCTCCCCCAGCGGCACGGGACCGTCCACGCTCTCCACGAGCAGTTCGGCACCGCCGAACTCGAACAGCAGCTGGCGGCACCGGCCGCACGGCATGAGCAGTTCCTCGTGCCCGTCCACGCAGGTGAACGCGACCAGCCGGCCGCCGCCCGTGGCCTGGAGCTCGGAGACCAGCCCGCACTCGGCGCAGAGCCCGACGCCGTAGGAGGCGTTCTCCACGTTGCAGCCGGAGACGATCCGCCCGTCGTCCACCAGCGCGGCGGCGCCGACCGGAAACTTGGAGTAGGGGGCGTAGGCGTTGCCCATGGCCCGTACGGCCTGTGCCCGCAGCGCGGCCCAGTCGACGTTCGCACCAATGCTCATCGCGACTCCTTGAGGTTGGAGACCCCGGGTTTCAGCCGTGGGGAGGAGGTCAAGCTCGCTCCACTCGTGGACGGATCGCCGCCGGCTCGCCCACGGCGTCTCGCACCGGCGTCACTTCGCCTGCCCCCTGCGGTACGGCAGGCCGTCGGCCGCGGGCGGGCGGAGCCGCTGGGCGGCCAGCGACAGCACCAGCAGCGTGGTGATGTGCGGGGCGACCGAGGTGAACTCCGACGGGACGCTGTCGGTCAGCGTGAACACCGTGAACACGGCGATCGCCGCGCCCCCGCTGATCAGCGCGGCCCTGAGGCGGTTCTGCGCGACGAGCTGGTAGACCGCGGCGGCGGCGATGAGGACCGCCACCACCAGCAGCAGCGCGTGCACCGACTCGCCGCCCCGGCGGAGCTGGAGGGCGTCGGTGTAGCCGAACAGCGTCGCACCGGCGGCCAGTCCGCCGGGGCGCCAGTTGCCGAAGATCATGGCTGCCAGGCCGATGAATCCCCGGCCGCCGGTCTGCCCCTCGCGGTAGGCGCTGGCGGCCACCAGCGACAGGAACGCGCCGCCGAGCCCCGCCAGGGCACCGGAGACGAGCACCGCGACGTACTTGTAGTGGTAGACGTTGACGCCCAGCGACTCCGCCGCCACCGGGCGCTCGCCGCAGGAGCGCAGCCGCAGGCCGAACGCCGTCCGCCAGAGCACGAAGTAGGTCAGCGGGACCAGCAGGACCGCCAGGACGGTGAGGAGCGAGACGTTGGTGATCAGGCCCCGCAGCATGCCCGCCACGTCGGAGACGAGATACCAGCGGCCGGTCTCCAGCGTGGCCAGCCACTCTCCGGCCCACGGCAGGCTCACGGTCTCCGGCTTGGGAACGGGGGGCGATTGGGCGTCGCCTCCGCCCGGCATCCGGGCGAAGGTGACCTTGGACAGGAACTGGGTGACGCCCAGGCCCAGGATGTTGATCGCGACACCGGAGATGATGTGGTCCACGCCGAACGTCACGGTGGCGATCGCGTGCAGCAGGCCGCCGAGGGCCCCGCCGATCGCACCGGCGACCACACCGGCCCAGGGGTTGCCGAAGTGGAGCGCGCCCCAGGCGCCGAACCAGGTGCCCAGGACCATCATGCCTTCGAGGCCGATGTTGACCACGCCGGCCCGCTCGGACCAGAGGCCGCCGAGACCGGCCAGGCCGATCGGGACCGCCAGCGCGACGGCCGCGTTGATCGCCCCCGCCGAGGTGAGGTCGACGGCGCCGGTGACGGCCCGGGTGAACGACAGCAGCAGGACCAGCCCGCCGAAGGCGAGCAGCAGGGTCCGCCAGGTGACCCGGAGTCTCCGGGCCCGTTCCGGCCGCTTGACCGGAGCCTCCGTCACGGTGAGACCGCCCTCGCTCATGCCGACGCTCCTTCAGCTTGAGCCGGGGCTCCGCTTTCCAGTTCCCTGCTCACCCGGCGCTGACCGGCCGAGACCTGATAACGGTGGACCAGCTCGTAGGCGACGATCACCGAGAGCACGATCGTGCCCTGCATGATCATGACGATCTCCGGGGAGATGTCGTGCAACTGCAGGATGCTCGACGAGGTGTCGAGGAAGGCCCAGAGCAGGGCGCCGAAGGCGATGCCGACGGGGTTGTTCCGGCCGAGCAGCGCGATCGCGATGCCGGTGAAGCCGAGCCCGGTGGGGAAGTCCAGGCTGTAGCTGTAGGAGGCGCCGAGCAGCTGCGGCATGCCGACCAGGCCCGCCATCGCGCCGGACAGGGTCATCGCGATGAGGACCATCCGTTTGACGTTGACGCCGCTGGCCACGGCCGCCGACTCCGAACGCCCGGTGGCGCGCAGGTCGAAGCCGAAACGGGTCCGGTTGAGCAGCACGTGATACATGACGCCCATGACGACCGCCAGGACGACGAGACCGAACACCTTGGCCTCGGTCCCGGGGACGATCGCCAGCCCCGGCACCTGGGCGGACGGGCCGAGCGGCCTGGTGCCGATGTTGTTGCTCCCCGAGACCTCGACCGCCAGGCGCTCCTTGTTGAGCAGCCAGGCGCCGAGCGCGGTGGCGATGGCGTTCAGCATGATGGTGGAGATGACCTCGCTGACACCGCGCCGGACCTTGAGCAGTCCGGCGACGGCCGCCCAGCCCGCGCCGACCAGCATGGCGACGACGACGATCAGGGCGATGTGCAGCGGGGCGGGCAGGACGATCGCGCCGCCCACGGCCGCCGCGACGAGCGCCGCGAGGCGGTACTGGCCGTCGACGCCGATGTTGAACAGGTTCATCCGGAACCCGATCGCCACCGCCAGCGCCGACAGGTAGAAGGTGGTCGCGGAGTTCAGCGTCAGCACGATGGAGCGCGGCTGCACGCCGTAGTCGGCCATGATCCCCAGCGTCTCCAGCGGGGGCGCGTCCGTGAGCAGCAGGACGACCGAGGTGATCAGTCCGGCGAACACGATGGCGAGGATGGGCGCGGCCAGCGAGAGCAGGCCGTCGAGCCTGACCCGGCCGAGCAGCCGGTCGGCGAAGGTCGACGTCGCGGGGCTCATGCGATCTCCCCGGCCGGCACGCGCGCTCCGTGGATGTTCATGCGGCCTCTCCAGCACCCGTCATGGCCGAGCCGAGCTGCTCGGGGGTCACCGTCAGCGGGTCCACGTCCGCCACGACGCGACCGCGCAGGATCACCTTCAGCGTGTCCGACAGACCGATGAGCTCGTCCAGGTCGGCCGAGATCAGCAGTACGGCCAGGCCCGCGGCGCGGGCGGCGCGCAGGTGGTCCCAGATCGCGGCCTGGGCCCCGACGTCCACGCCCCGCGTGGGGTGGGAGGCGATCAGGAAGACCGGGTCGCCGCTCATCTCCCGGCCGACGATCAGCTTCTGCTGATTGCCGCCGGACAGGGCGGCGGCGTCCACGTCGATGCCGGGTGTGCGGACGTCGTACTCCTCGACGATGCGCCGGGTGTCCTGGCGGGCCCCCGCGCGGTCGATCCAGGGGCCTTTGACGTTCGGCGGCCGTGTCTGGTGGCCGAGGATCCGGTTCTCCCAGAGCGGCGCCTCCAGCAGCAGGCCGTGCCGTTGCCGGTCCTCGGGGATGTAGCCGACGCCGGCCTCGCGACGGCGGAGCGTCGGCCAGGAGGAGATGTCCTGGCCACCGAGGACGATCTCGCCCTCGGCCGGGCGCATGCCCATGAGGGCCTGGACCAGTTCGGCCTGGCCGTTGCCCTCGACACCGGCGATGCCGAGCACCTCGCCCCGGTGGATGTCGAAGCCGACGTCCTCCACGACGGTCCGGCCGTCCTCGGCGCGGACCGTCAGGTTCCGCACCGACAGCTCCACCACGTCGGTGACGGTGGACTCGCGGGTCTCGGGGCTGGGCAGCTCGCTGCCGACCATCAGCTCGGCCAGCTGCCTGGCGGTCACGTCCTTGGGGCTCACGCAGGCCACGGTGGTGCCGCGCCGGATGACGGTGATGGCGTCGGCGACCGAGAGCACCTCGTCCAGTTTGTGGGAGATGAAGATGATCGTCAGGCCCTCGCGGACCAGTTCGCGCAGGTTGTCGAAGAGCTCGTCCACCTCGTGCGGCACCAGCACGGCGGTCGGCTCGTCCAGGATGAGGATCCGGGCGCCCCGGTAGAGGACCTTGAGGATCTCGACCCGCTGCCGGGCGCCGACCCCCAGGTCCTCCACCGTGGCGTCGGGGTCGATGTCGAGGCCGTAGGAGTCGGAGATCCGCCCGATTCTCGTCCGGGCGGCGCCGAAGTCGATGGCGATCCCGCCGGCGCGGGGCTCACTGCCGAGGATCACGTTCTCCAGCACGGTCAGGTTGTCGGCCAGCATGAAGTGCTGGTGAACCATGCCGATGCCCACCGCGATCGCGTCCGCCGGGGAGCGGAGGGTCACGGGGCTGCCGTTGACGCGGATCTCGCCCTCGTCGGGGCGCTGCATGCCGTACAGGATCTTCATGAGGGTGGACTTGCCCGCGCCGTTCTCACCGACGACGGCGTGCACGTGCCCCTGCTGGACGGACAGGGAGATGTCGCGGTTGGCCACGACGCCGGGGAACCGTTTCGTGATCCCCTCAAGTTCGACGGCCGGTGTCGAGGTGCTGATGACGGCCCCCCTCCGTGCGGATGGCCATGATTACCGAAGGTGATGCTGAGAGTTGACCAAAGGGCCCGGGGAAATGTCCACCGGGCCCCTTATTAGTACCAGGTCAGGAGGTCTTGTCCGGTACGACGATCTCGCCGGAGATGATCTTCTGCTTGTACTCGTCGAGCTTGGTCTTGATGTCGTCGATCTGGCCACCGGTGGTGGAGTAGTCGACGCCGCCGGCCTTGAGGTCGTACACCGTGCTGCCGGCCTTCACCGAACCGGAGGTGAAGCTCTTGAGGAAGTCGAAGACGGCGACGTCGACCTTCTTGATCATGGAGGTCATGACGACGCCCTGCACGGCGGGGGCCGCGGTCTTGGCCTGGTCGGAGTCGACGCCGATGGCCAGGCCCTTGGCGGCCTTCGCCGCCTCGAACACGCCGCCGCCGGAGCCGCCCGCGGCGTGGTAGACCACGTCGGCGCCCGCGTCGAACATGCCCTCGGCCGCGGTCTTACCCTTGGCCGGGTCGGTGAAGCCGCTGAAGTCCGGCGGCTGGGTGAGGTACTTGACGTCGATCTGGACGTCGGCCCTGACCTTCTTGGCCCCGGCGACGAACCCGGCCTGGAACTTCTGGATCAGCGGCACCTGGACGCCGCCGACGAAGCCGATGTGCTCCTTCTTCGTCTTCAGCGCCGCGGCGGCGCCGACGAGGAACGACCCCTCGTGCTCGGCGAAGAGGAGGTTGGAGATGTTGGATGCGGTGGCCGCGGCGTCGTCCACGATGGCGAACTTGACATCGGGGAACTCGGCGGCGACCTTCTTCAGCGGGCCCGAGTAGGCGAAGCCGATGGCGACGATCGGGTTGAAGCCGCCCTGGGCCAGCAGCCGGAGCCGCTCCTCCTTGGCCGCCTCGGTCTCACCGCTGCCGGCGTCGAGCTCCTTGGTCTCGGTGAGGCCGAGCTCGCTCTTGGCCTTGTCCAGTCCCGCGGCGGCGGCGTCGTTGAACGACTGGTCGCCACGGCCGCCGATGTCGTAGGCGAGGCCGACCTTCGTCCCCTTGGGAGCGGCACTGCTCGCGGCGTCGCTCGGCTTGGCCGACGTGGCCGGCTCCTCGCCTCCACCGCACGCGGCAGCCCCCATGAGCATGCTGCCGGCCAGTGCGGTCGCGGCCAGCCTGCCGAATCGGTTCTGAAGCAAGATGGACTCCCTTCGCGTTCAGTGCACGCGCGAAGAGACGCACGGCAACCCTGCACGGAAGATAGTTGGTTGGCCTGGCTTGACCAAACCAGCGCACCAGTCCGCAACAGGTCCGTTATGCGGCTCACGCCGCCCCGTGACCCTCAGGGACGGCCGATCCTACCCATCGGTAGCGTCATCCGGTGTCACGGTAGCATCACAGTACGGCAATACCGGCGAAGGTGATCTTCCCCCTGATTACCCACCGAATCGGACATCCTTCCGCGCCGGCTCCGGCCCGGCTCCGGCCAGGCCGTTCGGGAAACCGGCCGGGCCGGCGGAGAGGGTGAGTCAGGCGGAAGCAGGCCGGTCACGACGGACGGGCCGGGCCGGTCACGCCATCGCGATGCCCGCGACCGGCTCGTTGGCACTGGGCCGCTGCCCCTCCCAGAGGGCGGTCAGCGCGGTCGCCGCCAGGAAGCGCACGCCGGCGGCGATACACCTCTCGTCCACGTCGAAGGTGCCCTGGTGGATGTCGGCGAGGTGCGCCGAGCCCGGGACGCGGGTGCCCAGCCGGGCGAAGGCCCCGGGGATCGACTCCAGGTACCAGCCGAAGTCCTCACCGCCCAGGCTCTGCTGGGTCGGCTCCGCCGCGCCGTCCTCCAGCACGCCTCCGGCCGCCTCGGCCAGCATCTGCACGCTGACCTCGTCGTTGACCACCGGCGGCACACCGCGGACGTAGTCCATGTCGGCCTCGATGCCGTAGGCGCCGGCGACCGACTCCAGCAGCCCCTTGATCATGTCGGGGGCCGCGTGCCACGCCTGCTCGTCCAGGCAGCGCACGGTGCCCTCGGCGACCCCCTCGTCCGGGATCGCGTTGGCCACCGATCCCGCCTCGACCCGGCCCCAGACCAGGCTCAGCGACGAGCGCGGGTCCACCCGGCGCGACAGCGCGGCGGGCAGCTCCGTGAGGATCTTGGCGAGGGCGAAGACCAGGTCGGCGGTGAGGTGCGGCCGGGCGGTGTGCCCGCCGGGGCCGCTCACCCGGATGAAGATCTTGTCGCAGGCCGAGGTGATCGGACCGGCCTTGAGCCCGACCTTGCCGACGTCCAGCCGGGGGTCGCAGTGCAGGCCGAAGATGCGGTCGACACCGTTGATGCCACCGGCGGCCATGACCTCCAACGCCCCCCCGGGAAGCTCCTCGGCGGGCTGGAAGATCAGCCGGACCCTGCCGGGCAGCAGCCCGGCCTCCGCCTGCCGGGCGAGGAAGAGCGAGGTGCCGAGCAGGATCGTGGTGTGCACGTCGTGGCCGCAGGCGTGGCAGACGCCGGGGACCGTCGAGCTGTAGGGCACGTCCTTCTCGTCCGGCACGGGCAGCGCGTCGATGTCGGCGCGCAGCGCCACGGTCGGCCCGTCGCCGCTGCCGACCTCGCAGATCAGGCCGGTGCCGCGAGGCAGCACCGAGGGCACGAGCCCTGCCGCGGTCAGCCGGTCGGCGACGCGCTGCGTCGTCCGGTACTCGGCGAACGCGAGCTCGGGATGCATGTGCAGGTCACGGCGGAAGCCGATGAGATCCTGCTCAGATCCGGCGAGGAACGCGTCGAGTTCTCCCCGGAGATTACGCCCCCGCATTGGTCACCGTCCTATCCGCGCCAGCAGCCTTAATCGTCGACGCATCGTGCCACTGCCCAGAATCACGTGATCCATGGGGCGGCCCCGAAAAAGCGATCGCCGCACCGGTGTCCCTGAGTGGGTGCCAAGGACCTTGACCGACGCGGACTGATGAACCGCCATCACGGAAGGGAAGGCCACTGTGAGGCCGCCGGCGTGTTGACGATGTCATCGACTTTATCCCTCCTCCGAAGCACCTCGGCGTCATCTCCACCAAATGTTTTGCCGTCCCATACTCTGCTCGCGAGCCTCCTGACCCACTCGAACCAGGGACGATGGCCCGGATTGACTACCCGAGCGCTAGACACCCCGGGCGGTTCCTCCGGGCGGCACCCTGGAGGGGTGCCAGGCGGAGGCTCCGTTGAAACATCGCCGACCTGGCAATTTACGTGACCTCAGGTGCCGGTCATCGAACCAGACGGAGTGATGCAAACAGGAAGAATGCGTGTTTCACTCCGCTTATGATCATTAATATCCCGTTCGGGGAGAAGCAATCCAGATTGAGCATCTTCGAACCGAACGAAGGGACCTTAGTGGTCGTCCCGTCGTTATCGCTCCCCCAGGCCGAGCTGCGCAGGATCACCGGCGCCCTGTGCTACGAGGAGCGACTGCTGTTCCTCCTGCTCACCCTCAGGCGACCCGGCGTCGAGGTCGTCTACCTCTCCTCCACGCCGGTGGACACCGCGATCGTGGACTACTACCTGAGTTTCCTCGACGACCCCGACGAAGCCCGCTCGCGGCTACATATGATCAGTTTGGACGATCCCCACACCGGCCCGCTCGCCCTGTCGCTGCTCCACCGGCCCGACGCCCTCGCGCGGATCCGCGCGGTCCTCGGCCCCGCCACCGACGCCTGGATGGTGCCGTTCGTGGTCAGCGAGCACGAGGAGCGGCTCGCCGGGCTCCTCGGCCTGCCGGTCTACGGCCCGGCCACCTCACTGGCCCACCTGGGCTCCAAGAGCGGCGGGCGGATGATCGGCGAGGAGGCCGGGGTGCCGATGGCACGGGGCTTCGCCGACCTGCGCTCGCTGACCGAGGTGGAGCACGCCGCCCACGCGCTCCACCCCGTCCCCCGGCTGATGGTCAAGCTCAACAACAGCTACTCCGGGCTGGGCAACGCCGTCGTGACCATGAACGGTCAGCCGCTCACCGCGAGCCCCACCAGCTTCTCCGCGGCGGACGAGACCTGGACGACGTTCGCCGAGAAGATCGCCGAACGGGGCGCGGTGATCGAGGAGTTCATCGAGGACCGGCCGCTGTACTTCCCCAGCGCCCTGGCCAGGATCACGCCCGGCGGCGCCTACGACGTGGTCGCCACGCACGAGCAGGTTCTCGGCGGCCCGAACGCCGACGTCTACAAGGGGTGCGTCTTCCCCGCCCGCCCGGAGTACCGCGCGGAGGTGGGAGAGTGCACCAGGCGAATCGCCCGGGTCCTCGCGTCCCGGGGCGTGGTGGGACTGTTCGGCGTGGACTTCTTCGCCGTCAAGACCGACGCCGGATACCGCGCGCTGCTGTGCGAGATCAACCTGCGCATCGGCGGCACCACCCACCCGTTCGGCGCCGCGCTGCTCACCACCGAGGCCGCCTACGACCCCGGCACGGGCACGCTCGTCCACGACGGCCGGTCCAAGTACTACGTGGCGACCGACAACTGCGCCGCCGGTTCGCTGCTGGGCCGTACCCCCGCGGAGGTCGTGAAGATGGTCAACGAGGGGGGGCTCGGCTTCGACCGCGAGACCCGCACCGGGAACGTGCTGCACCTGCTCGGCGCGCTCCCGGAGTACGGCAAGCTCGGCTTCACCAGCATCGGCGACTCGGCCGAGGAGGCCGCGGCCCTACACCGGAGGACTCTGTGGGCGCTCTGCCAGTCGGCGTAGGCCGATCACGCCGAGCACGATCCCGAGGGCGATGTTGACGGCGATCAGAACGCCGTGCACCACGTAGAAGGCCGCCGGGTGGCCGTCGGCGAGGTTGAAGCCGAGGGTGACCCACTCGAAGATCATGAAAACTGCGACGCCGACCAGGAAACCGGCCATTTTTCGCGACATTTGCATAGCATCAGTATTCCGTCCCACCATTCTGCCCCTGATCAGGGCGTCGTGACGTGCTACGAATCGGCACGAAGCTACCCTGTGATCATTATGGGGATGAGACATGTCGCACCCGTCGGGGTGCTGCTGGCGGCGAACGTCCTGCTGGGCGTTCCCGCACACGCCGATAACGGGCCCGTCGGCGGCACCGAGCTCGGCAGGCGGGGCCTGGTGGCCCCCTCCGAGGTCAGACCTCCCCCGAAAACGGCGGCGAGATCCTATGTGATCGCCGACGCGGAGACGGGGGAGGTGCTCGCCGCCAAGGACCCTCACGGGCGCTATCTCCCGGCGAGCACCCTCAAGGCACTGACCGCGCTCACCCTCATCCCGAAACTCGACAAGGCCATGAGGGTCAGGCCGAGCAGTCGCGCGGTGAACGAGGAGGGCAGCGCCGTCGGCCTGGTCCCCAGACCGATCTACACCGTGGACGACCTGTTCAAGGCGTTGCTGCTGGTCTCGGGGAACGACTGCGCGATGGCGCTGGCCGAGGCCAACGGCGGCCTGGCCAAGACCCTGCGGGACATGAACGCCGAGGCCAGACGCCTGCAGGCGTTCGACACGGTGGCCAAGACACCGAGCGGGCTGGACAAGCCCGGCCAGAGCAGCTCGGCCTACGACCTGGCGCTGATCGCCCGCGCCGGGCTGGCCAACAACGACTTCCAGCGTTACACCCGCACGAAGACCGGCAGGTTCCCCGCCCCCAAGGGCTACTACGAGATCGGCAACCACAACAAGCTGCTCTGGCGCTACCGGGGCATGATCGGCGTCAAGAACGGCTGGACGTCCAAGGCCCAGGGCAGCTTCGTCGGCGCGGCCAGGCGGAACGGCCACACGGTCATCGTGGCGATCATGCGGCACGACGGCTACTTCTGGGACGAGGTCGCCGGCCTGCTCGACTGGGGCTTCGGCGCCCGGGGCAGGGTCACCCCGGTCGGCCGGCTGGTGGAGCCGCTCCCGGTGGCGGCCCCCCGGACGGCCGCCCCCGCCGCGCCCGCGACAGCGCGGCCCACCACCCCGCAGGCATCGCCACGCGACGGGGAGACCAGCCCCGTGGGGTTCTACGTGCTCGGCGCGGGCCTGCTCGGCGGCGCGCTCTGGCTGCTGTACGGCCTGCGCGGACGGTCCCGGAGGAAGACGCCCGTCAGCTGAGCGCGGCACGCCCGGAGCCGGAGGAACCACCTGCGGGGAGGGTTCACCCCGAGAGCCGCGGGGGCGCCTGCCGGCAAGGGGTCATCGGGGGGCGCCGGGGACCCCGGTGGTGGGGATGGGGGTGGGTTCCGGCGGCGGGCCGAGTGTGGCGGTCTCCGTCCAGGCCGCCGCGTAGAGGACCACCCGCACCGAGAGGTTCATCCAGACCAGCAGCCCGACCATCACCGCGAACACCCCGTAGATGGGATTGTTCAGCGTGGTCGACAGGATCAGCGCGGCGAGCTGTTTGAGAAGGCCGAAGCCGGCCGCGCCGAGCAGCGCGCCGCGCAGCAGCACCCGTAACGGCTGTCTGGAGCGGCCCATCCACCGCAGGACGATCACGAAGACGACCGTGTCGGCCAGCAGGCTGACCGCCAGGCCGACGAGCCAGAGCGACCCTCGGCCGAGCACCGAGCCGGACAGTCCGAGCCACTCGGCCGCGACGGCGCCGGCCTGGGTGGCGAAGCCGCCGATCAGCACCGAGGCGGTCATCGTGATGCCCACCAGGATCAGGGCCGCCAGGTCACGGAGCTTGGCCAGGAAGAAGTTGAGCGGCGGCTCGGTGGTCATGAACATCTCGCGGAGCGCGTCGCGCAGGGCGTCGATCGCGCCGAGCCCGGCGTAGAGCAGGCCGACCAGGCCGATGATCCCGGCGCTGGCCCGGGAGTCGGCGATCTGCTGGATCGGAAGCTGGTCGGCCAGGGCCGGCAGGGTCTGGTCGATGGCCCGCTGCAACGTTTTGATGGCGTCCGGCCGTACGGACAGGAAGAAGCCGAAGACCGCGAAGGCCAGCGCGATGATCGGGAAGAACGACAGGAACGCGAAGTAGGTCACCGCCCCGGCCAGCCGGTCGCCTGACTGGATCTGGTACCGCTGCACGGTCCTGATCAGGTGATCGAGCCAGGGCCACCTGACCCGCTCCGAAGTGATCTTCGTTCTGCCCCACTCACGGACCGTTTCAATCCGCTCCTGCACACTTGTCACGCGCGTCACCTACCCAATTAGCGCCGCACCGTGCCGGAAAAGACGGTCGCGTGCCTTTTGGTAGTTCAAACGCCCTCCGGGAGCCGAGCCAGGGTGCCCCGGGCGACCTCCCCGAAGCGGGTCCACCCGCTCCCCCGAAGTGGACCCGGGTGCCCTCCGGGGTCACGGAGTGGGCAGGAAACCCACCCGGTCACGCACCTGGGCCATGGTCTCGGCGGCCACGGCGCGGGCCCTCGCGGCGCCCACCGCGAGCATGCGGTCGAGTTCGGTCTCGTCGGCCAGCAGCTTCTCGGTCCGCTCCCGGATCGGCGTGAAGGTCTCCACGACGGCCTCGGCCACGTCCTTCTTGAAGACGCCGTACCCCTGCCCGGCGTAGCGAGCCTCAAGCTCGGGGATCGGCGTGCCGGTCAGCGCGGACTGGACGCGCAGCAGGTTGGTGACGCCGGGCTTGTTCTCGTCGTCGGCGACGACGTCGGAGCCGGTGTCGGTGACCGCGCGCATCACCTTCTTGCGGAGCGGTCCCGGCTGCTCAAGCAGGTCCAGGATGCCACCGGGCGAGG
This sequence comes from Streptosporangium sp. NPDC006007, assembly GCF_040614315.1. Classification (NCBI taxonomy): domain Bacteria; kingdom Bacillati; phylum Actinomycetota; class Actinomycetes; order Streptosporangiales; family Streptosporangiaceae; genus Streptosporangium; species Streptosporangium sp. NPDC006007. Next base: position 35,382 of record NZ_JBEXUG010000003.1, on the reverse strand, counting down.
AGGACGACTTCGACATCTTCGACGTCGGGTCCTGCAGGTCGGTGATCTTCTCGACCGCTTTGACGATGTGCGGCTGGGGCAGCGTGAAGGTCTGGCCGAAACGGTGGTTGAAGCGCTGCGCGAGGTCGCGGGTGAGCTCCAGGTGCTGCTTCTGGTCGGCCCCGACCGGGACCCTGTCGGCCTGGTAGAGCAGGATGTCGGCCGCCTGCAGGATCGGGTAGGTGAACAGCCCGACACTGGCCGAGCCCTCGCCGTATCTGGCCGACTTGTCCTTGAACTGGGTCATCCGGCCGGCCTCGCCCATGCCGGTGAGGCAGATCAGCACCCAGGCCAGCTCGCTGTGCTCGCGCACGTGGCTCTGCACGAAGACCGTGGAGCGCTCGGGGTCCAGGCCGGCCGCGAAAAGCTGCGCCGCGGCGACCCTGGACCGCCTGCGCAACGTCTCGGGCCGGTAGTCCACCGTGATCGCGTGCAGGTCGACGACGCAGTAGAACGCGTCGTAGCCCTCCTGCATGGCGACGTACTGCCGCACGGCACCGAGGTAGTTGCCCAGGTGGAAGGAGTCTGCGGTGGGCTGGATTCCGGAGAGGACACGGGGACTGGCCATAGCAGGCAATTGTGTCAGCTGTCGGGAGTGGTCGGTGACTCCGGCACGGAGGTACGGCGCTTTATCCGGACCCGGGACACCCGGCGGCCGTCCATGTCCGTGACCGACAGCTCGAACCCGGGGATCTCCACCCGCTCCCCCATCGTCGGCAGGTGGCCGAGGGTGGCCATGACGAACCCGGCGAGGGTCTCGTAGGGGCCGTCGGCCAGCCGGATCCCCGTCTCGGCCGCCACCACGTCGAGGTTGGCCAGTCCGTCGAGCTCCACCTCCCCCGCCGGCAGCACGACCTGCGTGTCCTCAAGGTCGTGCTCGTCGCGGATGTCGCCGATGAGCTCCTCGACCAGGTCCTCCAGGGTGACGATGCCGGCGGTGCCGCCGTACTCGTCGACCACGATCGCCAGGTGGTGCCCCTCCCGCCGCATCTCCGACAGCGTGGCGAGCACCCGCTTGGTGGTGGGGACCAGCTTGACCGGGCGGATCGGCACCAGATCGCTGATCGGCTCGACGGAGCCGGTCAGTACCGGGTCGAGCAGGTCCCTGATGTGGATGAAGCCCACGATGTCGTCGTAGGAGTCGCGGTAGACGGGGAAGCGGGAGTGCGGCATGGCCGCGGCCAGGACCGCGGCCTCGGCCAGCGCGGTGTCGAGGGCCATGAACTCCACCTCGGTGCGCGGCAGCATCACCTCGCGGAGCTGGCGCTTGCCCGCCGCGAAGACCTCCGCGATCAGGTGGCGCTCGTCCACGGTGAGCTCATGGTGACCGGCCACCATGTCGCGCAGCTCCTCGGTGGAGATCTCCTCGCGGTCGGCCCCGGGATCCCCGCCGAGCAGTTTGACCACGCCGTCGGTGGATTTGGAGAGCGCCCAGATGATCGGCCGGGACAGCGTGGCCATCCGGTCGAGGAACGGCGCGACCAGCAGTGAGAGCCCCTCGGCGCGCTGCAGGGCGATCCGCTTGGGCACGAGCTCGCCCAGCACCAGCGAGAAGTAGGAGATCACCAGTGTCACCAGTACCAGGGCGAGCGGGGCCGCGACGCTCCCGGGCACCCCCCAGCCCCGCACGACCGGCAGGAGCTCCCTGGCGAGGGTGTCGGCGCCGACCGCCGCCGACAGCATGGTCGCCACGGTGACGCCGATCTGCACGGCCGACAGGAAACGGTTCGGGTCGCGGGCGAGCCTGGCCGCCCTCGCCCCTCTGCGCCCCCTGGTGGCGAGCCTGCGCACCTGGCTCTCCCTGAGGGAGACCATGGCGATCTCGGCCGCGGCGAAGAACCCCCCGATCAGAATGAGAAGCAGGACCAAGGCGATGTTCGTCGGGACGCTGTTCACGAGATTGTCTCCGTCATGGCCGTCGCCCGTTCCGACTCTGGCCGATGTTTGCTGTGCCAGCATATGCTGGCAACAGCCTTACAAAAATAAACATATTCCGACATCATCAAACAGGAGGTTCGATGAAGCTGCTGGTCACCGGGGGCGCCGGATACATCGGGAGCGTCGTCGCGGCACAACTCGTCGAGGCCGGGCACGAGGTCACCGTGCTGGACGACCTCTCCACCGGCCACGCGGACGCGGTGCCCGCCGGGGCACGCCTCGTACGGGGTTCGATCACCGAGGCCGGGGACGTGCTGCCCGGCACGGACGCCGTGCTGCACTTCGCGGCCAAATCCCTGGTGGGCGAGTCCGTGGAGAACCCCGGCCTGTACTGGGCGCACAACCTGGGCGGCACCCTGGCCCTGCTCGACGCCATGCGGGCCGCCGGGGTCGGCCGGATCGTGTTCTCCTCCACCGCCGCCACCTACGGCGAGCCCGAGCGCTCCCCGATCCCGGAGACCGCCCCCACCCGGCCCACCAACCCCTACGGCGCCTCCAAGCTCGCGGTGGACACCGCGCTGACCGCGTTCGCCGGGCTGTACGGCCTGGCCGCGGTGAGCCTGCGCTACTTCAACGTGGGCGGCGCCCACACCGGCGCGGACGGCCGGCCCTACCGCGAGCGGCACACCGTGGAGACCCACCTGATTCCCAACGTTCTCGCCGTCGCGCTCGGCGGGCGCGAGTCGGTCAGCGTGTTCGGCACCGACTACCCCACCCCCGACGGGACATGCGTGCGCGACTACATCCATGTGGCCGATCTCGCCCGGGCCCACCTGCTGGCGCTCGACGCCTGCGCGGCCGGCGAACACAAGATCTACAACCTGGGCAACGGCACCGGTTTCTCGGTGCGGGAGGTCGTGTCGGTCTGCCGCGAGGTGACCGGGCACGAGATTCCGGAGGTCGTGTGCGAGCGCCGCGCCGGGGATCCGGCGGTGCTGGTGGCCTCGTCGGAGAGGATCCAGCGGGAGCTCGGCTGGAAGCCGGAGCACCCGTCCGTCCGCGAGATCGTCGCCGACGCCTGGGCGGCCCTGCCCCGCTGACCGCACCGGAGGACCGGAGGGGGACCGAAGGGGGACGCGGCGGGAGGTCGCCCGGCAAACCACGCGGCGGACCAGGCGGCGGACCAGGCGGCGAGCCGCGGAGGCGCGGCCCCCTCAGCGCAGGCTGATCCGGGCCATGTTGTTGGCGGGGCGGCGGTCGCCCACCCGGGTGGAGTAGACCGTCGCCTTGGCCCGCAGCGCCCGCCGGTGGGCGCGGAAGGCCAGCCGGAGGTTGACCTTCCTGCCGGAGCCGACCGCGCGCAGCTCGCAGCCGACGTAGCCCGCGTAGGAGTCGCACCGCGCCCCCCTCGCCACCAGGAAGCGCGCCCTCATCGCACGGAAGAAGACCGCGGCGTCCCGGACGGTCCGAGGTCCCCGGTTGCGGACCACAGCGTTCATCATCACCAGCCGTCCGGCGCGCGCCCTGCGCGACAGCCGGACCGCCAGATCCGCCCCCTCGTCCACCGGGGTCAGCAACTGGGTCGCGTTGTTCGTCTCGTCGCCGTCCACCACCTCCGAGGAGAGCGCCGCGGTCGCCCTGAGCGGGCCGCGCGCGCCGGGCCTGACCATGCCGCTGATCGTCAGGCCACCGGTGGCCCCGGCCAGGACGTCCCGCTGCGAGGGACAGACCACCTCGCTCGCCGTCCTGCCGGGACCGCACTCCGCGACGTTGACGCCGAGGATGTCCACCCCGCGCGGCAGCCGGACGGTGAGCAGCGGCAGCACCGCGTCCTCGGGCCCGCTGTTGCGCACCTCGACCCGGTAGGTCAGCGGCTGCCCGGGCTGCGCGAGCCTCGGCGAGGTCTCCAGCCGTACGGACAGGTCCGCTCCACTCCGTCTCTCCTCTCCGAACCCTCCGGCCCCCGTCGGCGCCTTCCCCGGCGCTCCGACGAGAGCGAGACTGACAACTCCGGCGACGAGCCGCGCCACACCATGCGCCATGAACACCGATCCCCCGAACATCAGTGATCATTCAACGCCGGGACACCCTCCCGGGGCATGATCGACACGCCGCCGCTTCGCCGTCCGGAGACGCGAAAAGGGGCCCCGGCGGACCGGGACCCCCTTTCACGGGGTCGGACGAGACCCTCCTGAGGCCGTTGCCAGGCTCAGTTGACCTTCTCCCCAGGGCTGAGGCCCGGGGTCTCCACGCTCAAGGGGTTTCGATGAGGCCGAGATCGCGGACGGCGGCGCGCTCCTCCTCAAGCTCGCGGACCGAGGCGTCGATCCGCTCGCGGGAGAAGGCGTCGATCTCCAGCCCCTGGATGATCTCCCACCTGCCGTCGCGGGAGGCGACGGGGAAGGAGGAGATGATGCCCTCGGGCACGCCGTACGAGCCGTCGGAGGGGATCGCGGCGGAGGTCCACTCGGTGCCGTTGACCCAGTCGAAGACGTGGTCGATCGCGGCGTTGGCGGCCGAGGCCGCCGAGGACGCGCCCCGGGCCTCGATGATCGCGGCGCCGCGCTTGGCGACGGTCGGGATGAAGGTGTCACGCAGCCAGGACTCATCCACCTGCTCGGCGGCGACCTTGCCGCCGACCTCGGCGTGGAACAGGTCGGGGTACTGCGTGGCGGAGTGATTGCCCCAAATGGTCATGTTCTTGATCTCGGCGACCGGCACCTGGAGCTTGGCGGCGAGCTGGGACAGTGCGCGGTTGTGGTCCAGCCGGGTCATCGCGGTGAAGCGCTCGGCCGGGACGTCCGGGGCGTGCTGCTGGGCGATCAGCGCGTTGGTGTTCGCCGGGTTGCCCACGACCAGGACGCGGATGTCGTCGGACGCGTTGTCGTTGATGGCCTTGCCCTGCGGGCCGAAGATGCCGCCGTTGGCCTGGAGCAGGTCGCCGCGCTCCATGCCCGCCGTACGCGGACGGGCGCCGACCAGCAGTGCCACACTCGCGCCGTCGAAGGCCCGGTTGGCGTCGTCGGTGACCTCGATACCGCTCAGCAGCGGAAACGCGCAGTCGTCGAGCTCCATCGCGGTGCCCGCGGCGGCCTTGACCGCCTGCGGGATCTCCAGCAGGCTCAGCGTGACCGGGACGTCGGCGCCCAGCAGCTGGCCCGACGCGATACGGAACAGCAGCGCGTAGCCGATCTGACCGGCGGCGCCGGTGACGGTGACCTTTACGGGAGTCTGGGCCATGACCTTCCCCCACTCGAAGGATGAATTGTGACGCTCGGATGTTACCCGTCCAGAGTCGCCGGTCCTCCGGCGAGTACCTTGATCCGGCCTCCGGTCCCGGCGCCCGAGCCGCCGAGCCGTGGCCGGTGCCGGGGAAGACACCGGACGCGGTGAGGTGCGCGGTCACCGTGCTAGCCGCAGTCGGCCATGGCCGGGAGGCGATCCTCCCGGGTGGTGAAGTCGACCTTGGAGAAGTGCCTGTCGAGCAGCCTGCCGACCGTGCCGTCCCGGTAGAGGCTCGCGATGGCACTCCGTACCGCCCGGCAGGTGCGCCTGTCGCCCTTCTTCATGGCCACCGCGTAGCGCTCGTCGGTGAGTTTCAGGCCGACCACCTTGAAGAGGACGCTCTCCCGGTTGGCGAACCCGGCCAGCAGCAGGTCGTCACCGGGAACCGCGTCGACCTGACCGTCCCGCAGCCTGTTCATGCACTCGCTGTAGTTCCGGGCCACGACCAGGTCGATCCGCTCCACCTCGCGCTGCAGCCGGGCGACCGAGACGCTGCCGCTGGGCTGGCAGACCCGCCTGCCCTCCAGGTCGGCGGTGGAGACGATCGGGGAGCCGCGCTTGACGAGCACGTCGACGTGGGCCAGATAGTACGGCCCGGCGAACGTGACGTCGTCGGCGTCGTTGATCGAGTAGGTGGAGACGACCAGATCGAGATCGCCGGCGGCCAGCAGATCCGGCCGCTCCTCCCGGGCTGTGGCCCGGAAGGTCACCCCTCCCGGGGGCACCCCCAGCTTCTTGGCGATCTCGGTCGCGAGTTCGACCTCGAACCCCTCCCACCTGCCGCCGTTGTTCAGCGCGATGCCCGGCAGGAAGTCACGGAGCCCGATGGTGAGCCTGCCGGTCTTGGCCGCCTTCTCCACCACCGAGGAGAACGCCACCGGGGTGGAATCGGCCGGCTGGGCCCCGACGCCGGCCCACGGCCGCCAGCCCGCGGCGAAGGCGGCCATGCCCGCCCCGGCGACCAGCAGGAGGGCCACCGCCGCCGCGATCCAGCCGATCCGGCCCGAGCGGCCGGGCGGCCCGGTGTGCGCGACCTGGCCTGGGAACGCCTCCTGCCGGCTCGGCCGCGGGACATCCCCCGGACGCGTGGGTTGGTGCGGGAACGACGGGTACTCGACGCCGCCCAGAGGTCCCCGGGGGTCCTGGAGGGGGCGCGGGTCACGGTCCGGGTGATCCGGGGACGGGGGGCGCTCACTCGGCGCGGGGTGCCGCTCACCGTGGGCGGGGGGGCTCGCGCGAAACCCGGTGGACGGCAGGGGCGGCCTCTGCGAGGCCGGTCGGCCGGGCATGGTCCCCGGCAGGCGTATCAGGCTGGTGACCTCGTCGGGGCCGACCTCCGAGCCCGGAGTCGGAGTCGGAGTCGGGGATGGGGATGGGGATGGGGATGGGGATGGGGATGGAGGCGCGGCCGGGGCCGCGACCTGTGCTCCCTGGTTGAGCACGGCCGGTGAGGCGCTGACGCCGTCGGGGTGGCCGAGCATCCCCAGCAGGATCGCGTCGGCCGAGGGCCGCGCCGACGGCGACTTGGACAGCGCGGAGCGGACCGCCCCGCGCAGCGGCTCCGGCATGGCGTCGACGTCCACCTCGTGGTTGAGAATGCGGTTCAGCACCACCGCGATCGAGTCACCGGCGAAGGCCGTCCTGCCCGTCGCGGCGAACGCCATGGTCGCGCCCCAGGCGAACACGTCGGTGTGCGGGCCGACGTCGGCGCCGGAGATCTGCTCGGGCGCCATGTAGGCGGGGGTGCCGATGGCCCGGCTGGTGATCGTGCCGGTGGAGTCGATGATGCGGGCGATGCCGAAGTCCACCACGCGGGGGCCGTCGGCGGCGATGAGCACGTTGTCGGGCTTGAAGTCGCGGTGCACGATCGCCGCGTGGTGGATCGCGGTGAGCGCGGTGGCCGTGCCGATCGCCAGCCGCTGCAGCGCGGTGCCTCGAAGCGGGCCGTCGGTGTCCACGACCTCCCGCAGCGACCTGCCCTCGATGTACTCGCTCGCGATGTAGGGGGTGTCGCCTTCGAGATCGACGTCCACCACCCCCGCCGTGCAGAACGAGGCGACCCGCTGCGCCGCCCGCGCCTCCCTGGCGAACCGGGATCTGGCGATCGCGTCCCCGGAGAACTTCACGTGCAGCAGCTTGATCGCCGCGCGCTCCCCGGAGGCGTTCTCTCCCAGGTAGACGATCCCCTGACCGCCTTCGCCGATCCGGCCGACGATGCGGAACTGCCCGAGCCGGTGCGGCTCTCCCGCCTCCAGCGGCGCGATGTGCGGCATCATCGTCCTCACGATCCGGTGAATCCCCGACGAGCCAAACTTTACGGTGCCGTGACTCCTCCCCCCTCGTTTCGCCCGGACGACCCCATATCTCACCGGGCTCCGCTGCGGCGAGCACCCCTCGGGGGGACCGGAGCCGACCGGAGAAATCCCACCACACCGACTCACCCAATTACCGACAAATCACCCCAGGATGGCGCTCCACGCGCTTAGATCGCTACCGTTGACCGTTCCTGAGCCAAGCCGGAGCCTATCTCCCATGCGCCGATACACCGGTTATCGCGACTTCGTCCAGCGCGATCAGCGTTCCCTCGTCGGCACGGCCCTGCTGCTCACCGGAAGTCACGAGCAGGCCATCCGCCTCACCCTGTGGTCCCTGCGCTCCGTCGGACTGAGCCGGCTTCCCACCCTCTGGGAGAACCCCACCGCACACGCGCAGATCACGATGTACCGCCGCTTCCTGCGCAGGCCGGTCGCGGCGGGGAACACCGCCCTGGTACGGCTCCCGCCCCGGCCGCGGGTGCTCGTGGTCGCCTGCCTGCACGACGGCAGGACCCGCGCCGAGATGGCCACCGCCCTCGGGCTGCCCCTGGAGACCGTGGAGTCGGAGCTCACCGAGGCGATCGCCACCCTCGGCAAGGGCAAGAGCGGCGCCGACCGCCTGGCGGCGAGGCTGGCCGCGACGGCGAGTGAGGCGTCCGTCCCCGACCTCACCACCCCGGCGCTGCGCGCGCTCCGGCGGCGTCGCGTCCGGGGAGCCGCCCTGACGGCGGTCGCGGCCCTGGTCCCGGCCGGCCTCATCGCGGCCTTCGTCCTGCTCCAGCAGGCACAGGTGTGGAACTCCGCGCTGGGCGAGCGGAACAGCCCCCGTCTGACGGACGCCCCGGACACCATGCGGGCGATCTCCAGCCCGGGGCCGGACTCCGGTCTCCGGCCGTGGCGGGCCCCGCGCACCTCCTTCGTGATCCGCTACGCCGTACCCGGCAAGTGCCCGGACGACGGGGCCTCGACCGACGGCAGGCCCGCGCCGTCACGGGCGGGAAAGATCACCTGCGCGGGCTGGACGCTGCGGCTGGCCGGAGGTGACGAGGGCCGCCCGGAGCTCGGCACCGTGGAGTGCGAGCGTCCGGGCCGGTGCGAGTCCGCGATGGGCGTTCCCGACGCGGCGCAGCACCTGGCGCACGGCGACGACTGGAGCTACTGGCGGCTGGAGCCCGCCGTCAGCCGGGACGGGCGGCGCGTCGCCTACCTCAGCGCGGCGGAGCGGAGATACGTCGCCCACGACCTGCCAAGCGGCGGGAGGCGATACCTGTCGCCCGTGCTGTCCCCCGCCGACACCGAGGCCGGCACCCGGGTGAGCGTCTCCCCTGACGGCCGCCGTTTCACCGTGGAACTCGGCGGGCGGCGGCTGCGGACCGACTTCGCCACCGGGACCGTGACCCCGCTGCCCGCGGAGCGGGCCACCGCCGTGGAGAGGGCCGCGGGCTGGCTCAGGAGGAACTACGGCGTCTGGCGTGACTCGCCGAGCGGAAGGCACTCGGCCGCCGTCAGAGCCGAGAAGAACGGGAGTGACACCCTGCACATCATCGACGCCGAGACCCGGCGGGTGTTCAGGCGCCTTGAGCTCCCCTCCCTGGGAGACCCCACCACGTCGAAGGTGATCGGCTGGCTGAACACCCGCGAGGTCGTCGTCAAGACGGCGGACAAGGCCGGAGGGGACCCGCTCGGCTTCTTCCGGGTGGACGGCCTCACCGGCCGGACGCGCCGGGTGGCGGGCCTGCCCGACGGGGAGTCGATCGTGCTCGGGGCGGTGACGGCCCCCTGACCCGGCGGGCCGGACCGGAGGGTCCTCAAGGGGTGAGGGGGAGCGCGGGAAGGCCCCGGAAACCGGAGAAGGGCCGCCCGGGGGCGGCCCCTTCCGTGAACGACGGCTAGGAGGCCATCTTCTTCCTGAGGTTCTCGTCCAGCGCTGCCAGGAAGTCCTGGGTGGTCAGCCACTTGGCGTCGCCGCCGACGAGGAGGGCGAGGTCCTTGGTCATCTGACCGCTCTCGACGGTGGCGACGCAGACCTGCTCCAGCCTCTCGGCGAAGTCGATCACCGCGGGGGTGTTGTCGAGCTTGCCGCGGTGCGCGAGACCCCGGGTCCACGCGAAGATGGAGGCGATCGGGTTGGTGGAGGTGGGGTTGCCCTTCTGGTGCTCACGGTAGTGACGGGTCACGGTGCCGTGGGCGGCCTCGGCCTCGACGGTCCGGCCGTCGGGGGTGAGCAGGACCGAGGTCATCAGGCCGAGCGAGCCGAAGCCCTGCGCGACGGTGTCGGACTGGACGTCGCCGTCGTAGTTCTTGCAGGCCCAGACGTAGCCGCCCTCCCACTTGAGCGCGGCGGCGACCATGTCGTCGATCAGGCGGTGCTCGTAGGTGATGCCGGCGGCCTCGAAGTCGGCCTTGAACTCGCTCTCGAAGACCTCGGCGAAGATGTCCTTGAACCGGCCGTCGTAGGCCTTCAGGATGGTGTTCTTCGTGGAGAGGTAGACCGGGTAGCCGCGGGACAGGCCGTACCGCATGGAGGCGCGGGCGAAGTCGCGGATCGAGTCGTCCAGGTTGTACATCGCCATCGCGACGCCGCTGCCCGGGAAGTCGTAGACGTCGAGCTCGATCGGCTCCGAGCCGTCCTTCGGGGTGAAGGTGAGGGTCAGCGTGCCCTCGCCGGGGATTCTCAGATCGGTGGCGCGGTACTGGTCGCCGAAGGCGTGACGGCCGACGACGATCGGCTTGGTCCAGCCGGGGACGAGCCTCGGCACATTGGACATGATGATCGGCTCACGGAAGATGACGCCGCCGAGGATGTTACGGATGGTCCCGTTCGGGGACTTCCACATCCTCTTCAGGCCGAACTCCTCGACCCGCGCCTCATCGGGGGTGATCGTGGCGCACTTGACGCCGACGCCGTACTGCTTGATCGCGTTGGCGGCGTCGATCGTCACCTGGTCGTCGGTGGCGTCGCGGTGCTCGATCCCGAGGTCGTAGTATTTCAGGTCGACGTCCAGGTAGGGAAGGATCAGCTGGTCCTTGATGAACTGCCAGATGATCCGGGTCATCTCGTCGCCGTCAAGCTCGACGACAGGGCCCTCTACCTTGATCTTGGGCATGCGTGTGGTTCCCCTTCTGAACTAACACTGGCCAGACAGTCCTTTTGAGGCTCACTGGCCGTTGAGGCTATCGGACGGGTCTGTTCGCCCCGCGACTCGCCCGGTCATATGGCGTCGTACGGCATACGGCTCAGCGCGGCATGAGCCATGGATACTGGAGCAGCAGCGAACCGGCCATCAACGCGCCGGCGAAGATCGCGAGTGTGACGGCGTCGGTCGTCCTGCGGCGTACGGCGAGCCGCCCGCCCCCGGTCAGCCGGAGCACCGCGCCCACCGCCATGACCACGCCGAGACAGAACCCTCCCCACTCGGGGTCGACCAGGACCGCGAGGGTCACGGCGAGGACCGCACCCGCCATCACCAGCGGATACGGTCCCCAGTGGTCGCCGGGCGGGCTCATCGCTCGCATCCGTGACCGTCTCTCGTGCGGGGCGCCCGAGACGCCCGGGTCATCCGGTTCATCGCTCGTCGATCGGCTTCCACTTCTGGTCGCGTTCGCCGATGTACTCGCTGTCCGGACGGATCAGACGGTTGTCGGCGTGCTGCTCGATCACGTGTGCCGTCCATCCTGACATGCGGCTGATCGAGAAGACCGGGGTGAACAGGTCGGTCGGGATGCCGAGGTAGTGGTAGACCGTCGCGGCGTAGAAGTCGACGTTGGGATAGAGGCCCTTGGTCTCGAAGACGATCTCCTCCATCTCCTTGGACATCCGGTAGTACGTGTCGTCACCGGAGGCCTCCGCCAGCTCCCGCGACATCCCGCGCAGGTGGGTCGCGCGTGGATCCTCGGTCTTGTAGACGCGGTGCCCGAAGCCCATGATCTTCTCACCGGCGGCGAGACTGTCGCGTACGGCCTGGGCGACGGCCCCCGGGTCGAGAGACTCCAGCGTGCGCATGACCTGCTCGTTGGCGCCGCCGTGGAGCGGCCCCTTCAGCGTGCCGATGGCCGCCACGATGGCGGAGTGCATGTCGGACAGGGTCGCGGCGCAGACGCGGGCGGCGAACGTGGAGGCGTTCATCGTGTGGTCGGCGTGCAGGACCAGGCAGGCGTCGAAGACCTCGACCTCGTGGTCACTGGGGGTGCGCCCGGTGATCTGGAGCAGGAAGTTCGCCGCGATGCTCAGCTCCGGATCCGGATCCGGGATCTCGGCTCCGGTCCTGGCCGCGTGGTAGCGGGCCACCAGGACCGGCTGCTGGGCGGTCAGCCTCGCCGCCTTGCGCAGGTTGGCCTCGGGGCTGTTGGAGTCCTTGTCCGGGTCGTCGCCCGAGGCCAGGGAGACCAGCGTCCGCAACGCCTCCATGGGAGCCTGCTTCTCGGCGATCTCCGGAATGTTCGTCTCGGCGAGGGCGCCGAGCGCGCGCCCCCTGACCAGCTCCGCCCCGTAGTCGGCCAGTTGTCCCCTGGTTGGGAACCGGCCGCGCTGCAACAGGTGCGCGGTCTCCTCGAAGGTGGTGCGGCCGGCCAGGTCGTGGATGTCGTAGCCACGGTAGAAGAGACGGCCGGCATGACCGTCGATGTCGCTGAGCGCTGTGGACGCGGCCACGACATCGGCGAGGCCTTTTGTGGGCTTGTCCGCCATGAGTGTTTCCTCCGCTTATCTTGAGGCGAAGTCTACCCGTGAGCAGGGGAAACCTTCTCAAGTGGTCAAGACCAATTTCACGAGAGATTCTCCTTCTGGCAAAGGAGATTCCCCATCCCCTCGTTTGGGTAAGCCGCAGCTGTAGGAATAGTTACGGCGGGCTACCTGGGGAGGAACTGCCGTGGAGGGGCCGTTCATACGCATCGAGGACACTGGCGAGGTGGTCCCGTTGCGCCCCGAGATCACGACGATCGGGCGTGGTCGGGGGGTCGACATCCGGCTCAATGATCCAAGCGTGTCCCGGCTGCATGCGGAGTTCATCCGGCGTGGGCCCTACCTGTATGTCGTTGATCTGGGCCTGTCCCGCAACGGCACACGGGTGAACGGCAGGCCGATCGCCCGGAGGGTGCTGGACGACGGCGACGTCGTCTCCTTCGGGGCCGCGAGAGGCAGGATCGGCGGGGTGCCACGCGAGGACTTCGCCCCCGAAGTCGAGCTCCGCCGCGCCGCGGCACCGGAGCTGACCCGACGAGAGGTGGATGTACTGACGTCACTGTGCCGTCCGGCGCTGTCGGACGAGGCGTTCGTCGCGCCCGCCACCGCGCGGGAGATCGCCGACGACCTGGTGGTGACGGAGGCAGCGGTCAAACAGCATCTGCTCCGTCTGTACCAGAAGTTCCGGATCCCGGAGGGGACCAACCGGCGCACCAGGCTGGCCAACGAGGTCGTCGCCCTGGGGCTGGTCAGGCCCACACCGGTGGTGCCGCCGCAACGGGCGGCCGGCTCCCCGGACCCCTCTCAACCGGCGGCCACCACATCGAGCCGCCGGGCGTCCTGAACGCGTTCCCCGGCGGGAAACCTACTGTCCGGCCGCCTGCCGCTCGGCGGCCTCGACCACGTTGCCGAGCAGCAGGGCCCGGGTCATCGGGCCCACCCCGCCGGGGTTGGGGGTGAGGAAGCCCGCGACGTCCGCGACGTCGGGGGCGACATCACCGGCGATCTTTCCGTCGACCCGGGAGACGCCGACGTCGAGCACGGCCGCGCCGGGCTTGACCATGTCGGCGGTGATCAGGTGGGGCACGCCGGCCGCGGCGACGACGATGTCGGCGCGGCGGACGTGGCCCGCCAGGTCCTGGGTGCCGGTGTGGCAGAGGGTGACTGTGGCGTTCTCCGAGCGGCGGGTCAGCAGCAACCCGAGCGAACGGCCCACGGTGATGCCGCGCCCGACCAGCGCGACCTCGGCCCCCTTGATCGGCACGCCGTACTCCTGAAGGAGCAGGATGATGCCGTGCGGGGTGCAGGGCAGCGGCGCGTCGACCATGTGGACCAGGCGCCCGAGGTTGACCGGGTGCAGGCCGTCGGCGTCCTTGGCCGGGTCCATCCGCTCGATCAGCGACATGGTGTCGAGGTGGCGCGGCAGCGGAAGCTGGATGATGTAGCCGGTGCACCCGTCGTCGGCGTTGAGTTCGTCGACGACCGCCTCGACCTCGGCCTGGGTGGCGGTCGCCGGAAGGTCCCTGCGGATGGAGGCGATGCCGACCTCGGCGCAGTCGCGGTGCTTTCCGGCCACGTAGATCTGGCTGCCCGGGTCGTCGCCGACCAGGACGGTGCCGAGGCCGGGGGTGATGCCCCGCTCCCTCAGCGCGGCCACCCTGGCCGTGAGGTCTGCCTTGATCTTCGCCGCGGTGGCCCTGCCGTCCAGAATCTGCGCGCTCATACCGTCAATCCTTCCACGAGAATCATCCGCGGCTCGCCTCCCGCCGCTCGATGATCCTGCGCGTGAAGGGGATGTACTCCACGACCTTGGCCCCCAGGTACGCGGCGCCGACGGCGAAGACGAGGAGCAGCCAGGGGCTCTCCCAGAACCCGTTCATCATCACGAAGACGTTCAGGACGGGACCAAGCAGAGGCATGGACGGTCTCCCCGGAGGTGACGTAAGGAATGCCTCACCCTAACCGCGCTTCAAACCTTCTTTGGCCTGGAAATCATGTCTGATTCGCCACTCTGTTCTCTCCGGTGCGCGACCGCTCGCTCCGGTGTACGGCCGCCACGGGGGCGCGGCGGCCGTACACCGTTGCGGTGACCACCGGAGGCGATCACCGCAACGGTCAGTGGAAGAAGTGACGGGTGCCGGTGAAGTAGAGGGTGACCCCGGCGGCCTCGGCCGCGGCGATCACCTCCTCGTCCCTGATGGAGCCGCCGGGCTCCACGACCGCCTTCACCCCGGCGGCGATGAGCACCTGCAGGCCGTCCGCGAACGGGAAGAAGGCGTCGGAGGCCGCCACCGCCCCCCCGGCGCGGTCACCGGCGCGGGAGACCGCCAGCCGCGCCGAGTCGACCCGGTTGACCTGCCCCATGCCGACGCCGACGCTCGCGCCGTCGGCGGCGAGCAGAATCGCGTTGGACTTCACCGAGCGGCAGGCCCGCCAGGCGAAGTCCAGGTCGGCGAGGACCTCGGCGGAGGCGGCGGGGCCGGCCTTGAGCTGCCAGGTGGACGGGGCGTCACCGGGGGCGTTCACCCGGTCGGAGGTCTGCACCAGCAGGCCGCCGTCGATCCTGCGGAACTCGGCGGGGTTGTCCGGCCCCTTCGGGCAGGCGAGCAGGCGGATGTTCTTCTTCCGGGTGAGCACGGTCAGCGCCTCCGCGGTGAACCCCGGGGCCACCACGACCTCGGTGAACACCTCCGCGATCTGCGCGGCCAGCGCCTCGGTGACCTCGGCGTTGACCGCGATCACCCCGCCGTAGGCGGAGACCGGGTCGCAGGCGTTGGCCTTGCGGTGCGCCTCGGCGACGTCGGCGCCGACCGCGATGCCGCACGGGTTCTGGTGCTTGATGATCGCCACGGCGGGCGCGGCGAAGTCCCAGGCGGACCGCCAGGCGGCGTCGGCGTCGAGGTAGTTGTTGTAGGACATCTCCTTGCCGTGCAGCTGCTCGGCGCCTGCCAGGCCGTCCCGGCCCGCCGAGTAGAGCGCGGCGCCCTGGTGCGGGTTCTCGCCGTAGCGCAACGGCGTCCTGAGCGTCCACGCGGCGCCCATGTAGCGCGGCCAGAGGTCCTGCTCGGCGGTGTGGACGTTCGCGAACCAGGAGGCCACCGCGGTGTCGTAGGCGGCGGTGTGGGCGTAGGCGGCCGCGGCGAGGCGGCGGCGCTCGGTGAGGGTGAACCCGCCCTCGGCCACCGCGGCGAGCACCTCGCCGTAGGCGCCGGGGTCCACCACGATCGCGGCGGTGCCGTGGTTCTTGGCCGCGGCGCGGATCATCGCGGGCCCGCCGATGTCGATCTGTTCCACGCACTCGCCACCGGAGGCGCCGGAGGCCACGGTCTCCTGGAACGGGTAGAGGTTGACCACCACCAGCTCGAAGGGGGCGATCCCCAGCTCTTCGAGCTGCTTGACATGGGCCGGGTTGCCGCCGTCGGCCAGCAGGCCCGCGTGGACACGCGGGTGCAGGGTCTTGACGCGGCCGTCCAGGCACTCGGGGAAGCCGGTCAGCGCCTCGACCGGAATGACGGGGACACCGAACGAGGCGATCTTCGCGGCGGTGCCACCGGTGGAGACGATCTCCACCCCTGCGGCGTCGAGCCCGCGGGCCAGCTCCTCCAGCCCGCTCTTGTCATACACCGCGATCAACGCGCGCCGGATGGCGATGCGGGTCACTTCCTGGTCCTCCTGTGTGGTTCCGGTTTTCCCGGGCGCCCGGCTCATCCGCCGGATCGTCCGAGGCGAACGGACCGTCCGGTCACCGTCCAGCCCTCACGGGCCATCCGGCCGACGGTCTCGACGAGCAGGCTTCGCTCGACGGTCTTGATGCGCTCGTGCAGGGTCTTCTCATCGTCGTCGTCGAGCACGGGCACCGCCTCCTGGGCGACGATCGGCCCGCTGTCGACTCCGGCGTCGGCCAGCATCACGGTGCAGCCGGTGATCCGCACGCCGTACGCGAGGGCGTCGCGGACGCCGTGTGTGCCGGGGAAGGAGGGCAGCAGCGCGGGATGGGTGTTGAGCACCGGGAAGGCGGCCAGTGTGGGCGCACCTATGATCTTCATGAACCCCGCGCAGACGACCAGGTCAGGCCGGTACTCGGCGATCCGCGCCGCGAGCGCGCGGTCCCAGGCGTCCCGCGCCGGATGGTCGGACAGTTTCTCCACGAAGGACGGCACCCCGGCGCGCCCGGCACGGGCCAGTCCCTCGATGTCGTCGCGGTCGGCTCCCACCGCCACGACCTCGGCACCATACGCCTCGTCTGCCGAAGCGTCCAGCACGGCCTGTAGGTTGGTTCCAGAACCGGATACGAGGACTACGAGCCGAGCGGCCTGGGATGACACCGACGCACTCCATTCGGATGGGGACTCAGCCGCTGCAAGGGTATCGGGCCGATGTATTCGAACAACGCGAGGAGGTCAGTTGACGACACCCGTCCAGGCACGGCCGGCGGAGAGTGCGGGACGGCGGGCGCTGTGGCTCGCCTTCGCCTCGGTGGTCATGACCCTCATCCTTCCCCTGGCGGGGCTCGTCGCGTCGATCTTCGCCCTTGTCGTCTCGATCCGGGCGATCCCGGCGTTGCGCTCGGTGACCAAGCCGGTGGGCGTCGCCGTCGTCGGCGTCGTCCTGGCGTCGCTGTCCCTGCTGGTCTCCCTGGCGGTCACCACGATGCAGTTCTACTTCAGCGACGAGCTGACCGCCTACACCGAGTGCGGCAGGGGCGCGGGCACCGTCACCGCCCAGAACCAGTGCGTGGAGCAGCTCGAACGGGCCATGGAGAAGAAGATGCCCTTCGTCCAGCCCGGCCAGGTCCAGTTCCCCTTCCCCCCCTGACCGTTCCCGTCCTGACCGTTCCCACCCTGGCCTTTCCCGTCCTGGCCCTTCTCCGCCCGGCCGCTCCCGCGTCCTGACCCCCGCGCCCGGCCTACCGGCCGGGGCTCAGTCACGGTCCCAGGCGTAGGGGTCGAGATAGATCACGTGGCCGCCCTTGTCGTCGGACTCGTCGACGATGTCACGTCTGGGCGGGCGCGGGGGCTCCCAGCGGAGGGTCTTCGGCGGGCTCTCCGCCGCGGCCGAGGTGTGCTCGTCCTCCCAGTCATCCCTGATGACCGGGATCGGCTGGGTGTCGCACTCGGTGGCGTCCATCCAGTGGCCGGGGAGGGCGCGGAGTTCGTCCGGCTCGGCGAACCCGGCGCGCCCGGCCATCGAACCCGCCACTTTGGCGATCTTGGCGCCCGCCCTGCGGACCGGCGCGGTGGCCGTGCCGACCCTCTCCGCCGCCTTGGTCACGG
Source organism: Streptosporangium sp. NPDC006007 (assembly GCF_040614315.1). NCBI lineage: Bacteria > Bacillati > Actinomycetota > Actinomycetes > Streptosporangiales > Streptosporangiaceae > Streptosporangium > Streptosporangium sp. NPDC006007. Next base: position 17,911 of record NZ_JBEXUG010000003.1, on the reverse strand, counting down.
CGGTGTTCTGCCCACGGAAGATCAGCCACCAGTTGGCCAGTCCCGCCGAGATGCCCGCGGCGACGCCCGTCTCCAGCGTCACCGAGAGCATGACCTCCCAGGCCTCGGGGCCCGCCGCGGCGAGCCTCGTTCCGCCGAGCGCGCCGCCGGAGAGCGCCGCCAGTATCCCGGCCATCGCCCCGGTCGCCAGCCCGCAGACGAACCCCCACAGCGGCGCTCCCTCGTATGACGGGGATGGAGCGATCCGAACGCTCAGCACACCGGCCACCGCCCCGGCCGCGAACGGCAGCACGACCACCGCCATCACCCACGCCGGGGTGGGGCCGGCCTCCGGCAGGGCGCCCAGGATCGGCAGGCTGGGCACGGGGCCGAGCTGCACCCCTGTCGGCGCGACCAGCGTGCCGGTGCCGACGGCGAACCCGGGACCGGCGATGTAGGCCATCGCCCAGACGACCGCGTTGAGCAGGTAGAGCCCCTGGACGAGCAGGAGCAGCAGTCCGCCCACGAATCCGGGTGACAGGATGTCGGAGAGCGCCCGGACCTGGTCGAAGTTGGCCACCAGCGCGCCGGCCACCATGACCGCACCCGCCACGAGCATGATTCCCAGCGCCGCGACCGATCCCGCCAGGACCGCGCGCAACCGCTCGGGCAACAGCCGGAACATGGACCGCCACGGCCCGATCGTCCTGGCGGTGGCCAGCGAGCCCGCGGCGAAGGCCAGCACCAGATGGCTGATCAGCACGTCGCCGAGGAGCGGCTGGGTGATCTCGTTACGGGTGACGAGCGCGACCATCCCGGCCAGCAGCGCGTACGGCGCGGCCAGTGAGATGCCCGCCTGGGCGACCAGCACCAGCTGTGCCCGGCGGCGGGCGTTGGCCTCATCCCTCGGGCTGTTCTTGGGCAGCCGGGCCGGCAGCCGGAGCCGCAGGTCGGCGTCCCTGGCCATCCAGACCCCGGCGCGGTACAGCAGGAAGGCGGGAAGCACCGTCAGCCCGAGCGGGAGCAGCCCGATCGCCCCCCCGGGGATCGCGAACCCGGCGTGGTGGGCCGCCAGCCAGAGCTGTGCCGCGGTGCGGAACACCCCCGGCAGGCCGGCGCCGAGCGCGCCCTGGGGGGAGGTGATCCAGCCGACCAGGGTGAGGGTGGTGAGCACCGCGAGACCCACACCGAGCGTCCACGCGGCGGCGAGCATCCCGGAGACGGGAAGCGGCCTGCGGACGTCGTCGTCACCCGTGACGCCGGGCAGGGGGATACGGCTGAGGACGTTACGGGGAGCCGTCCGGAGCTGATCGAAAAGGGCCGTCACAATAGTCGATGGTCTCAGCATCTCCCGCGTGGACGGGACTCCTCCGCCCCGCGTGTCGCCCGCGGGGCGCGGGAGGACCCCGGTCTCGGCAGCGGAAAGGCGCCCGTTGGGGAACGGGCGCCTCTGCCTGCGGACGGAGATCGATCGGACGGAGATCGACGGGACTAGCGGGACCGCATGGTCTCGCGCATCAGCCGGGCGGTCTCGCTCGGGGTCTTGCCGACGCGGACGCCGACCTTCTCCAGAGCCTCCTTCTTCGCCTGGGCGGTGCCCGACGAGCCGGACACGATCGCACCCGCGTGACCCATGGTCTTGCCCTCGGGGGCGGTGAAGCCCGCGACGTAGGCGACGACCGGCTTGGTCACGTGCTGCTCGATGTAGGCGGCGGCGCGCTCCTCGGCGTCGCCGCCGATCTCACCGATCATCACGATCGCGTCGGTCTCCGGGTCGTCCTGGAACGCCTGGAGCGCGTCGATGTGCGTGGTGCCGATGACCGGGTCTCCGCCGATGCCCACGGCGCTGGAGAAGCCGAGGTCGCGCAGCTCGTACATGAGCTGGTAGGTCAGCGTGCCGGACTTCGAGACCAGGCCGATACGGCCGGCGGTGGTGATGTCGGCGGGGATGATGCCGGCGTTGGAGGCGCCGGGCGAGGCGATGCCGGGGCAGTTCGGACCGATGATGCGGGTCTTGTTGCCCTTGGCGACCGCGTAGGCCCAGAACTCGGTGGTGTCGTGCACCGGGACACCCTCGGTGATCACCACGCAGAGCGGGATCTCGGCGTCGATGGCCTCCTTGACCGCGTCCTTGGTGAACGCCGGGGGCACGAAGACGACCGACGCGTCGGCGCCGGTCTCCTTGATGGCCTCGGCGACGGTGCCGAAGACGGGCAGGCCCTCGTGGGTGGTGCCGGCCTTTCGGGCGTTGACGCCGCCGACGACGCGGGCACCGGAGGCGAGCATGCGGCGGGTGTGCTTGGTGCCCTCACCGCCGGTCATGCCCTGGACGATGATCTTGCTCTTCTCAGTCAGCCAGATGGCCATTACGCACCTACCGCGGCGAGCTCGGCGGCGCGCTTGGCCGCATCGTCCATGGTGTCCACCAGTTCGACGCCCGGGAGCCCGGCGTCGGAGAGAATCTGCCGCCCGAGTTCGGCGTTGTTGCCGTCCAGGCGGACGACGAGCGGACGGCTGACGGCCTCGCCGCGCCCCTCCAGCAGCTGGAAGGCGGAGACGATGCCGTTGGCGACCGCGTCACAGGCGGTGATGCCGCCGAAGACGTTCACGAAGACCGACTTCACGGACGGGTCGGAGAGGATGATCTCCAGGCCGTTCGCCATGACCTCGGCCGAGGCACCGCCGCCGATGTCGAGGAAGTTGGCGGGCTTGGGCCGGCCGGAGACGGTCTCACCGGCGTAGGCGACGACGTCGAGGGTCGACATGACCAGGCCCGCGCCGTTGCCGATGATGCCGACGCTGCCGTCGAGCTTGACGTAGTTGAGGTCCTTGGCCTTGGCCGCGGCCTCCAGCGGGTCCTCGGCGGCCTTGTCCTCGAAGGCCGCGTGGTCGGGCTGGCGGAAGGAGGCGTTGTCGTCGAGGGTGACCTTGCCGTCGAGGGCCTTCACCTGGCCGTCGGCGGACAGGATCATCGGGTTGACCTCGACCAGGGAGGCGTCCTCGTCGACGAAGGCGGCCCAGAGCTTCTCGATGAGCTCGGCGGCGCCGTCCAGCGCGACCTCCGGCAGGCCACCGGCCTGGGCGATCTCGCGGGCCCTGGCACGGTCGATCCCGTCCAGCGGGGAGATCGGGATCTTGGCGACCTTCTCCGGGGTGTTGTGCGCGACCTCTTCGATGTCCATACCGCCCGCGGCGGAACAGATGGCGAGGAAGGTGCGGTTCGCGCGATCGAGCAGGAAGGAGAAGTAGTACTCCTCCGCGATCGCACTGGCCTCCTCGATCAAAACCTTGTGGACCGTGTGGCCCTTGATGTCCATCCCGAGGATGTGGGTGGCCTTCAGCTCGGCGTCCGCGGCGTCGTCGGCGACCTTCACGCCGCCGGCCTTACCTCGGCCACCGGTCTTGACCTGTGCCTTGACGACGACACGACCGGTCAGCTCCTCGGCTGCCGCACGTGCTTCCTCCACGGTGTGCGCGACGATACCGCGCGGCACCGGGATGCCGTACTCCGCGAAGAGCTCCTTCGCCTGATGTTCGAACAGGTCCACGAGGGTCCGTCCTTGCTTGTCCGGCTGGTGTACAGATTTCGGCGGGCCGGCTCCATGATCTGAGGGGGAGCCTGACGTTTTTGCGCCAATGAAGCCTAGCTCCCCGGACGGCATGGCCAGGTCACCGGGTCCTTAAACGGGGGCGGGAATCGCGCTCCGCACCCACTCGACGATCTCATGGGTGGTCGCTCCCGGGGTGAAGATTCGAGCAACCCCCATTCGCTCAAGTTCAGACATGTCCTCTTCTGGGATGATTCCGCCGCCGAAGACAACGATGTCGGCTGCGTCCTGTTCCCGCAAGAGCTCAATCACCTTGGCGAAGAGCGTCATGTGCGCTCCGGACAGAACGGACAGCCCAACCGCGGCCGCGTCCTCCTGGATCGCCGTGCGCACGATCTGCTCGGGCGTCTGGTGCAGACCGGTGTAGACGACCTCCATCCCGGCGTCCCGCAGCGCCCGTGCCACGATCTTCACCCCCCGGTCGTGTCCGTCCAGCCCGGGTTTGGCGATGACGACACGAATTCTGGACACGGCGTCCATGCAGACCTCCCTGCTCGCACTCCAGGTGCAATGTAAGAGCCTTCCGCAGCGTAACCGGCGACGCCCCGTCGCGCTCACCCGCCCGGCGTTCGGAGGCGCCACCCCCGGGGGCACCGGCCGGAGGCCGCCGAGGACCGGCGCGGGGCGTCCGAGCCGGCCGCGCGGCCGACCCCACGGCGCGCGTCTCACCGCGGCTTTTCCCCGGAGGCGCGGAAGAGACGGCTACACAGAATATGCACAGCTAATTCAAACCATTTGAGGAAAAATGAGGTTTTTTTGGGATCTTGATATGTAAGAATCCACTTCGTCCCTCTCACATGGGGTGGGGGGTATTCAGGAGGATTTTTGGTGAAGCGATACATCGCCGGTGTGGCCTGCGCGGCCACGGCCGTACTGAGCGTTCCCGCACTGTCGGCATCGACCGCGCACGCCCAGGCCGCCGACCCGGTGACCGCGCTGAAGAGCCAGTTCCGCAGCGGCCACGGCGTGAAATTCCTCGACGTCACAAAAATGCGGGGCTACGGGAGCGGAGCGGTCATCGCCCAGCGCGAGGGCGTGTTCCGGTTCGGCGCCTCCGGAATCGCGGCGTCCGACCAGACCGCGAAACTCCGAATCAAGGCAAGCGACCTTGAGGCTATGTCGGAGGGCACGGGGGAGAACGAGACGAAGGGGATGGCCGGGCTGGCCAAGCCGGAACGGGTCATCCGCATCGGCAACGTCTCCTACGTCTCCGGCGGCGTCTTCGGGGAGTTCCTCCCCGCCGACAAGACCTGGATCCGCTTCCCCAACGCCACGCTCGGCGCCACCGGAACGCTGGGCCAGCTGGTCAACGCCGCCGAGCCGGCGACGCTCAAGGCGCTGCTGGCGCACGCCACCCAGCGCGCCGGGGTCTACCGAGGGAAGATCACCTTCGGTGAGCTGTACAAGGTCTCGCCGTGGTTCAGGGCCGCGGCGATGCTGCCGCCGAGCGGCGAGCACGCCAAGACCGTGCTGGACTGGAAGCTGTTCGTCGGCGCGGACCGGCTCCCCCGGCGGCTGACGACCACCTACTCGACGGGCGGCACAGCCGCCAGAGGCATGTCCATGACGGTCGAGACCCGCTACGTCGGCTGGGGGTCCAAGGTCACGGTCAAGGCTCCGCCCGCCGACGAGGTCGCCAAGCTGAGCGAGCTGGAGAACGGCGTGGACACCAGCACCACGCCGATCCCGCTGCTCGGCAACTGATCTCCCCTCGGGAGATCGCCCTCGGTCGGTCCCGGCCGCGACGCCCGGCGGGCACCACCCGCCGGGCGTTACCGATTGAGGGGTTTTTGACATGGCATGTCGTGAATTACGAAAGAATCTTGGCTCCCCCTCCGCGACGATGCGAGGACCTATCCGGGAGGACCTTCTCGATGAGGCGAATGATCGCCGCCCTGACCGGCGCGACCGTGGCGGCACTGGTCACCCCCGCCCTCCTGACCGCCGCCCCCGCGGCCGCCCAGAGCGCGCGGAGCGCCCCCCAATCCGCGCAGGCCGATCCGGTGTCGGCGCTCAAGCGCCAGTTCAGGGTCCACCGCGGCGTGAGACTCGCCGAGAACACGAAGCTCATCGGCGAGGGCAGGAAGCAGAGGATGATCTTCACCCGGCGGAACGGGGTGCTGGAGTTCGACCGGAAGGGCGTGGCCGCGTCGGACCTGACCAGCACGTTCAACCTGCCCGGCGGCGACAGCGAGCTCAAGGGCGTGTTCGTCCCCTTCCGCACCGTCACGGTGAAGGGCGTCTCCTACACCTCGGGCGGGATGTTCGGCGACTCCATGCCCGAGGGAAAGAAGTGGCTCCGCGACTCAGACGACATGGTCGCCCTCGGCAGCCCCGCGCAGCAGCTGCTCAACCCCCTCGAACCCGCGACGCTGAAGGCCGCGCTGGCCCACACCACGGCCAGGCGCCCCGGCGGAACCTGGGACGGCACCCGGACCGTCGTCCACTCGGGCACCATCACGCTGGGCGAGCTGTACAAGGTCTCCCCCGCCTTCCGCTCCGCGCTGGGCGTGAAGCTCTCGGCCAAGTCGGCCAAGGTGCCGGTCACCTGGCAGCTCTACATCGGCTCCGACCAGCTCGTCCGGCGGGCCGTCTCCTCCTACACGCAGTCCCTGCGCGGCCTCACCAGCGTCGACCTCACCTACCTCAACGACAGCCGCTACACCGGCTGGGGGACGAGGTCGTCCATCAAGGCCCCGCCCGCCGACCAGGTCGCCGACTTCGACGACCTGAAGGTCGGTGAGGGCGCGGGCGAGGACCCGTACATCCAGCTCTTCACCGGCTGACCCGCCCCGGGGCGCCCCGCCCCCTCGGACCGGATCACCTGACCGGCGCCCCCGCCCCGGACTCCGGGGCACCCGTCAGAGCTTCTCTATCGGCGCGTAGGCCAGCAGCAGGGTCTTCTCTCCCCCGCTACCGAAGTCGATCTTCGCCTTGGTCTTCTCGGCCAGGCCGTCCACCGACACGACGGTGCCCAGGCCGAACTGGTCGTGGGTGACCCGGTCACCCGGGGACAGGGCGGGGATCTGCCGCCCGCCGGGCTTTTTCGCCGGGGCCTGGCGGGACTCGCGGCGCGCGGTGGCGGCGTTCCAGGCGCTCTTCTCCGGATCACCGCGCCACTCGACCAGGTCGATCGGGATCTCGGCGACGAACCGGGAGGCCGGGTTGAACGCCGGAGACCCCCACGAGCTGCGGACGGCGGCCCTGGAGACGTAGAGGCGCCGCTCGGCCCGGGTGATGCCGACGTAGGCCAGGCGGCGCTCCTCCTCAAGCTCCCTGGGCTCGCCCAGCGAGCGCATGTGCGGGAAGACGCCGTCCTCCATGCCGGTGAGGAAGACCACCGGGAACTCCAGCCCCTTGGCCGTGTGCAGCGTCATCAGCGTGACCACCCCCTGGCCGCCGTCGCCGGCCGGAATCTGGTCGGCGTCGGCCACCAGCGAGACCTGCTCCAGGAACTCCACGAGCGTGCCCTCGGGGTTGGCCTCCTCGAACTCGGAGGCCACCGAGACCATTTCGTCCAGGTTCTCCAGACGGCTCTCGTCCTGCGGGTCGCCCGAGGCGGCGAGCTCCGCGCGGTAGCCGGTGTCGGCCAGCACCTGCTGGGCCAGCTCGGACGGCGGCATGCTCCCGGCCTTGACGGTCAGGTCGTCCAGCAGCGCGACGAACTCCTTGATCGCGTTGAGCGACCGGGTGGCCATCCCCGGCGCCTCGTCCGCCCGGCGGAGCGCCTCGGCGAACGAGATCCGCTCGCGGGAGGCGAACGCCTCCACCATCGCCTCGGCCCGGTCGCCGATGCCGCGCTTGGGCACGTTGAGGATCCGGCGCAGCGACACCACGTCGTTCGGGTTGGCCAGCACCCGGAGATAGGCCAGCAGGTCACGGACCTCCTTGCGCTCGTAGAAGCGCACCCCGCCGACCACCTTGTACGGCAGGCCGGTCCGGATGAAGATCTCCTCGAAGACCCGGGAGGCCGCGTTGGTCCGGTAGAACACGGCCACCTGGCCGGGCACGACCTCCTCGTCGTCCGCGAGCCGGTCGACCTCCTGCGCGACGAACATGGCCTCGTCGTGCTCGTTGTCCGCGACATAGCCGACGATCTTCGCCCCGGCGCCCTGGTCGGACCAGAGGTTCTTGGGCTTGCGGCTCTCGTTGCGCGAGATCACCGCGTTGGCCGCGGTCAGGATCGTCTGGGTGGAGCGGTAGTTCTGCTCCAGCAGGATCGTCCTGGCGTCGGGGTAGTCGCGCTCGAACTCCAGGATGTTGCGGATCGTCGCGCCCCGGAAGGCGTAGATCGACTGGTCGGCGTCACCGACCACGCACAGCTCGGCGGGGGCGAGCGCGCCCTCCCGCCCCTCCCTGACCGGCTCGCCGTCCGCGGTGCGCGGCTCGGAGACGCCGACGAGTTCGCGGATCAGGGTGTACTGGGCGTGGTTGGTGTCCTGGTACTCGTCCACCATGACGTGCCGCCAGCGGCGCCGGTAGTGCTCGGCCACGTCGGGGAAGATCTGCAGCAGCGTGACCGTCAGCATGATGAGGTCGTCGAAGTCCATCGCGCCGGCCTCGGTCAGCTTCCGCTGATAGCTCCGATACGCCTCGGCGAGGGTGCGCTCCAGGTGGGTGGCGGCCTGCTCGGCCGCCGTCTCGTAGTCGACCAGCTCGTTCTTGAAGTTGCTGACCTGTGCGGAGAAGGAGCGCGGCGGGTAGCGCTTGGGGTCGAGGTCCATCTCCCGGCAGACCATCGCCATCAGCCGCTGGGAGTCGGCCTGGTCGTAGATGGAGAAACTTGAGGGGAAACCCAGGCGTTTGCCCTCGCGGCGCAGGATCCGCACACACGCGCTGTGGAAGGTCATCACCCACATCGCGGCCGAGCGCGGGCCGATGAGACCGTCGACCCGGTCCTTCATCTCCCTGGCGGCCTTGTTGGTGAAGGTGATCGCCAGGATCTCCTGAGGCTGCGCGCCCCGCTCGGCCAGCAGGTAGGCGATGCGGTGGGTCAGCACCCGCGTCTTGCCCGAACCGGCGCCCGCGACGATGAGCAGCGGGCTGCCGTGGTGCACGACGGCCTCGCGCTGCTGGGGGTTGAGCCCGTCGAGCAACGGGTGGGTCAGAAAAGCGGCTGGGATCGACACGTCCCTAGGGTAAGGCGGGCCGCCGACAACCGGGGCCAGTCGCGGAGTCCCGTCACGGAGTCCCGTCCTGGAGCCTCCGCGGGGGAGTTCCGGTGCGGAGTCCGGCCACCGGCCACCGCCGTGGACCACCGCCGGGGAGTCCGGGCACGGACCGCCTCCGTGGGAAGGAATGCCGACGGGCGTGCCGATGGTTATCAGAGTTCCCGACATGAGAGAGCAGAGAGGCACCGCATGCTGTCTGAGAACGAGATCAACCGGGTGCTCGTGGTGACCGCGCATCCGGATGACGTCGACTTCGCCGCCGCCGGCTCGATCGCGCGGCTCACCGGCCGGGGGGTCGAGGTGACGTACTGCGTCGTCACCGACGGCGACGCGGGAGGTTTCAACCGTGAGCTGGACAACGGGGGCATGGCCCAGCTCCGCCGTACCGAACAGGTCAGCGCGGCCAAGGCCGTCGGCGTGACCGACGTCCGTTTTCTCGGCTACCGCGACGGAACCGTGGTGCAGAGCCTTGACCTGCGACGCGACATCGCGCGGGTCATCCGCCAGGTCAGGCCGGACCTGGTGATCACCCACACCCCCGAGCGCAACTACCGGTTCGTCTCCCCCAGCCACCCCGACCACCGCGCGGTCGGCGGCTGCACGCTCGACGCCGTCTACCCCGACGCGCGCAACCCCTACGCCTTCCCCGAGCTTCTGCGGGACGAGGACCTGGACGCCTGGACGGTCCGGGAGGTCTGGCTCAGCGGCGGCCAGACGCCCAACCACCACGTCGACATCACCGACACCATCGACCGCAAGCTCGACGCGCTACGCGCCCACGACAGCCAGGTGGGCCACATGGAGGACGCCGAGGGCTTCGTCCGGGGCAGATTCTCCCAGGTCGCGATGGAGGCGGGCCTCGGTGAGGGCCGCTACGCCGAGTCTTTCCAGCGTGTCACGACCGGCTGACCCCGGACCGGTCCCCGGCGAGGCGGACGACCTCCCGGGCGGCCGTCCAGGAGATCCCCACGCGACCTCCTGGCCCGATCCGGCGCGGAACCCGTCCGCCGGGGAAACCTCACCGATATGAGCGGCATCGGCCTGACCCCGCTCACCGCCGTCGTCATCGCGCTCCTGGCCATGGCTGGCGCGGCCGTGACCCGGATCGGCCGCCTCGGGCACGGGCGCGCCGTGCTCATCGCGTGCCTGCGCGCCGCCGTACAGCTCGGCGCGGTGGCTCTGATCATCGTGTGGGCCGTGCAACGGCCTCTGGCGGTGGCGGCCTTCATCCTGGTCATGTACGGCGTGGCGAGCCTGACCGCCGGGTGCAGGATCACCCGGGGGCGCGCGGCCGGCTGGGCGGCCGTGCCGATCGCCGCCGGGACCGCGCCGATCCTGGCGCTTCTCACCGGCACCGGCGTCGTCCCGATGAGGGGCATCGTGCTGATCCCCATCACGGGCATCCTGCTCGGCGGGTGCATGACGGCCACCTCTCTCGCGGGGCGGCGGGCGGTGGACGAGCTCGTCATACGGCGCGGCGAGGTCGAGGCGGCGCTCGCGCTGGGCCTGTCGGACCGGAACGCGGCGCTGGAGATCTGCCGCCCGGTGGCGGCCCAGGCGCTGGTGCCCGTACTGGATCAGACCTCGACCGTGGGGCTGGTCACGCTGCCCGGCGCCTTCGTGGGGATGCTGCTCGGCGGGGCGAGCCCGATCCAGGCCGGGGTGGTGCAACTCGTCGTGCTGGTCATGCTGCTGGCCGCGGAGGCGGTGGCGGTGCTCGTCACGATCGAGCTGACGGCCCTGGGCCGTTTCCCGGCGTGGCGGTGAGACGGCCGCCCACCCGGCCCGCGTCCTCCGGAGCCAGGCGGGCGAACAGGTAGCCCAGCGAGTTGGTGGCGACGTGGAACAGCGCCGGCGCGGCCAGCCCCCCTCTCCGTCTCAGCTCGCAGAAGAACACCCCGGCGATCCCGGTCGCGACCACCGATCCGGTCACCACCCGCAACGCCTCCCGCGTGGAGGGGCCACCCGGCGGGTCCGGCACCGGAGCACCCGGCACCGGGCCGCCGCCGGACGTCTCCCCCGCCGTCAGGCGGCCCAGCGCCGGGTTGGCGGTCATCATGTCGAGCGCGGGCAGCACATGCCAGAGGCCGAACAGGGCCGAGGAGACCGCGGTGGCGGTGGCGGCCCCGTGGGAGCGGGCGACCAGGGCGTGCAGCACCCCGCGAAACCCCACCTCCTCCAGCAGGACGGTGCCGACCGGAACCTGGAGCAGGGCCTCCTCGATCACGCGGGCGCGGGAGAGCGAGAGCGCCCGCTCGTCGCGGAAGAGACGGCGGGTGGCCGGGACGGCGATCCCCGCGCCGTAGACCCCAGCGACGGCCGAGGCGAGGACGCCGCCGATGCGCAGGCCGCGTGAGCGCCGGTGGAACCCCAGCTGGGACCAGGACAGCCCGGAACGGCGGGCCAGGGCGAGCAGGGTGCCGACGGCGACGGCCGAGGTGAGCGGGGCCAGCCGCGGCGCGACCCGGTTGTTGAGCACGTTGGCCGCCACCAGCACGGCCACCGCGCCCGCGAACGTGGCCGGCCGTTCCACCGGCGCGGCCGTACGCGCGCTCCCCGTCCGCCACCGGCGACGACCACGCCACGCCGATCTGAGAGGGGCCACGCCCACGCGCCCACGCCACCGCTCCGCGCTCCGGTTCCGCACGCCGTCTCCCCTCGGTCATCCCGCGGCGGGGTGCCGCCATCCGGCGGGAAACCGCAGGTCGCGCCGCTCCTGAACGGTGAGACCGCCCCAGATGCCCTCCGGCTCGGCCGCCCTCAGGGCGTAGGCCCGGCAGTCGGCCAGCACCGGGCAGACCGCGCAGACCGCCTTCGCCCGCCCCTCCTGCTCAGCCGACTGCGCCAGTGGGAAGAACAGTTCGGGATCGCTCGCGCGGCAGGCGCCCCGCACGGCCCAGCCGATCTCACGGACCGTCTTCCGCATGACACACCCCCTGCTGGATCATCCGTCCTCAGAGTAGGCGGATCCCGGCTGCCCGGCATCAACCTCTCGGTGGATTCCCGGGTACACACCGCGATGTATCCGGGATATCCCGGGATATCCCGCGTATCCCGGCGGGCCGCGCCGTTCTTCCGGCCCCTTCGAGAGCAGGGGACGTCGTGCCCGCCGGGCGAGAGGACGTCAGACCAGGCGACGCGCGGTGGCCCAGCGGGAGAGCTCGTGGCGGTTGGAGAGCTGAAGCTTGCGCAGGACGGACGAGACGTGGGTCTCCACGGTCTTGACCGAGATGAACAGCTCCTTGGCGATCTCCTTGTAGGCGTAGCCTCGGGCGATCAGGCGCAGCACCTCGCGCTCACGCTGGGTCAGCGAGTCGAGCTCGGGGTCGATCGGCGGGGCCTCGCTGGAGGCGAAGGCGTCGAGCACGAAACCGGCCAGCCTCGGGGAGAAGACCGCGTCGCCCTCGGCCACCCGGCGGATCGCGTCGGTGAGCTCACGGCCGCTGATGGTCTTGGTGACGTATCCCCGGGCGCCGCCGCGGATCACACCTATGACGTCCTCGGCCGCGTCGGAGACCGACAGGGCGAGGAAGCGGACCTGCGAGCCGGCGCCGAGGACCCGGCGGAGCACCTCCTGACCCCCGCCGCCGGGCATGTGCACATCGAGCAGGACCACGTCCGGCTGGAGCTCGGCGATCGCCTTGACCGCCGACTCCACGTCCTCGGCCTCCCCGATCACCTCGATCGAGTCGCCCAGCTCGGCGCGGACACCGGAGCGGAAGAGCCGGTGGTCGTCGACGATCAGAACCCTGACGGTGCTCATGAGATCTCCCCATCCGGTCGTGTCCGCCGCCCACCGTACTCCCCGGTCTTCCCGGCCCGCTCGCTCACACCTTCTCCATCTTCATGGTCAGCATTACTTCCGTTCCCTCGCCGGGCGCGGTCCGCACGCGGGCGCTGCCGCCGTTGCGCTCCATCCTGCCGATGATCGACTGGCGGATGCCCATCCGGTCCTCCGGCACCCCCTCCATGTCGAACCCGACACCCCTGTCCCGGACGAAGACGGTGACCTCGTCCGGCTCCGCCTCGGCGTAGACGGAGACGGCCGGCGACTCAGAGTATTTCGCGGCGTTGACCATGGCCTGCCTGGCCGCCTGCATCATCGCGGAGAGCTCGGGGGTCAGCGGGCGGTCACCCACGCAGACGACCTCGATCGGCACCCCGTGCGCGTCCTCCTCCTCGGCCGCGACCCGCCGCACGGCCGCGGCCAGCGACGCGTCGGCGTCCTGTTTCGGCTGGTAGAGCCAGTTGCGCAGCTCACGCTCCTGGGAGCGGGCCAGCCGCATCACCTCGCGTGAGTCCTGGGCGTTGCGCTGGATCAGCGTCAGCGTGTGCAGTACGGAGTCGTGCACGTGCGCCGCCACCTCGGCGCGCTCCTCCTGCCTGATGCGCTCGCGGCGCTCGCGCTGAAGCTCCTTCCAGAGCGCCGCCAGCCAGGGGGCCGCGATGAGCGCCACCCCGCCCACCACCACCAGGGTGAACACGATGCCCGAACGGGCGCTGTCCAGCTCGTTGTTGGCCGCCAGGAAACCGATCACGCCGACGACGACGAGCACCAGACCGGCGAACGTGCGGACCCGGTTGCGCCGGACCTGCCCGACCGTCGTGCTCATCCAGCGCCGCCGGCGGTCCGGGTCGGCCTGCTGCCACAGGATCAGCGAGCCGATCCCGCCGACCGCGATCGGCCACGCGCCGATCCCACCCTTCGAGGCGCCGGTGAGCCAGCCCAGAGCCATCAGCGCCAGCCCGATCGCGGTGTACGCGGCGAGCTGGCTCCAGTCCCTGGCCGGTTCCCTGCCCTCGTGCGGCTCGCGCGGGGTGAACATCCACAGCGCCGCGTAGGCCACGGCGCCGATCCCGTCCAGGACGGTGAGCAGAACGAAGGCCAGCCGCAGCACCACCGGGTCAAGCCGGAGCTGGGCGGCGGCGCCCTGGGCCACCCCGGCCACCAGACGGCCGTCCACCGGCCTCATCAGCCGGGGGAAGGCGGGTTCCCCGGGGGTGAGGGGCGCCGCGTCGCGAGTTGTCTGTCGGTCAGCCATATCACCAGCATCGTCACATGTCTCAGCCGGTCAGCGCATCAGGCGTTCCCCTGACCGGCCCCTGAGAAGGTCGCGCCCGCTCCGGGACGACTCAGGGGTCTCCCGGATGCGAGGGCGCCCCGGCAAGAGCCACGATAGGGGTATGAACGACACCGGGAACGCACAGGACCCGACGAGCACCCTGTCCGACTCGCCGCCCGTCCCGCCCCCCGGCGAGGAGCGAACGCTCAGGCGCAGCGACGAGGGCCGCATGCTCACCGGCGTCTGCGCGGGTCTCGGCCGCTACAGCGGGATCGACCCCGTGGTGTTCCGGGTCGGCTTCGCGGTGCTGGTGCTGGGCTCCGGGATCGGCGTCATGCTCTACGTCGCGGCGTTCCTGCTCATGCGTGAGGCGAACGGCGGCCCGGGATACCTGGAGCAGTGGACCCGGCGCGACCTCGACAGCGAGACCGTGCTAGCCCTGCTGGCCGGAGTCCTCGCCTTCGGCCTGATCATCAACGTGTCCTCGGACGGCATCGGCACCGGCACGGTCGTGGTCGGCACGCTGTTCGCCATCGCCCTGCTCGCCGCCCACTCCCGTGGCGTCGACCTGCTGGCCGTGGCGCGTTCGCTGCCCGACCGGCTGCGTGGCCGGCGTCCGCACCCGCCCGGCCGGCCGGTGGACTCGCCGTTCCCCGCCTTCTCCCCCACTCCCGAGGGGCCGCCCGGCGCCTCCCCGTTCTCCGGGGGGCCTCCCGCCACCGTGCCGCAGGCACCCGCGCGGCCTTATCCCGGCGCACCCGGCGCACCTAACGTTCCCGGCGCACCCGGCGCGTCCACCATGCCCGGCGCACCCGATGCACCCGGCGCGTCCGCCATGCCCGGCGCACCCGCCTTCTCCGGCGTACCCGGCGCGTCCACCCATCCGGCCGAGGATTCCCATCCCGCCACCCGGCAGCGGACCGAGGTGCTCACCAGCGCCCACGAGACCCCGCCGCCACCCACTTCCCCGCCGGGCGCACCGCCCACCGGAACGCCGGGCACACCGCCGGCGGGAACACCGATCGGCCCCCTCGCCACCGGATCGCCCATCGACGGATCGTCCGCCGACGGCGGCCCGGCCGGGCCGTACCGCACCGGGGGGCGGTCGTTCGACTCCTCCGGCGAGCCGTTCTCGCCCTACGGGCCCTACCGGCCCCTGGACCCCGCCAGGCGGCAGCCGCACCCCCCCTACGACCTCCCCGGATACGGCCGGCCGGTCGAGACCTCGCCCAGAGCGAAACGGCCCAGGTCGTTCGTCGGAGGCGTGACCATGTTCCTGGCCATGATCGTCGGAGGAATCGTCGTGGCGATCCAGTCCACAACCGGATCGGTCAACATGACGGTCGTCGGCGGTGCCGTGCTCGTCACCATCGGTGCCGGCCTCCTGGTCGCCACCTGGTTCGGCCGGGGCGCGGCCCTCGTCGCGGCGGGCACCCTCATCTCGATCGCCCTGATCGCGGGGTCCACCCTGACCGGCATGCCGAAGAAGTTCGGCGACTACCGCTGGGAGCCGACCAAACTGTCCGAGGTGATCCCGAACTACACGGTGGGCATCGGCGAGGGCACCCTGAACCTGAGCGAACTGCCGCTGCCGCCGGGCTCACGGACCGTCTTCGAGGCGTCCGTCTCGGTGGGCGAGATCAGGGTGATCCTGCCGCCGACGGCCCGGGTCGAGGTGAACGGATACACCAAACTCGGCGATGTGAAGATCGACCATTCGGTCAAGGGCGGGGCGGACGTCAAGCACAACAAGATCTTGGAGCCCGAGGTGCCCCCGAAGGGCGACGCGGCGACCATCGTGCTGAACGTCAAGGCGGGCATCGGAGACGTGGAGGTTCGCCGTGCGGCCTGAGAGCGGTCCCCCGGCCCGCCGTACCCTGCGGCACCGTACCGACTGGATGGCCCTGCTCAGCGGCCTGCTGTTCATCGGGGCCGGAGCCGTCTTCATCGGCGTGCCGGACGTCGAGCCAGTGATCATGCTCCCGGTCGTCCTGGTGGGCCTGGGCGTCGCGGGCATGATCGCCATCCTCGCCCGCGCGATCCGCCGCTGAGGATCTCCCGGGGATCGGCCTGCGAATTCGACGGGGCGTTGCGACACGGTGGTTACTTATCTGTACGGCAACGGCCCGCGTCCACCGCCTGATCAGGCCGGGATGCCCCTGACGAGATATCTGCCCCTTCCCCGCGGATCAGAAGGTTGGAGTTTCGAGTACCTCCGGTCGCACACCTTTGACCAGGGCGTTCATTGATCCGCGAGGGGCGTCTTGATCATTGTGGGGGGCGGGGGCTGTTAGCGGACGCGGCGTCTGACCACGCGGGCGACGGCGGCCCTGACTCTCTGCGGAGAGCCAGGGCCACAGTCGCGTTATGCGAGTGCCGACTCCGGCCAGCCGTGTACGCCGATGCCGGTGCCGGTGCGGTAGAACTCGACTCCGGCGACGGTGTACGGGACGGTGTTGCTCGGGAGCATGTCGATGGGCGCCCATTCGACCTTGGCGCACTTGTCCGGCTCGGCGTTGACCACCTCGCCGTCCCAGGTGTCGGCGGCGAAGAAGAGCCCGACTCGCGGCCGGCCTTCGGGGGACAGGTGGTGGACCACGGTGGCGGGCCGCAGATGGCCGGGGGCGATGGTGACTCCGACCTCTTCGCGGGCCTCGCGGATCGCGCAGTCGATGACGGTCTCGCCGGGGTCGAGATGGCCGGAGGGCAGACAGTACAGCCCATCGGCGTACCCGGTGCCCTGACGAAGGGACAGCAGGATGTGGCCGTCGCGTTCGAGGATCACGTGGACGTCCACCGTGACCTGCCGGCGCTGCGTCGTCATGGGGGCAGGGGCCTTTCCCGAGGCGGGTATGACGCCCGTGACGATAGCCCAAGGATGTGGCCGGTGAGGGCCACAGCGGCGTCTTGCGGTGATTGATGCCCTGTGTCGATCCGGTGGAAGGCGTATCCGTCGGCGGCCAGGACGTCGGCGAGGTCCTCGTACAGGGTGACCTCGGCGGCGCTGGAGCCTTCGTGCTCGAACCGGGAGTGCGCGCCTCGCACGGTGAGCCGCCGCTCCAGGACGGGAGGGGCGGCGGTGACCAGGATGGCCAGGCGCGGCCGGTCGGCCAGGGCGTTGAGGTGGCGGATGTAGTCCAGTGGAACGCCGTCGCGGCTCTGGAGGACATAGGAGGAGGGCACGTACCGGTCGCACACCACCACCTGGCCGCGCTCCAGCGCGGGCCGGATCTCGGTTTCGAGATGGTGGTAGCGGTCGGCGGCCACCAGGCAGGCCAGTGCGGTGCCGGAGAACGTCGCCGTCTGCCGGCGGGCGATCTCGCCGAGGAGCCCGTCGGACGGCTCCCGGGTGGCCAGCGCGGGGACGTCCGCGGTGGCGAGCTGTTCGGCGACCAGGCGGGCCAGGGTGGACTTGCCGGCCCCGCCAGGGCCGTCGAGGGTGACGAACAGGCTCATGCGGTCCTCCGGGCGTGCTGGACGCGGGCGAGATCGGCCAGATGGCGGTGGATCTCCTCCTCGGTGGCCTCGCCGAACTGGAGCCGGGAGGAGAAGTTGAACTCGTCTCGGCCGCGCAGGGCCGCGTCTTCGGTGCCGAGGTCCACGGGCGCGTAGTCGAGGAGCCGTTCGGCGGTGTAGCGGCCGGTGGCCATCAGCCGCCCCCACTCAGGGGTGCCGGGGTAAGGGCGGAACTGGAACACCGACGCGCGGAACACCCCGGCCTGACCGTCGGTGAGGTCCCACAGCCGGTGGGCCAGGCCGACGGTCTCGGCCATCTCAGCGCGGGTCTCGGTGGGAAAGCCGAGGATGAATTGACATCCTCTCCGCCCTAAAGGGCGGAGATTCCCGCCTGCCGCGTGTGCGGCTTCGGGTGGGTTCCTGCTTCGTCGCGCGGTGCCGGGACGAGTCCCGGTCTTGCCCGCGCTCCACAGGCGTTTGACCTCTCCGCCTGCCCGGCGGCGAGGATGTTGGCCGCCGCGTTGACGTCGCGGTCGTGGGTGGCGCCGCACGGGCACTCCCACTGCCGGACGTTCAGCGGCATGGAGCCGGTGACGGCCCCGCAGGCCGAGCACAGCTTCGAGCTGGGGAACCA
>NZ_JBEXUG010000002.1:275316-316445 GCF_040614315.1 Streptosporangium sp. NPDC006007 | reverse complement strand
CGGTCAGATCAGAGGGATAGAAAGGGTCGTCGTGTCATACCCGCACTCCTACCCCACCGCAGGGCGGCCTCACGATCAGCTCTCAAACACCTTCTGAGGGCGCTCCACTGTGGAGGGGCGCTGACGAGGGCTACGACGACAATCGGGCGATCTTCTCCGGGCATCCGTTCTCAGTGCCTCAGGACAATTTCACCATGGGCAAACCCGATTCCCCGAACTATGGCGTGAACTATTGCAAGTACTATTCCCAAAAGGTCTACATGGATTACGGTTATAGAAATGTTCAGTGCGACGAATACCCTTTCGCCTCCACCCAAGAAGGAGCTGCAAAAGACAAGATCAACTACTCTGTCCAGGGAGTTCGAAAAGAACACAACTGGCTGCACGGAGCCGCGCTCAAGGCGTTCTATGGCCATTACCGACTCCTCACTTACGACCCTGTCAACACCATCACCAGGGTCAGCGACAGTCCGTTCTGGGTGAAGATCGTGGATTAACGGCAATTAAATGCGGGGCTGCCGAGTTCAGCCCCGCATTTCCCGTCAGGTGTGAGGATGCAGAGAATGATGAATACGGAGCAGGCGCTTCCCCCGGAGAACCAGTGGGACCTGCTGGTCGAGTACGGGCACTGGCTCGAGCTCGGATTCCACGCGCTCTGGGTGGAAAGCGATGATCAAGAGGAGCTGGCCCGGCTGCTCAGGGTGGATCCGGGCTCGCGCCTGGAGTGCGACCTGGAAACGCTGGCCGGGATGGATGAGAGCCCAGGTGAGAAGGGCGTCTGGATGGGCCCGCACGCGCCCGGCTGGACACACATCTTCGTCTTCGGCATGTACTCGTTCCATCCCGCGATCCGCAATCTGGGAAAGCGGCGCGTCTTCGAGGTCTACTTCGCGGGAGAAGTGGGCGAGGGGATTGAGCCGCTGTACCTCAACTACGACGGGGAACCACTCGGTGATGTCACCCCGCCTTTCGAGGAAGGCGGAAACATGTACCTCTCCGATTACCGGCCCTATACGGCAGGACTGGAACTCGGTATGAAGAGAAACTCTAAGCGAGATATGCATCTCTTCTTCTGCATGCTTGGCCGGATCACGGGACGCTTCGCTGACCGGGAATGGTGGGCGGCGACCCGCACCTTCTACCGCATCCCCGACGGGTCCTGGGAGAACTGAATATGGAGCAGGCGCTTCCCCTGAAGAACCAATGGGACCTGCTGGTCGAGGGCGTGGGCGGCACCGTTCGCGCGCCGTTCAAGCGCCATCGCCACCGTCCGCGGCTGTCGCGCGGGCAGCAGGATGTCACCGCGCCCTCGGCGAGCGCGCCGTCGCGACCCTGAAGATCTGGAAGGTGCTGACCAAGCTGCGCTGCTGCCTATGCCGCACCACCCCGAAGGAGGACGGCGAAGGACAAGGTTCGGGTTGGCTCCTGCCGGTTCAGGTGAGCCTCCGCTGGATCACTGCGGGTGCTGTAAACCGCTGAGCCCAGGCGGCTGTCCTTCTATGGCATGCGTCGTGACGGGCACACAGTCGAGGAGGACATCCACGATGGAGTACCGGTTCAACTCGCCTCCCGGATGGCCGGTTCCGCCCGTGGGCTGGCGGCCTCCTCAAGGGTGGCAGCCGGATCCGGCGTGGCCGCCGGCGCCGCCCGGCTGGCAGTTCTGGGTGCCCGTACAGGCGCCGCCTCCTGCTCCCGTGCCTCAGGTGCCGCCACAACCCGTTCCCGCCCCGGCGCCTGTGCTGCCGGAGCGGAGCGGCGGAGGGTTGTTCGGCGGGAAGAAGAGGCTGGAGGCGGAGAACGCCGAGCTTCGGGCCTGGATCGAGCGGCTGGGCGGCATGGACGCCATGGGCGTCTCCGCGCTGACCGAGGAGTTGCGTGCCGAGCAGGGGCGGTTGCGGGCGGCCGTCGCGGACGCCACACGGCGGCTGCACGAGGTCGAACAGCGGGTCGTGCAGACCGAGGAGACCGTGCTGTTGCAGGAGGCCGGGGTCTACGACTACCGGCATCCGTTGAGCGACGCGGTGGCCTACAAGGAGCGGCTGGCGGAGGTCAAGGCTCGGATCAAGGCGATGGCCAGGGACGGCAAGGCGGTGCTGGGTTCCACGGGCTGGCAGGTCAACGGGTCGGCGGCCGAGGGGCGCCGGATGGTGCGTGACTTCTCCAAGCTGATGTTGCGTGCCTACAACGCCGAGGCCGACAACTGTGTGCGCACGATGCGTCCGTACAAGCTGCAGTCGGCCGTCGACCGGTTGGAGAAGGCCGTGGAGATGATCGTCAAGCTTGGTAAGACGATGGACATCCACGTCGGTGGCGACTATCACCGGCTGCGGGTTTATGAGCTGGAGCTGACCGCCGATTATCTGGCCAAGCAGGAGGAGGAGAAGGAGCGTACCCGTGCCCAGCGCGAGCAGCAGCGTGAGGAGGAGGCCGCGCGGCGGGAGTTCGAGCGGGAGAAGGCCAGGCTCCGTAAGGAGGAGGCCCATTACCGTTCTGCGCTGTCCAAGCTGATTGCCAAGGGCGATGAGGCCGGGGCGGAGGAGCTGAAGACGAAGCTGGAGGAGATCGGCGCCGCGGTCAGTGATGTCGAGGCGCGCGAGGCCAACGTCCGGGCCGGCTACGTGTACGTCATCTCCAATGTGGGCGCGTTCGGTGAGGACGTCGTCAAGATCGGCATGACCCGCCGCCTGGAACCCGAGGATCGGGTGCGGGAGCTGGGGGATGCCTCGGTGCCGTTCAGGTTCGACACGCACGCGCTGATCTTCAGTGACGACGCGGTCGGGCTGGAGGGGCGGTTGCACGCCGCGTTGAACGACCGGCGGGTCAACCGGGTCAACCTGCGGCGGGAGTTCTTCCGTGCCACGCCCGCGGAGGTCAGGGATCTGCTGGAGCAGATCGCGGGCCAGCATTTGCTGGAGTACCGGGACACTCCCGAGGCGCTGGAGTGGCGTCAGTCGGTTCACGCGACGGCGGCAGTGGGGGATGGGGAGTCGCACGTCTGACGGCATGGGGCCCGGGGGCACATTGGGGGAACATGGCGTAGGACGGTGGAGAGCAGCGGCAGAGGGCGGCAGTGTTCTCGCAGGTCAGGGGTGGGCGGGATTAGAACCCGGCCTACAGGCCGAACGGCGAGCTTGCCCTGGAGTACCTGGCCCGCACTCGGCCCGAGAACCGGCGACCGGTGAAGGGCGTCGAGGTCTCCGGACCGCAGGGCGGCGCGATGGCGGTCGGCTATGACCTTGCGGCGATCCAGCGCATCGTCGACCGGATCGCCGAGGTCAAGGCCCGCCGTGCCGAGTGGCAGAAGCGCAAACCGTGACAAGTCCATTCTTGTTGGGCGAGAGTTCGCCGAGGACAGCTTCGGGTTCATAACGATCGGCATGTCTGGCGTAACTTCGGCCTATCTCGGCGCTGATATAACGGTCATGCGCCTCTCCGCATGGTTACGTCGTCGGCGCCTCGGATCCCGCCTTCTCAAGCAGCCACTCTGTCTGGTTGCGGCTGCGGCGCCAGCTAGATGTGGAGGGCTACGCATATCTGTTAACGCTGTCAATTAAAAGTATGTATTCGATTTTCTGAATGTTGTGTACTCTGCTGGAGATAGTAAGGCTTTGCCTAGCTATGGCATGGGGGCCGGCCAATTGTCGATGGATCTCGCTTCCAGCCCAGAACGTGGGGAGAACAAGGGAGTGCCGGTGGACCTGGACCGGGTGGCGAGCCGGTTCCGTCTCCTGGGGGCCATCGGCAAGGGCAACATGGGAGAGGTTCACCGCGCCGAGGATCTGTGGGCGGCAGAAGGCGCCAAGGACCGTGTGGTCGCGGTGAAGCTGATCCTGCGCAGCCGCTCCGGCGCGAGCGCCAACTCGCATGCCGACGTCAAGGCGGTCCAGCGGTTCGACCGCGAGGTGCGCATCATGCGCAGGCTCGATCACCCCAACCTCCCCCGCACCGTCGACGGCGGTGTGGACGACACCGGCCTGCCCTACCTCGCCATGGAGTTTCTCGACGGGGAAACCTTGAGAGACCTGGTGAACGAGCATCCGCAACTGCCCGTCGCCTGGGTCGCGGCGCTGGGCGCGCAGATCGCGAACGGTCTGTCCGCGGCGCACACCGCCGGTGTCATTCACCGCGATCTCAAGCCCTCCAACGCGATGCTGCTGCGTGGAGGAGTGATCAAGGTCCTCGACTTCGGCATGGGGCGGATCGTCGACGACGTCGAGAGCGCCAGGGTGACGAGCACGGGTGTCACAGTCGGCACCGCCCGCTACATGGCCCCCGAACAGTTCCTCGCCGCGACGGTGACTCAGGCGGCCGACCTGTACGCCCTCGGTTGCATGCTGTTCGAACTCCTCACCGGCGTTCCGCCGTTCCACAGCGAGTCCGCGCACGAGCTCGGCCAGAAACACCTCGCAGAACCGGTGCCCCCCGTACGGCTGCTGCGTTCGGACGTCCCCGAACCCCTGGCAAGGCTCGTCGAACAGTTACTCGCCAAGAAGCCGGCCGATCGGCCCGCCGACGCCGTCGCCGTCCGCGAGGCTCTGCTGCCGCTCGCCGTGGGCGAGGAGCGTGTCCCCGGCTGGGAGGAGCTCGATCCCGTACGCCACCTCGCGACCGTGCGCGCCGAGGACCGCGTCCCCCGGCCGGCCGCCGACCTTATGAACACCCCCGGGCCTCGGTCGGCCGGATCCGGCATGGATGTCTTCGGGGTGCACCAGCAGCTCATCAAGGACTACCGGTCGTTCACCGAGGGCGGCACGATCATCCGTGACGAGCGGATCGCGGCTTTCGTCGAAGACGACCTGGACGCCAAGTCCCAGTGGCCCGACCCGTGGTTGTCACTGAACCCGTTCTTCGCCTCGGGCGGCACCGTTCTTGAGCTCGCGACCGAAGGGGTGTTGCACCCGGAGTGCGCACGCATCTTCCAGGCGGGGAAGACCGAGTACGGCACGGTGTGCGACGGCCGTCCGCTCACCCTCCACCGCCACCAGCGCGAGGCGATCGACATCGCCCGGTCCGGCGCCTCCTATGTCCTCACCACCGGCACCGGCTCGGGCAAGTCCCTCTCCTACATCGTGCCGATCGTCGACAAGGTGCTGAGGGACCGTGAGCGGCAGGGACCCACGGCTCGCAAGAGGGTACGCGCGATCATCGTCTATCCGATGAACGCCCTGGCCAACAGCCAGGTCAAGGAACTCGACAAGTATCTGCGCGATGGATACGGCCCCGGCCGCGAGCCGATCACCTACGCCCGGTACACCGGTCAGGAGGACGAGGAGCGGCGCAAGGAGATTCGCGACAACCCGCCGGACATCCTGCTCACCAACTACGTGATGCTGGAGCTGATGCTCACGCGTCCGGAGGACCGGCGCTCTCTCATCAAGATGGCGAGGGGACTGGAGTTCCTCGTCTTCGACGAGCTTCACACCTACCGCGGCCGTCAGGGCGCCGATGTGGCCCTGCTCATCCGCCGAGTCCGTGAGGCCTGCCAGGCCGAGCGCCTGCAGTGCGTCGGCACCTCCGCCACCATGTCCAGCGAGGGCACCGCCGAGGACCGGCGGACGGTCGTCGCCCACGTCGCCACCACCCTCTTCGGCACCCGGGTGGGCCCCGGGCACGTCATCGGTGAGACGCTCGTGCGCGCCACCGAGGAGGCCCCCGACACGGTGCCGGCCGAGCGGCTCCGGGCTCCGGCCGCTCCGCGCGCCTACGCCGATCTGGTGAAGGACCCCCTCGCCCGCTGGATCGAGACGCGCTTCGGTCTTGCCACGGACGAGGCGGGGCGCCTGGTCCGGCAGAAACCCGCCAAGATCGAGGAAGCGGCCGCCGAGCTCGCCGCAGGCAGCGGGCTGACCGAGGCCGAATGCGCACAGGCGATCCGCCGCACCCTGGAGGCCGGCTCCGAGGCCGGAAACCCCGTCACCGAGCGCCCCCTGTTCGCCTTCAGGCTGCACCAGTTCCTCTCCAAGGGCGACACCGTCTACGTCACCCTTGAGGACAGGCTCACCCGCCACCTGACGCGCGACTACCAGCTCGTCCAGCCTCATTCGGGCGGCAAGGTCCTGCTGCCGCTGGCCTTCTGCCGCGAGTGCGGTCAGGAGTACCCGACCGTGTGGCGGACGGAGAAGAACGGCCGAACCGTCTACGAGCCGCGCCGGGACACCGCCGCCACCGGGGGCCGCGCCGGGGACGGCTACCTGTACATCGACTCCGACCGGCCCTGGCCGTCCACGCCCGAAGAGGCCATCGCCGACCGGCGGCTGCCCGAGTCCTGGCTGGAGGTCGATGACAAGGGGCAGGAGGTCGTGCGCGGCTCCTACCGGGTACGGCTGCCCAGCGCCATCACCGTCGACCTCTATGGAACCGAGGGCCAGGGGGAGCTGAAGGCCGCCTTCATCCCCTCGCCGTTCCTCTTCTGCCCGCACTGCGGAGTGAGCTACGAGCAGACCAGGGGCAGGGATTTCGCCAAGCTCGCGACCCTCGACCAGGAGGGCCGCTCCTCGGCGACCTCTCTCGTCTCCGCCTCCATCGTCCGCTCCCTCAAGGCGGTTCCCGCCGAGGCGCTCAAGGAAGCGGCCCGTAAGCTTCTCACCTTCGTCGACAACCGGCAGGACGCCTCCCTGCAGGCCGGTCACTTCAATGACTTCGTGCAGATCACCCAGCTGCGCGGCGCCCTGTACCAGGCGGCCGTCGAGGCGGGCGAGGAGGGAATCAACCACGAGGAGCTCGCCTCCCGTGTCGCGGGCGCCCTGGGTCTGGAGCTCGCCCACTACACCGGCACCGATGACCTGCCTCCCTCGCTGGCGCGCAACGCCGCCAAGACCCTGCGGGACGTCATCGCCTTCCGTCTTTACCTGGATCTCGAACGCGGCTGGCGCATCACCATGCCCAACCTGGAGCAGACCGGCCTGCTGGAGATCCACTACGAGGACCTGGAGTGGCTCGCCGGGCAGCGGGAACGGTGGTCCGGAACTCATGCGGCGCTGCGTGACGCCGACCCAAGGCAGCGCGCCGAGATCATGCGGACGCTTCTCGACGAGATGCGCCGTGCCCTCGCCATCGACGTGCAGTACTTCCGCGAGGACTTCGACACCCTCCAGCGTGCCAGCGAGGAACGCCTCGTCGACCCCTGGGTGCTCTCCACGAGCGACCGCCCCAAGGTCGGCACCGCCTATCCGCGGGGCTCCAAGCCCGGCCTGGACCGTTCGGGCCTGTTCCTGTCCGGGCGCGGCAAGTTCGGCAAATACCTGCGACGTGTGCACTTCGGCAAGGATCTGCCGGTCGACGACACCCAGCTGATCATCGTGGAGCTCCTGAAGGTGCTCGCCAAGGCCAATCTGGTGAAGGAGGTCGCCGCTGCCCCGCAGCGCGCGGGCCGCTTCCGGGGGCCCACAGGTCCGGCCGTCACCGGCTATCGCATCTCCGCCGCGGCCCTCATCTGGCGGGCCGGAACGGGCGAGACCGGCACCCACGACCCGCTGACCCGCACCTACGCCAGCGGCGACGGCCCCCGCGTCAACACCTTCTTCCGCGACCTCTACCGGAGCGCGGCCGGCGCCCTCAGCGGCCTCGTCGCCCGCGAGCACACCGCCCAGGTCACCCCGGATGAGCGCGAGAAGCGCGAAGAGGCCTTCAGTAAGGCCAGGTTGAAGCTGCTCTACTGTTCGCCGACGATGGAGTTGGGCGTCGACATCTCCGAGCTCAACGCGGTCATGATGCGCAACGTGCCGCCCACGCCGGCCAACTACGCGCAGCGCAGCGGGCGGGCGGGCCGGTCCGGGCAGCCCGCGCTCGTCACCACGTACTGCGCCACCGGCAACAGCCACGACCAGTACTACTTCCGCCGTTCCGCGCGCATGGTCGCCGGGGCCGTCGCCCCGCCGCGTCTCGACCTCGCCAACGAGGACCTCGTCCGCTCCCACATCCAGGCCATCTGGCTCGCCGAGGCCGGGCTCAAGCTGGGCCGCGCCATCCCCAACATCATCGACATCGGCTACGTCGAGGACAGCCGTCGCCCCGATCCGGCCCTGTCCCTGGAGGGCCGGATCGTCGAGGCCCTGCGTGACACCGGTGCGCGGGAGCGCGCCGTGACGGCCGCCCGCAGGGTCTTCGGCGGGTTGCTGGCCGACTTCGCGGACACCACCTGGTGGGACGACCGGTGGATCGAGGACAAGGTCCGTATGGCCCCCGAGGGGTTCGACCGGGCGTTCGACCGCTGGCGCGAGCTGTTCAGGGCAGCCCTCGTCGACCAGGCCGAGCAGAACCGCAGGGTCCTGGACCACACTCTCTCCGAGCGCGACCGCAAGCTCGCCGTCGGCCGTCGCCGGGAGGCCGAGACCCAGCTCAACCTTCTCAAGAACGAGAGCGCGGACAGCAAGTCGGTCCTGTCCGACTTCAATCCGTACCGCTACCTCGCCAGCGAGGGCTTCCTGCCCGGCTACTCCTTCCCGCGCCTGCCGCTCGCCGCGTACATCCCCACGGCCGGAAGCCGGTTCGGCGACGGCGACTACCTTCAGCGCCCTCGCTTCCTGGCCATCCGGGAGTTCGGGCCCGGCGCCCTCATCTACCACGAGGGCGCTCGTTACCAGGTCACCCGCATCCAGTTGCCGCCGGACGCGACGGGCGACGTCGTCACCACCGGCGCCCGCAGGTGCGCCGGCTGCGGGTACCACCACGACATCCGCGACCGCGCCGACCGCTGCCAGATGTGCGGGGAGCCGCTGGGCGAGACCACGTACGGCCTGCTCCAGCTGCACACCGTCTACACCAGGCGCCGTGAGCGGATCTCCTCCGACGAGGAGGAGCGCCGCAGGGCGGGCTTCCGGCTGGTGACCTCCTACCGTTTCCACGACCACGGCGTGCGCCCCGGCCGCCGGGACGCCCTCGTCGCCGACGCCGACGGCAGGCTCGCCACCCTGTCGTACGGCGACTCGGCGACCGTCCGCATCACCAACGTCGGCCGCGTGCGCGCCAAGCCGAACGAACCGGACGGCTTCTGGCTCGACCCCGCCGACGGCCGCTGGATGAACGAGCGCGACGCGGGTGAGGCCTCCGGCGACTCCGGCGAGATGCCCGTCATCGACGCCGACGGCAATGAGAAGCGCCGCAAGAAGCGCGTCATCCCGTACGTCGAGGACCGCCGCAACATCCTGGTGCTGAAGCTGGACCAGCCGCTGGACGAGCCGGTCGCGCTCTCGCTCATGTACGCGCTGGAGCGCGGCATCGAGGCCGCCTTCGAGCTGGAGGACTCCGAGCTGAGCGGTGAACTGCTGCCGCCGGACGACGGTCCCCGCGACCGGATGCTGTTCACCGAGGCGGCCGAGGGCGGTGCCGGTGTGCTGCGCCTGATGCAGTCCGAGCCGGGCGCGCTCGCCCGCGCCGCGGCCGAGGCCCTGTCCATCTGCCACTTCGACGCCGACGGCGCCGACCGGGGAGGCCCGCACCCCGACCGTCCCTGCGCCCAGGGCTGCTACGAGTGCCTGCTCACCTACGGCAACCAGCTCAACCACGCCTCCATCGACCGCCACTCGATGCGTGATCTGCTGCTGCGCATCGCGGGTTCGACGGCCCGGACGACCGGCCGGGGCGAGTCCCGGTCTGAGCAACTGGCGCGCCTGACCGCGCAGTCGGACACCGCGCTGGAGGGCCGGCTCATCGGCTGGCTCAAGGAGCGCGGTCTGCGCCTGCCCGACGAGGCACAGACCTTCGTCGCCGAGGCGCTCGCCAGGCCCGACTACGTCTACCGGCTGCCCGGCGTCAACGTCGCGGTCTTCGTCGACGGTCCCGTCCACGGTCACGCCGAGGTCGCCGAGCGCGACCTCCAGGCGGAGGACCGGCTGATCGACATGGGCTGGGACGTGGTCCGCTTCCGCCACGACGCCGACTGGTTCGCCGTCGCGGAGCGGTTCAAGAGCTACTTCGGGACCGGCGCGGGCGCCTGAATCAGAGAACCCACAGCGACAACCACACAAGGACCCCCCTTTTCGATGACGATCGTCCACACCGCCGGTTCCCTGGTCTCCGCCCGTGGCCGCGACTGGGTCGTGCTGCCCGAGAGCGCCCCCGACATGCTCGTCCTGCGCCCTCTGGGGGGAGCGGACGACGACATCGCGGCCGTCTTCCCCGCCTTCGAGGAGGTCGGGAGCGCCGAGTTCGCGCTCCCGTCAGCCGCGGACCTCGGTGACGAACGTGCCGCGGGCCTGCTCCGCTCGGCCCTTCGCATCGGCTTCCGCTCCGGTGCCGGCCCTTTCCGATCGCTCGCCGGAATCGCCGTCGAACCCCGCGCCTACCAGCTCGTACCGCTGATGATGGCGCTGCGCCAGAAGACCGTACGCATGCTGATCTCCGACGACGTCGGCATCGGCAAGACCGTCGAGGCCGGTCTCATCGCGAGCGAACTCCTCGCCCAGGGGGAGGCGAAGGGCCTCGCCGTGCTGTGCTCGCCCGCGCTGGCCGAGCAGTGGCAGGAGGAACTACGCACCAAGTTCGGCATCGACGCCGAGCTGGTCCTCGCCTCCACGGTCCCCAGACTGGAACGCGGCCTGGACCTGGGGCAGTCCCTCTTCGACAGGCACCCCCACGTGGTGGTCTCCACCGACTTCATCAAGTCCACCCGCCACCGCGACGACTTCGTGAAGCACTGTCCCGACCTGGTCATCGTCGACGAGGCCCACACCTGCGTCGCCGCCGACGAGAACACCTCCGCGCAGAACCAGCTGCGCTACGAGCTCCTCCAGCGCGTCGCCGCCGACGCCGACCGCCATCTGCTCCTGGTGACGGCGACCCCGCACAGCGGTAAGCCGACCGCCTTCCTGAACCTCCTCGGCCTGCTGAAGCCCGAGTTCGCCAGGATCGACACCAACGGCAGAGCCGGGCGTGCCCTGCTGGCCCAGCATTTCGTGCAGCGCCGTCGCGCCGACATCCGCAAGTACCTCGACGAGGAGACCGAGTTCCCCGCCGACCGGTACTTCAAGGACGAGACCTACAAGCTCTCCCCGGCCTACCGCGCCCTCCTCGACGACGCCATCGCCTACGCGAGCGAACGGGTCACCGTCGCGGGGGAGCAGGGTAAACGCGAGGCCCGGATCGCCTGGTGGTCGGCGATCGCGCTGCTGCGCTCCCTGGTCTCCTCACCACGCGCCGCCGCCCAGACGCTGCGCACCCGCTCCGCCGCCGCGACGGCCGCGACCGCCGAGGAGGCCGACAGGCTCGGTGCCCCTCTGACCAGAGACTCCTCCGACAACGACACCCTGGAAGGTCTCGACGTCACCCCCGGCGCGGAGACCGGCGAGGCGGGCGCACGGCTCGCCGAACTGGCCGACCGGGCGGCCAGGCTGGAGGGAACGGCCGAGGATCTGAAGCTGAAGGAACTGGTCAGACACCTCAAGGCACTCATCGCCGACGGCTACCACCCGATCGTCTTCTGCCGCTACATCCCGACCGCCGAGTACGTCGCCGAGCACCTGGACGGCAAGCTCGGCAGGAGGGCCGTCATCCGGGCCGTCACCGGGACCCTCTCCCCGCAGCAGCGCCTGCAGCGCATCGAGGAACTCGCCGACGAGGCGGGCGACGACCCCGCCGCCCGCCGCGTCCTGATCGCCACCGACTGCCTCTCCGAGGGCGTCAACCTCCAGCACCACTTCGACGCGGTCGTCCACTACGACCTGGCGTGGAATCCCACCCGCCACGACCAGCGCGAAGGCCGCGTCGACCGCTACGGCCAGAAGAGGGACAGCGTCAAGGTCATCACCCTCTACGGCAGTGACAACGGCATCGACGGCAAGGTCCTCGACGTCCTCATCAAGAAGCACCGCCAGATCCGCAAGGACCTCGGCGTCTCCGTCTCCGTCCCCGACGCGGCCTCCACCGGGGTGACGGACGCGATCGTCGAATGGCTGCTGATGCGCGGCCGGAGCGGCGAGCAGGAAGGTCTCTTCGGCGTCGAGGAGATCGAGGCGATCAGCGACAGGGCCGCCGTACTGGAGGCGGACTGGAACTCCACCGTCGAGCGGGAGAAGGAGTCCCGCTCCCGGTTCGCGCAGAACACCATCCACCCCGAGGAGGTCGCCCGCGAGGTCGAGGCCGTACGCGACGCGCTCGGCGACGTGGGCGAGATCCGGGGCTTCGTACGGCACGCCCTCGGCGAGCTCGACGGCGTCCTGCGCGAGGACGTGAGCGGCTCCGGTGACTTCACCGCGGAGGTGGGCGGCAGCCCCGCCGGTCTCCGTGACGCCCTGGCCCCCGTCCTCGGCGGCGGCATCGTCGAGCTGGGCCGCCCCGTCCCGTTCCGCACCAGGGCGGCCGTCGCACGCGGCGAGGCCGCCCTGGTCCGCACCGACCCGGTGGTCGGCGCGCTCGCCGGTTACATCCTCAACGCCGCCCTGGAGACCCGGTCCGACGGCCCCCGCCCGGCCCGCCGCTGCGGGGTCATCCGTACCAGGGCCGTCGGCAGCCGCACCACGCTGCTCCTGGTCCGCTACCGCTTTCATCTCACCCTGCCCTCCCGGTCGGGCGAGCGGCAGCTCGTCGCCGAGGACGCCCGCCTCCTCGCCTTCGAGGGCTCACCCGCGAACGGCGTGTGGCTGCCCGCGGAGGACGCCCTGAAGCTCCTCGGCGCGACCGCCGACGACAACACCGACCGCGACTTCGGCGAGCGCACCATGAGCCGCGTCCTGGACGGCCTGCCCGCCACGACCGCGCACCTGGAGGCGTACGGCGAGCGGCTCGCCGCCGAACTCCTCGCCTCCCACCGCCGGGTCCGCAGCGCCTCCGGCGAGATCGTCCGCGGTGTGACCGTGACGGCGCAGAAACCCGCCGACATCCTTGGCGCCTACGTCTACCTGCCGACATCCGGCGTCGTCCCCTCCACCGTCACCCCCGCCGTCGCCGGAGGAGCCGCCTGATGTCCGCCACCGTCCGCAACCAGGTCTTCTCCGCTGTCCACACCATCGGCGGCCTCCTCCCCGCCGACATGCTGGTCCGCATCTCCGAGGGCAAGGACGTCAAGGGCTCCCTGCCCGCCGACTACGGCGTCATCGGCTCCCGTTCGGTACGCGACGACGCCGAGCGCCACTGGGAATACCTCAAGTCGGTCTGGCGTGAGTTACGCGAGAGGCTCCCCGCCGCCCCCGAGGTCGAGACCCCGGCCGACCCCACGGGCCTCGCGATCACGCAGTGGCTCGAACCCCTTCTCGCGGAGCTCGGCTTCGGCCGCCTGACGGCGACCGGGGCGACGGGCATCCCGGCGGACGGCGGAGGCAAGACCTTCGCGATCAGCCACCGCTGGAACCACGTCCCGCTGCACCTGGCCGCCTGGAACGCCACGCTGGACAGGCGGCCGGGAGGCGCGGGCACGGTCCCGCCGCAGTCCCTCGTCCAGGAGTGCCTCAACCGCGCCGAGGCCCACCTGTGGGGTGTCCTCACCAACGGCCGCAGGCTACGCCTGCTGCGCGACTCCAGCGCGCTCGCCACCGCCTCGTACGTCGAGTTCGACCTGGAGGCGATCTTCGACGGCGAGCTGTTCAGCGAGTTCGTCCTGCTGTACCGGCTGCTGCACGTCTCGCGCTTCGAGGTGGCGGAGGGCGCGGCCCCGTCGGCGTGCCGGCTGGAGAAATGGCGAACCGAGGCCATCGCGTCCGGCACGCGGGCCCTGGACCACCACCGTGACGGAGTCCAGAAGGCGATCACCGCGCTCGGCACCGGGTTCCTCAACCACTCCGCCAACGCCGGCCTCCGCAAGGACCTGGACGTCCCCGCCTTCCACGCCGCGCTGCTGCGCCTGGCCTACCGGCTGATCTTCCTCTTCGTCACCGAGGACCGGGACGCGCTCCACCCGGCCACGGCGACCGAGGAGACCCGCCGCCGGTACGCGGCGTACTTCTCCTCCGACCGGCTGCGCCGCCAGGCACGCCGTCGCAGGGGCACCGCGCACACCGACCTCTACCAGGTCCTGCGGATCGTGCTCGACGCGCTCGGTGACGAGAACGGCCGCCCTGAGCTGGGCCTGCCGGGCCTCGGTGGTCTCTTCGACGACACCGACGCCGACGCCCCGCTCCGTGGCCTGTCCCTGGCCAATACGTACCTGCTGGAGGCCGTACGCCACCTCGACCGCGTCCGCGACGTGAACTCGGCCCGCTGGCGCCAGGTGGACTACCACAACATGGGCTCGGAGGAACTCGGCTCCATCTACGAGTCGCTCCTTGAGCTCGTCCCCAAGCACAACGCCACCGACAGGACCTTCGAGCTGGTCAACCGCCTCGGCAACGACCGGAAGAAGACCGGCTCGTACTATACGCCGAGCTCCCTGATCGAGACCCTGCTCGACTCCACCCTTGACCCGGTCATCGACGACGCACAGAAGCGCGGCGAGCAGAGGGCGTCGGCCATGGGCGAGCCCGACCCGGCCGAGAGCATCGTCGCCGAGCTGCTCTCCCTCACCGTCTGCGACCCGGCCTGCGGCTCCGGCCACTTCCTCGTGGCCGCCGCCCGCCGGATCGCCAAGCGCGTCGCCGCCGTACGGGAGAGAAACCCCGAACCCACCCTCGACGCCGTACGGCACGCCCTGCACGAGGTCATCGCCCGCTGCGTGTACGGCGTCGACCTCAACCCGATGGCCGTCGAGCTGGCCAAGGTGTCGCTCTGGCTGGAGGCCCTGGAGCCGGGCAAACCGCTCGGCTTCCTCGACGCGCACATCAAGCACGGCAACGGGCTGATCGGGGCGACACCGGTCCTGCTGCGCGACGGCATCCCCGGCAAGGCGTTCAAACCGGTCGAGGGCGACGACGAGAAGTACGCGAAGTTCCTGGAGAAGCAGAACAACGAGGAGCGCGCGGGACAGGGAGGGCTGTTCGACCTGGGCGGGGAGACGAAGGTGGCCAACACCGCCTTCGCGTCCGGCCTGCGCCGCATCGTCGACGCCCCCTCCGACACCCTCGAAGAGGTCCACCGGCAGGCCTCGGATTATCGCGACTGGGAGACCTCCGCCGCGTACGTCAACGCCGTGCACGTGGCCGACGCCTGGTGCGCGGCGTTCATGTGGCACAAGACCAAGGACGCCCCGCCCGCGATCACCCACGATGTCTTCCGCGCGCTCCAGGACCCGGACGCCACGGCCGCCTCCCAGGCGACCCACACCGAGATCGTGCGGCTCAGCCAGGAGTACCGCTTCTTCCACTGGCACCTGGCGTTTCCCGACGTCTTCACCGTCCCGGACGACGGGTCCGGCGCGGGCGTCGACCCGGCCACCGGCTGGGCGGGCGGCTTCTCCTGCGTGCTCGGCAACCCGCCGTGGGACAAGGTCGACTTCGAGGACAAGAAGTACTTCAGCGTCGTCGAGCCGTCCATCGCCAAGATCCCCGGTACGGCGCGGCGTGTTCGTATCGCCGAGTGGTCCGAGGAGAACCCGGGGGCGGGCCGGCAGTACCGGGCCGAGCGCCGCAAGGTGAAGTCCACGTTTCTCTTCGCGGGCGGTTCGGGGATGTACCCGCTGTGCGGCAAGGGCCTCACAGTCAAGGGCGTCACCATGCTCCAGACCGATCAGCTCTTCGCCGAGCGGTTCGCGTCCATCGCCGCGCCCGAAGGCCGTTTCGGGTGCATCATCCCGACGGCCATCGCGACGGGCGCGGGAGCACAGCACTTTTTCAGCGACCTCACCCGGCGCGGCGCCGTCGCCTCCCTGTACGACTTCGAGAACCTCAAGCCACTGTTTGTCGGGGTGGACTCCCGCTACAAGTTCTGCCTGCTCTCGCTGACCGGCCGGGACCTGCGTGAACCGGCCGCGAAGTTCGCTTTCTTTCTAGAAGACACCACTGACCTTGACGATTCTGAGCGTGTCTTCGCTCTCAGTCCCGAAGAGATCGCCCTTATCAGCCCTAACACAGGAAATCTCCCTATTTTTCGATCTCGTCGTGACGCCGATCTCACAGTCGCCATCTATAGCCGAATTCCAGTTCTGTGGGGAGAATCCAAAAAGCGAAACAACCCCTGGAGCATTGATTTTGTTCCGACCCCGTTTCACATGACTGATGACTCCGATCTCTTCCGAAAGCGGGAGCACTTGGAGGCGGAGGGATGGGAACTGCGTGGGAACGTGTTCATGCAGGGTGAGGAGCGAATGCTGCCATTGTACGAGGGGAAGATGGCACACCATTTCGACCACCGCTGGAACTCCTACTACGACACGGGCAACGAAGATCGCCGTCGCCTGACGCTTACCGAGAAACAGAGTCCTTCGGTGGCGGCCGAGCCACGCTATTGGATCGCAGAGAACGGGCTCATCCCAACTGTCAGGAAGAACAAGGACGTCGAGATCCCGGGTGTCACCCTGCGCCTGGACGACGTCGATTGGGGCCGGGACTGGCTCTGTGGCTGGCGTGACGTGTGCCGTACGACCGATGAGCGCACGGCCATCCCCGCCTTCCTCCCGCGTGCAGCTGTCGGCCACACATACCCCCTGATGCTGCCGCGTGTCTCACCCGTCCTCACCGCTGCCCTCATCGCCGCCCAGAGCTCCTTAATCTTCGACTTCGTGAGCCGACAGAAGGTGGGTGGTATTCATATGGCTCTCATGACATGGAAGCAGCTTCCTGTCCCCACGCCCGACGCCCTCACCCCCCACACCTTCTTCCTCACTCCCCGGATCCTCGAACTCGTCTACACCGCCTACGACATGGCTGGGCTCGCACGCGACCTTGACGACACCGGTGCCCCGTTCCGGTGGGACGAGGAGCGCCGCGTCCAGATCCGCGCCGAGCTGGACGCCTACTTCTTCCACCTCTACGGGATCAGCGGCCCTGACGTGGACTACATCCTGGAGACCTTCCAGACCGAGAACGGCGGACTCAAGAACAACGACATCGCCAAGTACGGCACGTACCGCACCAAGGACCTTGTCCTCGCCGAGTACGACCGGATGGCCGCGTCCGGGGTAAGCCTCACCGTCCCGCTCGTCGACGGCGAGAACTACACCTCCACCTTCACCCCACCCCCCGGCCACGGCCCCCGCCACCTTGCGGCGCCTGCCACAGCCGCCAATCGGACGGAGACGGAAGGCGAAGGAGTCTGATGGCCGCCGAGTATCCCGAGTTCCAGATTCGCCTGCCCAACGGAGGCCCCACGGCGCACGGTCGGTTGCTGGATGAGAGGGGACCCAATGGCAGCCTGAAGTTTCTGGTGCGGAGCGGGTCACCCGTCCGGCAGGACACCGTGTCGTCGTTCAAGGAGAAGAAGAAGTCTTCGTACGAATATCGGCAACGACTGATCGACGACGGCGTGATCGTGGAGTCCACATCCTGGCCCGGCTATCTGGAGATAAGCGGGGACTTCACCTTCAACTCCCCATCCGCCGCCGCCGGCGTCCTACTCGGCCGCAGCACCAACGGCTCAATCGATTGGAAGACCCCCGACGGGCGTCCGCTGGCCGACTTCTTAACGCAGGTGAGGACCGTTTCCAACCGCACCTGGTTGGTTCGTGGCTCCAACGTGTCCGGGCTCGACCTCGTCCAGCGTCTCTGGCTGCCCGAGGAGCGGGTGAGCGTCGCGGCCGGTCGCCTGCGCGAGGGCGTCGCGCAGGGGGTGAGCAAGGATCAGTTGCGTGGGTTCGTGGAGGAGGACTATGAGTCCACGGCCACGTACACCCAGAAGCTTCGGCTGGTCGAGGAGTTCCACACCTTCCTGTCGCGGATGAAACCAGGCGACACCGTCTGCTGCGTGCCGCCTGCGAACGGCTCTGCCGACTGCCCGGCGGCGTTCCAGGTGGCATCCCCGGCGACGTACGCGGCAGGCTGCTGCGACTGCGCGTCCGGCTGGCCGACATCACCCTGATCGGCCGCGGTCACGAGCCGCCCGCGTGGCGGCCCACCCGGCTCAACGCCCGCTACCACAAGGCCCTGCGTCTGGCCGAGCTCGTGCTGCGCGGCGCCTCCGTCGAGCACCGGCCCGGTGATGTCACCGTGAACGGTTTCCTCTTCGACATGGCCGGGGTCTTCGAGGACTTCGTCACCGTGGCCCTGCGCGAGGCTCTTACGGGCAGCGGTGGCCACTGCGCTCTCCAGGCCACCCATCATCTCGACGAACGTCACGCGATCCGGATGGTTCCCGACCTCGTGTGGTACGCCGACGACGGCGCCCCCCTCGCCGTGGCCGACGCCAAGTACAAGGCCGGGAAACCCAAGGGCTTCCCGGACGCAGACCTCTACCAGATGCTCGCCTACTGCACCGCGCTCAACCTGCCGGAAGGGCACCTCGTCTACGCCAAGGGGAACGCCCCGCACGCCGCCCACCGCGTCCAGCACGCGCGCATCACCATCCACCAGCACGCGCTCGAACTCGACCAGTCACCGGCCGGGCTGCTCGCCGAGATGGAAGGCCTGGCTCAGCGGCTCGCCGCCGTCGCACCCGTGCAGCGGGTGACCGTCAGCCGAACTCGCCGTCCTTGACACCGCTGATGAAGGCGTTCCATTCGCCCGGGGTGAACGTCAGGACGGGGCCGCCGGGGTTTTTGGAGTCCCGTACGGCCTGGCCTCCGCCGGGGAGCGCAGCGACCTCGACACAATTCTGTCCCTCCGCTGAGCTGAGGGATGCTTTACGCCAATTGAGATCGGGCTGAGTAAGGTTCATGATCTCCGCTCTCAATAGGTTGTCTACTGGTCGAATCCGCCGTTCTTTATATCCCTGATGAAGACAGACCAATCCACACGAGCGAAGACCAGGATTGGCCCGTCAGGGGCTTTCGAGTCACGCACCGCGACGATGCCGGGAAGGTTGCGGGCGACCTCCACGCAGTTGTTGCCGCCCCCCTGGCTGAGGGTGCTCTTACGCCATTCGGCGCCGGACAGGTCCATCGGTGCCTCACAACCGGTCGATCAGTTTGGACAGATACGCGATCGACGCGTCAGCTCCCAGTGCGTCGGCCACGAGGCGCTGCATCATCAGGGTATAGCGTTCGAGATGCTCGGGCTCTTCGAGATAGAGGCCGTCCGTCGGGGTTTCGACGTAGACGACGTTCCGGTCGGCGGGGTTGGGAAATCCGAGAATGACGAACTGACCCCATAGGCCGATGTGCGGCCCGGCTGACATCGGCATGACCTGGATGGTCACGTGTTCAAGCGGATGTGTGTCGATCAACTTGCGGAGTTGGCCGCGCATCACCTCCGCGTCGCCAACCGGCCGTAGAGGAGCCGCCTCGTCGATGACCGCCCAGTAGCGGGGCGGATTTGGACGCCGCAGAATCTCCTGTCGCCGCATCCTCGCCTCCACGTGCTTGTCGATCTCGGCAGGATCGCGGACCAGTGAGGCCCGAGTCAGCTCGGCGGTGTACGCGGGGGTCTGCAACAGGCCGGGGATCACGAGGGGCTCGAAGGTGTTGATCGAGGACGCCTCCGCTTCGAGCCCTACGTAGGCGCCGGTGAAGACGCCTTTGTACTGCTCCCACCATCCTCGCTCGCGGGCGCCTCGGGCGAGGTCCATGACAGCTTCTCGCTGTACCGGTACGGGCGGATCGTCTGAGGAGAGGTCGCCGATCACAGCGCGGTGTGGCCGGCCTCGTTCCCGGCCGCGGGCCCGGATGAGGAGCACGGTCGCGGGCTGGCGATCGTCGCGGCCTACGCCGACCGGTGGGGTGTCGAGCCCGTGCCGGGAGGCAAGATCGTCTGGTTCATCTGCGTGGAGCGGGGGTCTCGGGGAGCGACCCGGTCGTGGGGCGCAGGGCGCCACCGGTGAGGCCGTCGCGCGCCAGCGAGGCGGCACGGTCACTCAGCTCCGTGAGCTCCTTGACGCGCCGTTCGAACTCTTCGAGGGCGCGGAAGGCGGTGCCGTACAGCCGCTGGTCGTCGATGCCCATCAGGGGAACGCGCGAGCCGCGAACGTCGGCGCGGAAACTGCCGCTGGCGCTGGTGGAGCGCCGGGTGTTCGCGGCGCCGCGCAGGAAACCGTGCAGATAGTCGGTGTCGAGCTGGTCGCCGGTGGAGGTGGCCTCCCCGTCGGTGACCTCGACGAGTCCGGCGCGGGCCAGGTCGGTCACCTTGACCGCGGCGCCGTCGAGGGGGCCGGGTCCGGAGGTGAGGGGCGGCAGCAGGCCCAGCAACTCGTGGAGCCGGCTCACCAGGGCCTCGCGCGTGGACATGTACTCCGCCAGATGGTCGGTACGGGATGCCGCCACGTGACGCGCCGGGGTGAGATCCACCGTCTCGTCGAGCAGATCGATCAGCGGTACGTCCACGACCTGGTCCGGAGTGGGCTCGAACGGGCCTTCGGGGTCGTTGGCCGTGAGGTCCACCACGCGGACGGCGGACACCGCGTCGTCGTCGGGGGAGGAGGGACGTCTCAACAGCCACAGATGCACGGACTGGGCATGCGACGCGACCATCCCCGCGGGCAGTGCGACGAGCTGGGTGAGGATGCCGCGCCGTACGAGTTCGGCGCGGATCCGTCGGGCGGCGTTGCGGTAGGCGACGGAGGCGGGCATCACGAAGATCGCCCTGCCGCCGGGTGCGACGTGCGCGTAACAGTGCTGCAGCCAGGCCAGCTCGCTCTCCGCCCGGGTGGGAACGCCGAGTTGCCAGCGGGCGTCGAGCAACAGGTCCTCGCGACCCCAGTCGGGCACGTTCGCGGGCGGGTCGCACACGACGAGTGCCGCACGGAGTTCCGGCCGGCGGTCTTCACGCAGGGAGTCGCCCACCCTGATCGTCATGTCCGTCCGCCCGGCGAGCCTCGCACGAGCCTCGGCGAGCCGGGCGGCCGACGGGTCGGCATCCTGTCCGGCCAGGACGACCTCGGGACAGCTCCCGAACGCGAGGAGCAGGGATCCGATCCCACAGGCGGGGTCGAAGACGATGCCGTTCACCGCGCCCGCGAAGTGCCGCACCGCACGGGTCAGGCGAGGGGTCGACACCTGCTCCGAGCCCGCCCGGCCCGCCGAGTCGATGAAGCGTTCCGCGAGTCCGGCGACGACTTCGGCCGGTGAGCTCTGGGCGGCCAGGTCCTCCACCAGCGGCCGGATTCCGCTGTCCAGGGACTCGGAGGATCCGGTGGTGAACAGTCGGAGACGTCGGCGAGGCCGCGCGTCATGTCGTCGCCGTACGCGCCGCGCAGAGCCTGCCAGACGAGCACCTCGCCGGAGACGTCGTCACCCTTGCGGTGTCGGTCCAGCCAGGTGTGAACCTCGGGCAGGGCGAACAGCGCGTTGCGCGCTCCACCGCTGACCGGCGAGGGGAAGTCGGCGTGCCGCCTGCGCCAGTTGGAGACCGCGGCCCGTGTCACCCCGGCCAGTCTCGCGATCTCCGCAGCTGAGACCAGGGAGTCGATGCTGGACCGGGAATCGGCGTTCATGGGTGCAACAGTACACGCGACAGTAAAGCCTCCCGAGAGGTGAATGCATTGACATCGTCAACAAGGAAGATCGATGCCAATGATGTCACTCAGGATTTGGGTCGCTCAAGCGACTTCACGGCGGGTGGTCTTGGGGCAGTTCTCCTCGTCTTGGCGCTCGAACGAGATCGGGTGTCCGTGCTACGGGGGGAATCTTGGTCGGATCCGCTCCCGGCGGATTGGCGGATCCGGCGTGGGTGGCGGCGGAGAAGACGGTAGCCGGTGTGAAAACGGTGTGGCCGGCTGAGGGCGCGACAATGTGATCAACGATTTTGGATGGTGGAAGCGTCTCCCCCGGGCCTCACCTGTCGTCCGCGACCTGGGCGTGCAGATGCACGTCGTGCCATCCGTCCTGGTGGAGGAGCGCGCTGCGCAGGGTGCCTTCCAGCGGGAAGCCGAGCTTGTCCGCCACCCGGCACGAAGCGGTGTTGGCGACCGAGTGGTGGAGTTCCAACCGGTGAATTCCCATCTCGAAAGCCCAGCGGGAGACCTGCTCGGCGGCGCGGGGAGCGACGCCGAGACCGCGGGAGGCGGGCAGCATCCAGTAGGTGAGCTGGGCGATGCCCGCAGCGAGGCTGATGGCGCGCAGTGAGACACGCCCGAGTACTTCGGCGGCACGGGTGACGGCCCAGCAGGCGTCCCTTTCGGCCTGCCAGCGGTCAGACCACTGGCCGATCCAGGCCAGTGCCTCCCTCTCGGAGGTCATGGCCTGCCGGTGCCAGCGCTGGATGGCCGGATCACTGAAGGCTTGGAGTACGGCGGGGGCGTCGCAGGGAAGCCAGGGCCGCAAGGTCAGTTCGTCGGCCCTGAGGACCGGCTGGGCGTTCCTGTTGATGCGACCGGCGAGGACGACCGGTGAGACAGAAGGAGACACCGTCCCATGATGCCTTGAGATTGATCAAGTCGGCCTCTGGTTCTCCGACAGCGGGATGCCGTAACGGCGAATGGAACGGGCCAGGCGGCCGGTGTTGTCGTGCGGCGGGTTTCCGGGCGGAGGGCGTGCTGCGGTGGGGGCACTTGGGCCTGGCGAGGGTGATGGCGACGGGGCGTCGGCCGGGCGATGGAGGCAGGGGAAGGCGTATGGGTAATTGTGCACATTCGGGGGTTGAACCTTTGGCGCTGAGGCTCCCGTACCCCTGTTCGTCCGCAAGATACTGAGAAACGGGAGAGCATCATGTCCGTCAAGACTCGCGTGGCCACCGCGGCGGCGATCATCGGCGTCACCGGCGCCCTCGGTTTCGGCCTGGCCCCCTCCGCGGGCGCCTCCGCCGCGCAGAACGTGACCGTCACGGTCACCCACAAGGCCAACTACGACGCCACGATCTGCGTCACCGACAACCTCGGCGGCACATGCCGGGAGGTGGCCAGGGGCAAGAGCCGGTCATTCAGCGTGCAGCCGCAGCGCGGCACGCCGGTCAACGTTCGCGTGGTCGCGCGAAACGGCGGCGGCAACGAGGTCTCGGTCGTGACCGGAGGCTCGTCCCTGAGGTTCGAGACGGCCGGCAGCAAGGCCAAGCCGTCCCTCAGGCGCAGGTAACGGGCGGAGAGTTTCGCTACTCCTTGGGCCCGGGGATCGTCGCAACGGTGGGTCCCCGGGACACGGAAGCCCTCTCCGTCAGACTTCTGTGAGACACACGACAGACGAGTGCTTTTGATCTGAAGACAAGGCGAGATGGCAGGGCATGGGCGACAGGCATCCTTGGCCGGTGTGGCAGGGCGCGGGCGAGCGGGACCCCTTAAGCCGGCACGGCAGGGCGCGGGTGGCGGGTTTTTCTGAGCCGTGCGGCAGGGCAATGGGTGTACGGGGCCACGCGGAGCGTGGATCAACCGCCGGATGGGGAATCGGTGGCGCGGTGGAGGTAACCCGTCGGGTGGATGTGTCGGGGCGGTACCGCTTGCCGGGGTGCCGCCCCGGCCGCTTTCTGTGACGGGGGGCGAAGACGGAGGGGGAGATCAGAGGTCCGGAGCCGGTCGAAGCGGCCGGTGAAGGGCCGGTGAAGGGCGGGTGAGAGGGGGGTTTCGCTCTTCACCGGGAGCAGTGGCTCTGCCGGGCCGACCGTGGGGTGTGGTCGGCGGATGCGTTCGGAAGGTGACCGGGAGTGTTCGCGGCCCGCCGATCGGGGCGTTGGCGAGTACACTGGAGATACCGCGGACTTTCCGCACGCTGACGGCCGAGTCGGTGTCGCCCCCGGTTTTTCACCATGACGGCCCCGCATGTGGGCCGAGAGGGGCCGGCGATCATGACGCCGAACCAGTTCCTCATCCCGCGGCCGCCTCTCGCCGCCCCGCCGGTCGAGCCGCCCACCCTATGGCTCCGCCTCGATCGCACGCCGCGCCGCGCCGCCCGCCGTGAGCTGCGCTCGGGCCGAGCCTCGGCCGTTCAGCCGTCCTGACCGATCACTTCCGCGCGACGACTCCGCTCGGCCGCGCAACCCCGACAATTCTCGAACAACGGAGTTTCACCATGAACCCTGCCCCGACTCTGGATATTCGCCCGGGCCTCACCGGCCCGGCGAACTCCGTCGACTCCGCCCCTGACATTCTCGCGCTCGTCGGCGAGATGGACATCGCCACCACGTCCGTCCTGCGTGAACGGCTCAACGCCGCGCTGAGCGCGACCACGGGACCTCATCGGCAGCTGATCATCGACCTTTCCGGGGTGTCCTTCTGTGACGCGTCCGGGCTGGCCCTGCTGGTCGGTACATACCGCCGTGCCCGGATCGCCGGCATCTCCCTCCGGCTGGCAGGCCCTCAGCCCCAGATGATGAAGATCCTGCGCCTCACCGGCCTGGACCGAGGTCTGACCATCTATCCCACCCTCGCCGCGGCCATCGCGTGGCGCCGGCAGGGGAGCGGCAGGTCGCCGCAGCGCGGCGGCTGGGTTGGGCACGCCCGGGTCGCCGGAGATTCGGTGACGGGCGCCATCACCTGGCTCCGAGTCCCGGCCCGAGCCGCCGTACCGGCCCTGCCCGCCGCTTTCGGCCAGGCGAACCCGGTGCCGCCCACTGCTCAGGACCGTCTCGCACCGTGCTGACGGGGTAGGTCCGTTCCGCGGGAAGGTCGCGGACGGTCAGAGGGTTGAGCTGGGCGAAGAATCGATGGCCGGGTGTGGCCGTCGGGGTGGCGTTTACGTGTGGCGGATCGCCCAGGCCGCCGCGTACCAGGCGTGGTCCCGCCGTGGGGCACGAGTTCGGTCTGCCTCGACCTCGCCGGGGCCTTGATCCGGACGTCGCAAGGCCTGCTGCCATCTCTGTCAGACAAGATCCACTGTCATCTCTGTCCGAACCGTGCGGGGATCACCCGGACAGGACGGGGTGGGCCCGGCCGACGCCCCGGGCGGCGACGTGGGACGCCATATACTCTCAGTTGCAAATCATGTGCAATAGAGGGGTGTGGCATGGCGGTGGTGCTCGGGATCGAGACGTCGTGTGACGAGACCGGGGTCGGCATCGTCGCCGACGGCCTGCCGGCCGGGGAGGCGCTCGCCTCCAGCATGGAGGAGCACGCGCGGTTCGGCGGGGTGGTGCCGGAGATCGCCGCGCGGGCCCATCTCGAATCGCTGGTGCCGTGCGTGAGAAAGGCGTTCGCCGACTCCGGGCTGACCCCCTCCGACGTGGACGCGATCGCGGTCACCGCGGGTCCGGGGCTGGCCACCGCGCTGCAGACCGGAGTGGCCGCGGCCAAGGCGTTCGCGCTGGCCTGGAATGTGCCGCTGTACGGTGTGCACCACCTGGCCGGGCACGTCGCGGCCGACACCCTGGAGCACGGCCCGCTGCCCGTCCGGTGCGTCGCGCTGATCGTCTCAGGCGGTCACACCTCGCTGCTGCTCCTGGACGACCTGGCCCGCGACCCCATCGTGCACCTGGGCGACACCCGTGACGACGCGGCGGGGGAGGCGTTCGACAAGGTCGCCCGGCTGCTCGGCCTGCCGTACCCCGGAGGTCCCGCCGTGAGCCGGGTGGCGCTGGAGGGGGATCCGCACGCGATCGCCTTTCCCCGTGCCATGCCCGGCGGCTACGCCTTCTCCTTCTCCGGGCTGAAGTCGGCCG
Source organism: Streptosporangium sp. NPDC006007 (assembly GCF_040614315.1). Taxonomy (NCBI): domain Bacteria; kingdom Bacillati; phylum Actinomycetota; class Actinomycetes; order Streptosporangiales; family Streptosporangiaceae; genus Streptosporangium; species Streptosporangium sp. NPDC006007. Next base: position 291,039 of record NZ_JBEXUG010000002.1, on the reverse strand, counting down.
TGGCCCGGCACGTGGAGCGCGGGCCGGTCTCGGTGGCGGACGTGGCGGCGTCCTTCCAGGAGGCGGTGGTGGACGTGCTGACCCGCAAGGCCGTCGCCGCCTGCCGTGACCACGGTGTCGGCACGCTGGTCGTCGTCGGCGGGGTGGCCGCCAACGCCCGCCTGCGCGAGCTGGCCGCCGAACGCTGTGCCCGGGCGGGAGTGGAGCTGAGGATCCCGTCGCCCAGGCTGTGCACCGACAACGGTGCGATGATCGCCGCCGTCGGTGGCCTGCTGTACGAGGCCGGAGAGCCGGCCTGCTCGCTCACCCTGTCCGTGGACCCGTCGGCGCCGCTGCTGCGCGCCGCTCTCCCGCGGAAGGACTGACGCCCGCGTACAGCGGGGGCGTACGGCTCCGGCGGTCTCGCCGCTCACCTGCTCGACACCCGCGCACGGCGCAGGCCGGCGCCAGGCCCGGAGGCAGGCCCGGGCCGACCTGCCCGGCACCCGCGCGCGGCGCGGGCGGGTGGCTCCGGCTCAGCCGCCCTGGGACCAGACACCCTCCCAGCCGGAGCATCTGCCGGTGATCCGGACGGACGTGCCGCGGCAGACCTTGGCCTGGGAGGACAGCATGTATCCGGCGTTCACCCGGAAGGAGAGGGTGGACGACCGGGAGCAGTTCTTGAAGGTGGCCACGCGGTATCCTCCCCGGTCCGTGAGCCATTTGATCTTCAGCCACGAGCAGGTGCGCGCACCTCCGGCGTCGTAGAGGCCGTCGCCGTCGGCAGGCCGAGCCCCAGGGTGGCGGCGATGGTGAGTCCGAGCAGGGGGCGAAGGGCGCCACGCATGATTTTCTCTCCCGAAGGCGGTGCTTTTCGGTGCGCATCTGCACATAGCAGGCTCTCTGTGCACATCAAGAGATAGACCAGCGGGCTTGCAGGCGGCTTGGGATCGCTTGCAACGTGGGATCGTCTGCGACGACCTGACCGCGTGGTCCGGCCTCAGCGGGAGGCGGCCGGGGCGTCCTCTCCGGCGGGACGGCCGCCGAGTCCGGTGGGACGGGGGCCGAGCTTGCCCGCGGGGGCCGGGGGGAGTCCCTCCAGCGCCATCGCGATGGCGGGGATCTGCCCGAGCGCGTCGTGTACGACCGGGTCGGTGGTCATGAGGAACGCCAGGTGGTGGATGGCGTGCGCGACGACGCTCTCGACGCCGAGATCCTTGGGGGAGGGAGTGGCCGGGGTGTCGCCCCTGGCCACCCGGACGGCGGGCAGTTCGATGGCTGCGGTCTGGACGGCGGGGTCGGGGCAGACCGCGTAGGTCAGCACGACCTGCCCCTCGGGCCGGTAGCGCCAGCTGGTGGAGTGGACCACGGTGGACGGCGCTCCGCACGGGATGCCGCAGACCCGGCGGGCGGCCTCGTCCGGGCTCTCCCCCCGCAGGAGCGGGGTGACGAGCCGCCGGTAGGACCAGCCGCCATCCAGATTCACCCGAAGAGGCAGAACCTCTACCGAAATCGGGGCCAGAGGGGCAATCTGGTCTCTCACATCACGTCCCGTTGTGCTCGGATCGGCCTCTCTGTCTGCGAACAGTATGCAGGAGCGTTTCTCTCGCATCAGCGGTATTGCCGCGAAGCCCTTCCCGTGTATGGCTTGAGCCGTCGGGGACACACAACGGAGAGGTGGAACGCGATGCCGGAACGGCCCGGGATGCTGGTGCTGATGGGATCGGGCGAGACGAGCCCGACCATGGTCGAGGTTCACCGCTCGGTCGCCCGGCGGCTCGGCCCCCGGCCCAGGGCGGTACTGCTCGACACCCCCTACGCGTTCCAGGAGAACGTCGCGGACATCTCCTCCCGGGCACGGCGATACTTCGCCCACAGCGTCGGCCTGAGCGTCGAGGTCCGGGCCGAGATCGGCGAGGCGGACTGGGTGTTCTCCGGCCCCGGCAGCCCGACCTTCGCGCTCGACCGCTGGACGGCGACCCCGGTGGCGGGCGCGCTACGAGCCCGCGTCCGCACCGGGGGCGGGGTGACGGTCCTGGCCTCGGCCGCGGCCTGTACGGCGGGCATCGCCGCGATCCCGGTCTACGAGATCTACAAGGTGGGGGCCGCACCGCACTGGCGCGACGGCCTGGACCTGCTCGGCCCCCTCGGCATCAGGGCCGTGGTGATCCCGCACTACGACAACGCCGAGGGCGGCACCCACGACACGCGCTACTGCTATCTCGGGGAGCGGCGGCTGGCCGCCATGGAGCGTGAGCTGCCCACGGGCGCGGCGGTGCTCGGCATCGACGAGCACACGGCCGTCCTGTTCGACCTGCGCACCGGGGCCGTCCAGGTGGCAGGGCGCGGCGGCCTGACGGTGCGCCGCCTGGACCGGCAGACGGTGCTCCCCACAGGGACGGTGTCCAGCCTGGCCGAACTCCGCAGCCTGGCCGAGGGGGGCGACGCCGGATCTCTCCCGGCGCCCTCCCCGGCCGCGACGCCGCCTCTTCCCGGCCGGATGCCGCTCGGCGAGGCCGTCCGTAGGTGTGAGCGACGCTTCGACGCCGCCCTCGGCGAACACGACGGCGCCGCAGCCACGCGGGCCGTACTCGACCTGGAGGCGGAGATCACCGGCTGGGCCGCCGACACCGAGGAGGACGAGGGCGGAGTCGACCAGGCCCGCGAGGCGCTCCGGCATCTGATCATCAGGCTTGGGCGCCTGGCCGACCTCGGGGATCCCCGTGATCGGCTCGTCCCCCTGGTGGAACCCCTGCTCGCGCTCCGCGCTCGCCTGCGGCAACGGGGCGGATACGAGGTCGCCGACGCGCTGCGCCGGGCACTCGCCGCCGGAGGCGTGGCGGTGGAGGACACCCCGCACGGCCACCGCTGGACCGTCCGCCCCCGCTCCGGCACGCGCCCCGCCGGATGACCGCCGCCTGTTCGGCCGTTCCCGGCCCGTCCAGTCCCCATCGAGCGGTCTACGCCCACTCCGCCAGCAGCCTGGCCTCCTTCTCCGGGTCGATGCCGTGCCCGCCGATGCCGTGCTTGCCGAAGGAACGCTCCGCCTCGGGGATGTCGCGGAGCCAGGCCCAGGTGTCGCGGACCGTCTCGGCGACGGGACGCCCACGCAGCCCGGCCGCGTGGGCCTTCGCCGACGAGGGCAGCCAGACGCCGGCGGAGCCGGGGTCGTCGGGAGCCCAGAGCGGCAGCTCGGTCCAGGGCCGGACCTCCCGCTCCAGCAGGAACCGGTCCTTCACCCAGACGAACTCGGCGTCGGAGCCCGTCACGGCGTGGCACTCCGCCAGCCAGTCGCCGTAGGTGGTGTTGCCCCGTACCCCGCTGGTGAAGAACCGGTCGTTCACCCCCGCCTCCGCCTGGGACAGGGTGAAGGCGGCGATGTCGCGCGCGTCGATGATCTGCATCGCCACGTCCGGGCTGCCGGGGGCGAGGACCCGCCCGCCCCTGGCGATCCGGGTGAGCCACCAGGGCAGCCGGCCGACGTTCTCGTGCGGGCCCAGGATGAGACCCGGCTCGATGATCAGGGCGTTGCCGTCGAAGCCCTGTTCCACCGCGCGCTCGCAGCCCGCCTTGAGTGTGCCGTAGTCTCCATCCTCGGGTCCGGCGTCCGGGGCGCACTCGAATCGGGGTGAGCTCTCGTCGGCCGGTGCTCCCGGCCAATCGGCGCAGGCCGAGATGCTGGAGACGAACGCGTAGGTGGGCGCCCTGCCGTTCAGGGCGCGCACCGACGCGCCGACCACCCGGGGGACGTATCCGCAGACGTCGACGACGGCGTCCCACTCCCGGCCGTCGACGAGGCGGGTCAGGTCCTCGGAGACCTCTCGGTCTCCCCTGACCGCCTCGACACCGGGCAGGTCGACGCCGCTCCTGCCCCGGTTGAACGTGGTGACCTCGTGTCCGCGCCGCAGCGCCTCCTCGACGATCGCCCGGCCGAGGAAGACCGAGCCGCCGATAACCAGAGTCCTCATGGAGCCTCATTGTTCGCTCCACCCCCGAGGGGTGCCATGAGCTTTCACCCGTGGCGGAAGCGGTCCGCTCAGAGCGGATCGAGCGTCACCGGTGGTTACCGCAGGACGTGGATCCTGGCGGCGGCGATGTCGAAGTAGAGGCCCACCAACTCCAGGCGTCCCGCACGGACGAGCTGGTCCACCCGCCGGTGGGTCCGCAGGTTCTCCAGCTGCTGGATCACGTTGACCCGGCAGAGGCGATCCAGCCGGCCGTCGTCGGTGCCGTCGCTCTCGGTGGTGACGAAACGCGTCATACTGTGGTGGCCGTGGCGCAGCCACCTGCCGAGCGCGGGCAGATCCGTTTCCTTCTCGTCACCGCTGAGCAGCGCGGCCATGGCCCCGCAGCCGGAGTGACCGCAGACCGTGATGGTCCGGATGTTGAGCGCGCCGGTGGCGTACTCGATCGCGGCCGTCACCGAGTCGTCCGGCGGCACCGAGCCCTGGCGGGGGACCAGGTTGCCGATGTTCCTCACGGTGAACAGGTCTCCGGGGCCGCTGGAGGTGATCAGGTTGGGCACGATCCGGGAGTCCGCGCAGGTGATGAAGAGGTGTGAGGGTTCCTGTTTACGGGCCATCGCGTGCAGGAACGGGCGGACCAGCGGAGCCGTACGCCGGTGGAACTCCCGCGCCCCGGCGAGCAGGTCCGGCACGGTGGGATCATGCTGTTCCGGCACCGGCCGGGCGGGTACGGCGAGGCAGGTGTCCGTCGCCGTGTGGCCGGCCGGCACGGTGGACTCCTCCTCACCCGGCGCGTGCCGGGCCGGGACGTCGGAGTCCAGGACCGCGGAGCCGGGACTACGGAGATCCTGGCCCGGGGGAGCGTGGGCCTGGGGGCCGTGGACCGGCGGAGCCGGGAGCGTCGGCCGTCCCCGCCCCCGGTGGGCCCAGGGCAGCCACCAGCGGTCCGGTGCCCGTGGCGGCGACTTGGCGGGGAACATCCGGGAGCCGCTGGCGGCCATGGCGTACCACTCGTCGTGGAGCTCGTCGATGTCCACGGTGCCGCCGCCTCGCTCGTGGTCGTGCCGCCAGGTGTGGATGGCCTCGAAGGCCGCGTTGTCCATGAAGTCGATGTTCAGATCCAGCTCCACCGCGGCCCCGGCCGGGATGGCGTGCAGTTCCGAGGTGATCCTGGGCACGCCCAGGAAGGTCAGCGAGCCGCCGATCAGCACGTGCCAGCGCCCGTCGGACTCGGGCTTGGCCCGTATGGTCACCCAGGTGAGGCGGCGCAGTGCCGACAGCGCGGCGAGGCCGAGGCCGAGCAGGATGCCCTCGGCGAGTCCCATCAGCACGACCCCGGCCATGGTGACGAGGTAGATCGGTATCTCCCCGTGGCCGCGCAGGTTACGGAGATGTCCCATGTTGACCATCTGGACCCCGATGAAGATCAGCAGGGCGGCCAGAGCCTCCATCGGGATCAGCGCGATCATCCATCCCAGGAAGACGGCGAACACGAGGATCCAGACACCGTGCAGGACCGTGGAATAGCGGCTGCGGGCTCCGGCGCGGATGTTGGTGGTGCTGCGCACGACGACCCCGGCGATCGGCAGCCCGCCCATCGCGCCGCTCACCAGGTTGGCCACGCCCTGGGCGGTGAGCTCCCGATCCAGGTCGGACCTGCGGCCGGCGTGCAGCTTGTCGGTGGCCACCGCGCAGAGCAGCGACTCCACCCCGGCCAGCAGCGCCACGAGCATCACCGACGTGATGATCCCGTGCCAGTCGCCCTGAGGCCAGACCGGCGTGACCCACTCGCCCAGGTCCGTCGGCAGCTCGACCCGGGTGACGTCCCAGCCGAACGCCATGGCGGCCACCGAGGCGACGAGCAGGGCGGCCAGTGGTGCCGGGACGGCCCGGAACGGCTGGGGCAGGCGGGTCCAGCCGATCAGGACCGCGATGGTGAGCAGGCCGGCGAAGACCGCGTGGCTGTGGTTGTCGACGATCTGCCCGGGCAGTTCTACCAGGTTCTCGACCGCGGAGCGCTGTGGTCTGCCGCCGAGCACCACGTGCAGCTGGGCCAGCGCGATCACCACCCCGACCCCGGCCAGCATGCCGTGGACCACGGCCGGGGAGACCGCCAGCGCCGCCCGGGCGACCCGGGCCGCTCCCAGAAGGAGCTGGAGGACCCCCGCCAGCAGGGTTATGGTGCAGGTCGCCCGCCAGCCGTATGTCGCGACCAGCTCGGCGACCACGAGGGAGAGTCCCGCGGCGGGCCCGCTCACCTGCGCCACGGAGCCGCCCAGCAGGCCCGCCACCACGCCGCCGATCACACCCGCGGTGAGCCCGGCCACCAGTGGTGCTCCCGAGGCGACCGCGATGCCCAGTGAGAGGGGCACCGCCACCAGGAAGACCACCAGGGAGGCGGGCAGGTCGTGCCGCAGCACAGACATGATGTTGCTTGTAGTGATCTCTCTGTCGCTCTTCGTGTCCGTCCCCATGAAAGAGACGGTATGTCGTGGAAGCCTCGCCGTTAAGTGATTACCGAACCCTTTTTACAGAGGCCGGTGGGAAATCAGCGGTAATAATCGGGATAGTCCGGATCCTGCGCCCGGTGATGATTGCCCCTGGAGCTCCCGCGTCCCGACCCGTCAGGGGTGGCGGCCACCTCGGGACCGTTGCCGTAGAGGTCGTCGTAGGTCGGCCAGGCCGGGGTGCCGCCCTCCACACCGCCGGAGGCGGGCTCCGGCCAGGCGGCGGGGGAGGCGGGCGTGGCCGGGGCGGGATCGTAGCCGTAGCCCCCGGTGGGCCTGGGAGCCGTCCGCGCGCGCTCGTCACGGGGCGAGACGGTCCTGGAGGGGCCGGTAGGGGTGGAGACCGCCGGGGTCGGGCCGGTGATGTCGTCGTCGATGGTGGCCCAGCCGGAGCTCACCTCGTAGGAGGCGGAGGCGGCGGGCGGCCCGTTGTACACCGGGGTCTGGTACGAGTCGTAGGACGGCGCCGGATCGTCCAGTATGTCGGCGGTGTTCGCCGTCTGCCAGCCTCCGGAGGCGGGGGAGGTGGCCCGGGCCCAGGGGTTGTCGGAGACGGGCTTGGGCGGCTCGGGCGCGGTGCCTGCGCCGTACGGTGCCGCGAGCGGGCCGGCACCCGGTGCGGCGGGAAAGCCGCCGCTGGTGGTGGGGCCCATCGGGGGGAGCGCTCCCGAGCCGGGGGCCGGGGCGGGAGCCCTGCCGGTCGTGCCTCGGGCGGGGCCCCGGGCGGGCGTCGAACCGGTGCCGCGCGGGTAGGAGCCGTTCAGCGGGTCGTTCAGCGGGTCGGGGCGTGCCGAGGGCAGCGGGTCGGGGCGGGAGGGGGCGCCGGTGGCGGGGGGGCGCCCACCACCCCGGCGGGAGCTCGACCGCGGGGTACGGCCCTCGCCGAAGGCGCCGGGCGTGGGTGCCGCGAAGGTGACCGTCTTCTGCTCGGCGAGCGGGGCGGAGGTGGGAGCCGGGTTCGGCTGAACCGGCTCGACCAGGTCGGCCAGGCCCGGGGGCGGCGAGGCGGAGGCCGCGGCCGGAGCGGGCCGGGGCGCCGCGGACGGCGGCACGGGTGCCGAGGCGGGCACGGACCGGGACGGCTGCGGCCTGGTCGGCAGCGGGGCCTGCATGGTCACCGCGTCGGCGTCGGCCTTCGGGGATCGGTCGTTCCGCCCTGTGGGGCGGCTCGCGCCCATCCGGGCTGCCAGGGACCCTCCAAAACCGCCCTCGTCGGCCTGGAGCCGCGTCCAGTAGTCGTCGTCGTAGTCGTCGGCCTCGCCGAACTCGTTCACGCCGCGTTTACCGCGTGAACCCGCGGGCCGGGGCTGCCTGGGCGGCTTGGGCTCGTCGAACGGGGTCAGGTCAGGGCTGAAGTGGTTCATCTTCGGTTCACGCGTCGCGAAGTCGTCGATGGACAGAGCAGGCGTTTGCGCCTCCTTCTCCGCCATCTCGCGCAGGCGTTCCGCGGGGAGTGCGCTCTCCCTGCGGCTCATCGACCGCATTCCCAGTGCCACGACGACGAGCACGAGGAGCACGACGGCGACCAGGCTTACTACGACCGCGATCATTGCACCACCCTCAAGGCCATGGCCTTCCAGCGGCGCCGGTGAGGTCGCGCGGCCATCGACGCGACCTGCCCCCTTGCATCACCTGCGCTCGGACATTGGATCTGATTGTGTCGGACCACTATGAGCGTTGTCACACCCTAAGTGAAGAATCGGTAACCATTACTACCTCCGGTGTTTGGCCTGTCACTGGATGTGGGTCGTATCGAGGCGTCCCCAGGCGATCGTCTTCTCCGCGATGCTCTTCAAGGTCCTGTCGAGGGAGGCGCCCTTGGCGAGGTCGACCTTGGCGTCGAGAGCGTAGACGGTGAAACGATAGTTCTCCCGGGGGCGGCACGGGGGGGCGTATCCCACCTTGCCGCTGGTCGTTCTCCCCTCCACGGCCCCCACGGGGACGCTGCTCTCGGCCACCTCGTTGGTGCGCGGGTCGATGTCGAACACGACCCAGTTCACCTCTCCACCGGTGCGTGAGTTGCCGTCGACCACGATCGCGACCGACTTGGTGCTGCCCGGAACACCCGACCAGCGCAGCGGCGGGTTGCCCACCGACCCCTCACACGAGTAGTCGGACGGCAGGAGGGCCCCGTCTCGCAGCCGGGGGCTCGAAACGCTGATCGGCTCCAGCTGCGGCCGGGCGGCGGATGTGTAGTTGCCCACCATCCCGCAGCCTGAGGATACGACGACGAACGCCGCGGCCAGTGCCGTTCCGACGGCCTGCCGCGGGCGGCGCGTAGACGTGTTCGGCTGCCCCATGCCCGATGATGCTACGCGGGTCTGGAAGATGCGCCGACCGGATCGCAAGGTTCCATGGCGGGGAAATATGTGGGAATCGGACAGAATCGGAAGATGGAGAGAGTGAGGTTGGACACGTAGATCGGTTTCGCGGTCCTCGGCGGTCCGAGGATCCGCGGCCGGGGTGGAGACGCGGAGATCGGCGCCCGCCCATCTCGGCCTGCTGCTTCCCCGCGCCCGCCGGGCCTGTGCCGCCCGCCCGGCCGCCGCATCCGTTGGGGAGGGCACCTCTCGCCCGGCCCTCCGGGGGACCGCCGCGGAGTTCCCCGCGAAACATGTGATTCGCGGGGAACACCCGCTATAAGACTCCAGCGGGTGGAGAGATCGGCGCCCCGGCGGCCTACCCGCCGCCCAGCTCCCGGTAAGGCCTTCTGAGCAGGTCGACGAGCGGGATGTGCCGCACCCTCACCGGCGGCGGTTCCAGCATCCGCAGCAGCAGATCCGACGGGGCCGCCGCGTCCGGCCCTGGCCGCAGCCGGCTCAGCGAGACGCCGGGAGAGTAGAAGTCGGCCGTCCGCTCCTCGAACGGCACGTCCCCGGTCCGGGCCGACTCCACGTCAGCTCACCGCCAGGGGACCGAGCCGCAACAGCTCGCGCAGCCGCTCGGTGGACAGGCCCGCGATCCAGTCCTCGCCGGTGCCGACCACCCTCTCGGCGAGCGACTTCTTCCCCTCGATCATCTCGTCGATCCGCTCCTCCAGCGTGTCCAGGCAGATGAACTTTCTGACCTGGACGTTCTTCGTCTGGCCGATCCGGAAGGCCCGGTCGGTCGCCTGGTCCTCCACCGCGGGATTCCACCACCGGTCCACGTGGATCACGTGGCCCGCGGCGGTCAGGTTGAGACCGGTGCCCGCGGCCTTCAACGACAGCAGGAACAGCATCGGCTCCTCATCACGCTGGAACCGCTCCACCAGCTCCTCACGCCTGCTCTTCGACAGCCCGCCGTGCAGCCACAGCACCGGCCGGTCCAGCAGGGCGGCCAGGTAGGGCTGGAGGAGGGAGCCGAACTCGGTGTACTGGGTGAAGATCAGCGCCTTGTCCCCCTCCTCGACGATCTCCGCGGCCAGCTCCTCCAGCCTGGCCAGCTTCCCCGAGCGGCCGGCCAGTCGCGAGCCGTCCTTGAGCAGGTGGGCGGGGTGGTTGCAGATCTGCTTGAGCCGGGTCATCGTGGCCATCACGTTGCCGCGCCGCTCGATGCCATGGAAGCCGTCGATCCTGTGCAGCATGTCGTTCACCACGGACTCGTACAGTTCGGCCTGCTCCGGGGTGAGCGTGCACCAGACCTTCATCTCCAGCTTCTCCGGAAGGTCGGAGATGATGGATCGGTCGGTCTTGAGCCGCCGCAGCACGAACGGGCCGGTGGCCCGCCTCAGCGCCGCGGTGGCGCCCTCGTCACGCCGGAACTCGATCGGCTCCTGGTGACGCCTCCGGAACCGCACGGCGGAACCGAGCAGCCCGGGATTACAGAACTCCATGATCGACCAGAGGTCGGAGAGGTGGTTCTCCACCGGGGTGCCGGTCAGCGCCAGCCGGGTCCTGGCCGGAATCGACCGCACCGCCCGCGACTGCAGCGTCGCACTGTTCTTGATCGCCTGAGCCTCGTCGCAGACCACCCTCTCCCACTCCAGAGCGGCCAGCGCCCCCAGGTCGCGCAGTACCGTGCCGTAGGTGGTGACGACCAGGTCGGCCCCCCGTACGGCCGAGGCCAGCTCGTCGTCCCGCTTACGGGTGCCGCCGTGGTGGACGTGGACCCGCAGGGAGGGGGCGAACCTGGCCGCCTCCTTCTGCCAGTTGCCGACCAGTGACATCGGGCAGACCAGCAGCGTCGGGCCCGGCCTGCCGCTCTCCCGCTCCGACAGCAGCAGGGAGAGGGTGGAGACGGTCTTCCCCAGTCCCATGTCGTCGGCGAGGACGCCGCCCAGCCCCAGCCCGGACAGGAAACTCAGCCACGACAGGCCGCGCTCCTGGTAGGGGCGGAGCGTCCCCCGCAGATCCCGGGGTACGCGGACCGGGGTGAGGCGGCGGTCGGCCTCGCCGGACAGGAGGTCGCCGAGAAGGCCGTCGGCGTCCACCGTGATCAGCGGCAGCTCCTCGTCGCCCCCCTCCACGACCTCGCGGATCACCTCGCCCACGGTCCTGTCTCCCCCGCCGTGCCGCTCGACGACCGCCAGCGCCGCCTTGAGCTGCCGATCGTCCAGCTCCACCCACCGGCCCTGGACCTGGATCAGTGGAATCCCGAGCCCGGCCAGCCCGGCCAACTCCGCCGGGGTGATCGTGTGATCGCCGACGACCACATCCAGCCGGACGTTCACCCGGTCGTCCAGGCCGAGGTCCTCGCCGCCGGTGACCGCGCGCGTGGTCAGTTTCAGACCCAGCCCCTGGCGTCCTGTCCAGGCGGGCAGCAGCACGCCGTACCCGGCGGCCCTGAGCGCCGGAGCGCCGTTGCGCAGGAAGGAGAACGCCCAGGCCGTCTCGACCGACAGACCGGTCGGCTCGGGGTCGCGCAGCGCGCTGTGCAGGCCGGGGTGGAGGCGCACGGCCCGGGCCAGGTCGGTACGGAGGATTTCCATCGGCCGTTCGGGCAGCCAGGGCGCCCGCTGCCCGGCGCGGATCCGGCCGGCGGGCAGATAGTCGGCCACCACAGAGGCCGAGGGGCACCCGGCGGCGGGAGCAGGCGGGGAGCGGTCCGCGCCTGGAGCGGGCGAGGCCTGACCCGGAACGGAGGTGAGCGAGGGGTGACCCGGGGTGGGGGCGAGCCCGAACTCCACCCTCCAGGGACCGCCGTCCCGGACGGGTTCGATCAGCTGGAAACAGGCCCGCACCGGCCCGTCCAGCTGGTGCGCCGAGGCGGACCAGCCGTCGAGGGCGTCGCCGAGCGCCGCCACCTCGGCGGGCCTGCCGGCCGGAAGCGCGGCGTCCTCACCGGTCAGCGCGTACAGCCAGCGGTCGGGCAGGGGTGCTCCGAGCCCCGGCCACCGGCCCGCGATGAGCCGGCCGGGCAGCGACAGCCGGACCACGCCGTCCACCAGGCCGTTCAGCGCCTCCGTCAGCACCTCCTTTGACGGCCGCTCCTCGGGGACGGCCCTGCAGACCGGTGGCATCGCGGCGGCCACCGCGCGCAACGCGGCCCGGTCGGCGCCGGTGAGCACGGGCCGCCATCGGGCCGCGGGGACGCCCTTCTCCACGACGAGCCCGGGCAGGACGCGGCCACGCCGCACCAGGCTCCGCGCGTGCTCGGCGACCACGGAGAGGTAACGGAGGGACAGACCCGGCCCCCACTCGGGTCCGCCGGTGTTTCCGTACGCCTCGTCGTCGGCATTCGGCCAGGAGCACCCCCTGCCCGTCTCCGCGTTCACGCCCACGCCCACGTCCGTGTCCGGACCGGTTAGGGCGCCGAGCAGGTGGAGCGCGCCCGCCGGGGGGAGCAGCAGCGCGGGGACGCGCCAGGTGAGGATCCTCGGACTCCGGGCACGGCTCGCCAGGCCGGACTCGGGAGAGGGCAGCGGGCCCCCGGCCGAACCGGGCAGCCTGATGGTCAGCTCGCGCTCCTCCGCCCCCGCCACCGGACCGGCCGGGGCCCCCGTGGAACCCGGCCCGTCCGTGCCGGACCCGCGGAGCGCCTCCGCCAGCGTGGTGGCCGGGGCCGCGAACGGATGGGGGCGGAGCGCGGCCCGCGAGGCCGGGACGGCCCCGCGGGCGGTGTCCTCCGCCCAGACTCCCAGCCGCCCGTCCACCCATGCGCCGTGGACCACCAGCACGCGACCACCCCGTTCTCGTCCGTTCCCGCCGTTTTCGTCGGGCCGCCCCGGTCGCGGCCGGACCACGCGAACGTCGCCGTTCCCGCCTTCCAGGCCGTTCACGTCGTCCCGTCGGCCCGCCCCGGTCGTGGCCGAGCCGCGCGGGCCTCGCGGTTTCCGCCCTCCAGATCAGGTTAGATGCGGCTGCGGAACGCGCGGATCGCCAGCGGGGCGAAGACCACGGCGAACCCGGCGGCCCAGAGCAGCGAGATGAGCGAGGCCCCGGCGATCTCGCCGCCGATCAGCAGGCCGCGGATGGCGTCGGCCAGATGGGTGACCGGGTTGACGTTCGACCAGGTCCTCAGCCAGCCGGGGAAGGTGTCGGGACTCACCAGCGCGCTGCTGGTGAACGTCAGCGGCATCATCGCCGAGAAGGCGATCATCTGCACCTTCTCCGGGCTGGACGCCTTCAGACCGATCAGGACCGACATCCACGACATCGCCAGGGCGACCACCACCAGCAGCGCCAGCGCGCCCAGCACGCCGGCCACACTGGTCTGCACCCGGAAACCCAGGATCATGCCGAAACCGACGAGAAGAACGAACGCCCACACCTGCTTGAAGGTGTCGGCGATGATCCGCCCGGACAGCGGCGCGGTCCGGGCGATCGGCAGGCTCCTGAGCCTGTCGAACACGCCCTTGGTGATGTCGGTGTTCAGGCCGATCGCGGTGGACAGCGTGTAGAAAAGGGCGTTCTGCACCAGGAGTCCCGGCAGGGCGAACTGTAGATAGTCACCCGTCGACCCCGAGATCGCCCCGCCGAACACGTAGGTGAACAACAGCAGGAACATAATGGGCTGGATGCTCAGGTCGAGCAGCTCCCACGGGTTGTGCTTGATCTGGACCAGGCTGCGCCAGGCGAGCGTCATGGTCTGCTGCGCCGTGGTCAGCGGGCCGATGCGCCTGGCCGTGACCGGTAGGGCCGTCGAGATGGTCATGCGAACGTCTTCTCCTTCGCCGTGGCTGCGGTGTCCACCACGCCCTCGACGTTCTCTGAGGCGGGCCCGTCCTGCGGCAGATGGCCGGTGATGGCCAGGAACACCTCGTCGAGGCTGGACTTGCGCAGCGCCAGCTCGGTGGCGACGACGCCGAGCTCGTCGAGCCGCCGTACGACGGCGGGCAGGACCGCCGGGTCGCGCACCGGCACCACGGCCTTACCGCCGTTCAGCTCCGGAGAGATGCCGACCACGTCGGAGACGACCTGGACGACCAGCTCCAGATGGTCCGCCTGAAGCGGCCTGACCTCCAGGATCTGCGCTCCCGTGGTCGCCTTCAGCTCGTCGGAGGTGCCCGAGGCGATCACCCTGCCGTGGTCGAAGACCACGATGTCGTCGGCCAGCTGGTCGGCCTCCTCAAGGTATTGGGTGGTCAGCAGGACCGTCACCCCGTCGGCCATCAGGCCGCGCACGACGCTCCACAGCTCGGTACGGCTGCGCGGGTCGAGACCGGTGGTGGGTTCGTCGAGGAAGAGCACCTGAGGCCGCCCGACCAGGCTCGCCGCGAGATCCAGTCGGCGGCGCATACCGCCCGAATAGGTCTTGGCCGCCCGCCCGGCGGCGTCCGAGAGCGCGAACCGCTCCAGCAGCTCGGCGGCCCGCCGTCTGGATTCGGCTCTGGGCATGCCCAGCAGGCGGCCGATCATCACCAGGTTCTCCACCCCGGTGAGCATCTCGTCCACCGAGGCGTACTGCCCGGTGAGGCCGATCAGCGACCGCACCTGGTGGGCTTGCCGGATCACGTCGAACCCGCCGACCGAGGCCGTGCCCCCGTCGGGCCGGAGCAGGGTCGCCAGGATCCGCACGGCGGTGGTCTTGCCCGCGCCGTTTGGCCCGAGCACGCCAAGCAGCCGCCCCTGTGGCACGGCGAGGTCGACCCCGTCGAGCGCGACGGTCTCGCCGTAACGCTTTACCAGGCCCTCTGCCTGGATGGCGTATCGCATGATCAAAGCCCTTTCTATCGTTGTTCCGGCCAGGATGCCGGACCCCACCGACACTTTCGGCGCCGCCGGCATCACAGGGCCGCCCGAGAAGGGCCCGAGGAGTGCCGGAAGGGGCCGGAAGGGGCCGGGAGGGGGCCAAGAAGGGGCCGGAACGACCCGCCGGCGGACCGGCACCGCGTGCTCCGCCCACCTGGGGCAGAGGGCCACGGGTCCGAACCGCCGGTGGCGCGCGCCCCGCGCGCTCCGCCCGTCTGGGGCAGAGCTCGCGCCCCATCCGGAGGGAAACGGATCCCGGCACATGACGGTTCGCCCGGTACGGCGGGGCTTCCGCCCTCCCGGAGGGAAATCGATCCCCGCACACGACAGCCCACCCGCCGGGACAGGACCCTTTAGGCTGACAGCGTGAGAGACCACGCCAACAAGGACGGAAACGCCCCGGACGGGACCACGGCCGTGGGCCGGGTGGGTGATCGGGCCCTTGGGAGGGACCGCGTGCCGCTGCGTGATCCCGCCAACCGAGTCTCCCGCAAGGCCGTCGCGCTCTGGCTGCTGGAGCAGTTGTTCTGGTCCGCCGTCCTGATCGGCGGCTCGTTCTTTCTCGCGCGGTGGATCGACGGCGACCGATGGTCCTGGCTGCCCGGCTGGGTGTCCGGTCACATCTGGTGGCTGCCGGCGCTGATGACGGTGCTCGTGCTCCCGGCCGCGATCGCCGAGCCGTTCTGGCGTTACGCCGTGCACCGCTGGGAGCTCAGCGGGGACGTGGTCTACGCGCGTTCCGGGTGGATCAGCAGGGAGTGGGCGTTCGTTCCGGTCAGCCGGATCCAGACGGTTGACAAGGCGCAGGGCTGGTTCGAGCGGATCCTGGGACTGGCCACGGTCGAGATCCGTACCGCGTCCCACGCGGGATCGTCCACGATCAAGGGTCTCGACTACGAGGTCGCGGCCGCCCTGGCCGAGGGGCTCGCCCGGCGGGCCGAGGAGCTGAGGGACGACGCGACGTGACCGAGCCGGCCCAGCCTCCGCACCTTCCCGCGTCTGCCGGAGACCCGGGTCCCGAGCTGTTTCCGGCAGACTCTCCGCCGTCCTCCGGGCCTCTGCCCGCAGACTCTCCGCCGTCCTCCGGGCCTCTGCCCGCAGACTCTCCGCCGTCCTCCGGGCCTCTGCCCGCAGACTCTCCGCCGTCCTCCGGGCCTCTGC